>JAFWZN010000080.1 GCA_017522345.1 Clostridia bacterium | reverse complement strand
CGCACTCCCTCTCCATTTTCAATCGATTTTGGCGGCATGTACTTAAAAATCGCGCGTTTTCACAAAGCGCAGCGACTGAAAACGCTTCCCCTTTCCGATTTTCGCCCGGAAATCCCGCAGGATTTCAGGAAATCGGCCCCTCTCATCAAAAAAGGCACTTTTTTGATGACTTGAACGCTCCCCAATAAAGGGAGCATTTTTTTACTTTACCAGCGCCTTTTCAAGCAGCACCGCGAAGTCCTGAACGTTGGTCACGATGCCACGCGAGGAGAGGCTGCCTCGGTCGGAGAGCTTGTTGACCGTGAACTCCGATACGTCTACACAGTAGAAATACACCTGTCTTACCTCTCCGTCCTTGGTCACGCGGTAGGACGGCGTCATATTGCCGGTAGCAATGGTGTGGAGCATGGTGGCTAAACAAATAACGGTGGTCGCCGTGCGCAATTCATTTCTCATTGCGTCCTGCGCTTTGTACACATCCCCGTACACGCACGGCAGCGGACCGTCGTCGCGGATAGAGCCGCCGAGAATATAGGGAACGCCGTATTTTTCGCAGTTGTAGATTACGCCGTTATCGATTTTTTCATTTTCGATAAACGCCTTTACGCTTCCGTAATGCTTGACACGGTTGATGGTATCCAGATGGTTGTAGTGACCGTTGGGCTGAGAAATGTGCATATACACGTCCTGTCCGAGCGCGGTTCCCAGATACGCCGCCTCAAGGTCGTGCGTGGCAAGCGCGTTTCCGGCAAGCACCGCATGGACATAGCCGTGTTCGATCAGGCTCGACATCGCGTTTCTCGCGTCGTGGTCGAACGCGAACGCCGGACCCATGACCCATACAATTTTGCCATGATCCTTTTCGTAATTAAGAAGGTCGTACAATTCCT
This sequence comes from Clostridia bacterium, assembly GCA_017522345.1. Lineage (GTDB taxonomy): Bacteria > Bacillota > Clostridia > Christensenellales > Aristaeellaceae > SFHK01. Next base: position 26,335 of record JAFWZN010000080.1, on the reverse strand, counting down.
GATAATCCTGCGAATACGCGGTTTCGCGGCTCCGGTTTCTTCTGAAGGAAAACGCTTCCTCCTGCACCTTTTCCTCACTAAAGCCGTCCGCATGCAGGAAAATGCCCTCGCTTGCGTCCTCCGTCCTTCCGACCAGCACGTGTTCGCCCTTTTTAAGCAGCCTGAATTCCTTGACCGAAATGCTCTTGTCCTCATTCAGAACCGCAACGCAGTCCATGCGGCTTTCCTCAGCCAGCGTCCACTTGCCGTCGATTTTCATATATTCGGGATAAATGCTCATCGCGTGATACGCCATGGGCGCGACGCCGTCGGTCGTTACCTCTTCAAATTTCGCATCCGGCGCGTTTACAAACCGCTCGCCCGAAAAATCAGGCGCATGGTATTTTTTCAAGGAAAACATGATCGTTCCTCCCCCTTATTTTCTGTTGTAGCAGATCACGCTGTTTTCGGCAAACACATGCTGTCTTGCCTCGCCGCCGAACCAGCGGTACACGTCGTCATCTTCGCCTTCACCGTTTGCAAGCTCCTTTACGCCCTTTAAAAGGTCGTCCATCAGGGAAACGGGCTCCGCGCGCTTGGCGTGTCCGTGCAGAATATAATCCGCTTCGTTTTTAAGGTACAGAAGGCTCTCAAGCACCTTTGCATACTCGCCCATCTCAAGGCAGCCGTCCAATTGCATCCATAGATGGCGGTTGATGGAGTCGCCGGTAAAGAGCAGGCGGTCTTCCTTCAGAAGCACAAGAATTCCGCCCGGCGTATGCCCGGGAATTTCGATAATTTCAAGAGTCGCTCCGCCAAGGTCGAAGGTATCTCCGCCTTTCACGGACGAAAACGGCGGAAGCGCGCGGTTTTTCTCCTTAAAAAAGTCGTCCGCACCGTCAAATGCTAAGAACATCTCAACAAGCGGAAGATCCAAGGGATGGATGTAGGCTTTATCAAAATAGATGTTTCCAAAGAAATGATCGCCATGGCCATGGGTGTTGATGACAAATACGGGAAGGTCGGTGATGCCCCTCACCACCTTCAAAAGATCTCCCTCGCCGTTCATGGTATCAACAACCGCCGCCTGATTCTGACCCACGATCAGATAGCCCGTGGCCTGATCCGCTTCGTTTAGAAGAAACACGCGATCATTGATTTTTGTAACCTTGATAACGTCCTCCACGCTGCCGCCTCCCTTTTGCCTTCTTTTTAACATTGTACCACGCAATTTCATTTCGCGCAAGGAAACATTTATCCGCCGCCAAAAACAAAGCTGCATCTATTTTATCCGTGCGCCGTTTCGGGCGGAGCCTTATACTTTAGGCTTTCTTCCCTCAAAAACGCGACCGGATGAATGGTCTGCTCCTCCTTGGGATTCATCTCAGAAAACGCGGAATCAAACAAAACAATTCCCCGCCTTACCACCTGATGGCCGAACCGCCCGCGAAGACCGTCTATGGCATCTTCAAGGTCCTCTTCCCTGTGCGCCTTCATGCATTCGCCGAAAATATCCAGCTGCTCCGGCGCGTCGTCGCGCACAAGAGCAGTGCACGAAACGCCCATCGACCGAAGCGGAAGAAGGTGTGCATATCGCTCTGAAAACATTTCAAACGCAGAGCGCGCAATCTCGCCCGAAAGGCGCGTCGCCCGCTTGAGCGTTCTTTGGCAGCCTGCACATTGCAATTCCGTATCGCGAACGGAAATCGACACGCATTTGGCGCGAAAGCCGTTTTCACGAAGCCGCGCCGCCACCGATTCGCTCAAAACATAGATCATGCTTTTGGCTTCGATCGGCGTTTTGATATCGTGCGGGGGCGTTGAGCTGTTGCCGATGGACTTGATGACTTCTTTTTCGTCAGACTGCATCACGCGCGAATGGTCAAGCCCCATCGAAAACGCCTTGAGCATCACGCCGTTTACGCCAAACCGCCGGCGCAGGGTTTCGGTGTCCGTGTTCGCAAGCTGTCCGATTGTGAGTATGCCCATGTTCATCAGCTTGACCGTCGTGTGCGCTCCTACGTAAATCAAGTCGCTCACCGGAAGCGGCCATACGATTTTTTTGAAGTTCTCCTGCGTAATTACCGTAACCGCGTCCGGCTTTTTGTAGTCGCTTCCAAGCTTTGCAAACACCTTGTTGAACGACACGCCCACCGATACCGTAATCCCGATTTCCTTTTTGATTCGCTCCCGGATTTCGTGGGCGATGCGCTCCCCGTCTTTGATATTGAAGCTCGGCTGCGATAGATCCAGCCAGTTTTCGTCCAGCCCGAACGCTTCCACCATGTCCGTATAGCTTTCATAAATCCTGCGCATCTCGCGGCTGACGGACACATACTTCGGATAATCCGGCGGCACGATTACAAGATTTGGACATTTCTGCTTCGCCTGCCAGATGGCTTCGCCCGTTTTGACGCCGAATTTCTTGGCGTGTTCGTTTTTGGTAAGCACGATTCCGTGCCGCGCCTCGGGGTCTCCGCAGACCGCCACAGGCTTGTCCCTGATGGACGGATTTCTCGCGCACTCCACCGATGCGTAAAAGCTGTTTGCATCCGAATGCAGAATCACCCGCTCCATGCCTATCCCTCGCTTTGATATCGAACATACGTTCTATTTAATTGCATTATAGCACATATGTTCGATTGCGTCAACGCCAATTTCTGTAAAATAAAACCGGGAAGAAGCGCATTGCCTCTTCCCGATCTATAAAATTCGTTTTTTATTTTGCAGCGTTTCTCAGTTCCATCTCGATGGCGTTGACCTGCTTTTTCTTCCAGGAACCCTTCATGTACATAAAGCCGGTAACGGCCGCGCCCAGAAGCCACGCGCACAAAAGCGACACAAACACCATTTTTTCCTGCATAAGAACGCTCGCGCCCGCATTCTTTGCAAGATACACAAGGCCGTAGGCCAGGGGCACGCGGATGGCGACGGTGGTTAAGAAGGAAATCCACATGGGGGTCATGGTATCGCCCGCGCCGCGCATGGTGCCGGAGAGCACCTGCGTTACGGACATTGCGATATAGCCGACGGCGAGGATATACATCATGCCCATGGCCATCTCAACAAGCGTCTTCTCGTCCGTGAAAAGACCCATCAGGAACGGGCCGCCCAGAAGCACAAGGGGCGTAAGCACGACAGCCGTCAGAAGCGCCATGATCAAGCCCTGCTTGGTTCCGCTGGCCAAACGGTCGATGCGCTTTGCGCCGATGTTCTGACCGGCAAAGGTGCCCATGGCCTGACCGAAGGAGAAATTCGGAAGCATGGCATATCCGTCCACGCGCATAACCATTACGTTGCAGGCGACAAACATGCTGTCTTCAAAGCCGTTAATCAATCCCTGAACCACCATCATAGCCACGGAGAAGATGGCCTGCGTAATGCCGGAGGGAAGACCGAGCTTACAGATTCCGACGACAACGCGCTTTTCAACCCTGAGCGTAGACTTATTGATGGAGAAAAGATCCTTCATCTTAAGAAGCTTCCAGAGGCACAGACCCGCGGAAATAAACTGCGCGATGATCGTTGCAAGCGCTACGCCCGCGACGCCCATTTTGTCAACCAGCGCAATGTCTAAAACGATATTGACAACGCTTGTGATAATGAGAATGACAAGCGCGGTGATGGAATCGCCCAAGCCTCTTAAAATACCGGAGAAGATGTTATAGAAGAAAAAGCCCGCGATGCCGTAGAAGTTGATATCCAGATACGCCTTGCTGTCCGAATAGAGATCTTTAAGCGTTCCCATGGCATTCAGCAAAGGGCCTGTGAGCAGGGGGCCTGCAATCATAATTATGACGCATGCAATGGCGGTAATGGTGATGCAGTTGCCGATGGTTTTTGAAAGATTTTCCTTGTCCTTTGCGCCAAAATACTGCGAAACCAAAATGCCCGCGCCGGTAGAAATGCCCACAAACAGCGCCAGCAGCAAATTGATAACCGGGCCCGCGTTTCCGACGGCGGCAAGGCCGTCATAGCCCCAAGCGCTTTTTCCCACAACGATGGCGTCCACCGTGGAATAAAGCTGCTGGGCAAAATTACCGATCAGCATCGGGAAAGCAAATTCCGCGATGCGCTTCCATGGCGTACCCTGACACATGTCCTTGGGCGCAAAAAGATCCCGCGCCTTCTGAGAAAAGCTGGCCATAAAAATATACCCTCCAAACCGTATACAAAGCACAAATTCGCGTAATTATACCATAGTTTTGTTTCGTTTCAACGTATTTATATATTCTTCACATTTAAGCCACAGGATTGCCATTGCGCGGATGTTTTTCATCTGTCGCAAAGGCATTTGAACATTGACTTTTGCACCAAAAAATGATACGATTATCCATCATTATAGGGAAGATCGGAGGCTGATTCGCATGGACTTTTTAATGGGCTTTACCACTGACCAACTTAGTTGGCTGGATCTGATTCTGCGCATTTCAAGCGCGATCATCATCGGCGGCATCATCGGCTTTGAGCGTGAAAAGCACAACCGCCCGGCAGGTCTCAGAACCCATATTCTAGTCTGCCTCGGCGCGTGCGTCATAACGATTTTGGAATGCACGATTTCCGCCCGAATCGCCGAAACAGCCGCAATCTCCGAAAATATTACCATCTCCGTCGGCCGCATTGCGGCGCAGGTGGTCAGCGGCGTAGGCTTTCTGGGCGCAGGCACGATTGTTTTATCCCAGAGAAAGATTTCCGGTCTCACAACCGCCGCTTCCCTTTGGAACACGGCCTGTCTGGGTCTTGCGGTCGGCTACGGTTTTTATCTTCTGGCCTTTGTCAGCTGCGTGCTCGTGCTTCTCGTGCTTGCGCTTCTATCCAAGCTCATCCGCGTGAACACCGAAAAGCGCGTGGAGGTCAAATTCATTCACCGCACCGAGACCATGGACTTTATCAACGATTTTTTCGAAAAGAAAAACGTTCAGATTCTGGACCTCGACTTTCACATGGACATGACCGACGGCAAAAACCTCTATACCAATGTCTATCAGTTAAAGCTTCCTTCCCACACCACCTACACCGACATCATCGCGCATCTGGCAGAGCATAAAAACGTGTTAGGCGTGCGCACCACAAATCTATAAAATATGAAACCGGTTTTCACCTTCTTCGGTATTTCCTTCGCCTCTTACGGCGTGATGTGCGCTCTGGGCGTTTTATGCGCGCTCGTTTTTTCGCTGATTCGCGTAAAGCGCATGCATTTGAGGATGGAATATGCTTTCGTCATGTTCGTCTTCGCGCTGGCTCTCGGTTTGGCGGGCGCATTTTTTACCCATATGATCGTTTCCTATTCTTTAAAGGATATTATCTCCATGCTGAGAAGAGGCGCGATTTTTCAAGAATACTCTCCGGGCTTTGTGTTTTACGGCGGATTCGTGTTTGGCTTATCGGGCGCCTATCTCGCCTCGCGCCTTCTGAATTTCCGCATGACGGACTATGCGCCCGCGATGCTTCCTTCCCTTCCCCTCGCGCATGCGTTCGGAAGGGTCGGCTGCTTTCTGGCCGGATGCTGCTACGGGATCCGATGCAAATTCGGCTTTGTCTATCCCCCGGGCGGCTCTGCGCCTTCATACATTTCCCTTTTCCCGGTGCAGCTTTCGGAAAGCGCGCTTCTTCTCGTCATCTGTTTCCTTCTGTGCCTGTATGTGAAAAAAGGCGGAAAGCGCGCCCTTTCCATGTATGTTTTTCTCTATGCGCCCGTCCGCTTTCTTTTGGAATTTCTGCGCGGCGACATGCACCGCGGCATTTTTCTCTCCCTCTCCACCGCGCAGTGGACAAGCCTGATTCTTTTCATTCTCTTCCTGATCCCTGTTAAAACCTTGCGCCGGGGTTGACAGGGAAAAATCCCGGCTCTATAATCCAAAAAAAGATTTATTCCGATTTTTCAATACGAAAGGATGCGTGCGCCGAAATGTCAATGCCTCAGGAATTCGGCTCCATGGTATTCAGCGACTCCGTGATGCAGCAGCGCCTGCCTCATGACACCTACAGAGCGCTCAAAAGAATTCTTTCAGAGGGCGGTTCACTCAACCGCGATATCGCCGACATCATTGCAAACGCCATGAAGGACTGGGCGCTTGAAAAAGGCGCGACTCACTTTACGCACTGGTTCCAGCCGATGACCGGCGTGACCGCAGAAAAGCATGATTCCTTCATCCGCCCCGTGGGCGATAAGGTCATCATGGAGTTTTCCGGCAAAGAGCTGATCAAGGGCGAGTCCGACGCTTCGAGCTTCCCCTCCGGCGGCCTTCGCGCGACGTTTGAAGCGCGCGGCTACACCGCGTGGGACCCGACGAGCTACGCCTTTATAAAGGATAAAACGCTGTGCATCCCCACCGCCTTTTGCTCCTACACGGGCGAAGCGCTTGACAAGAAAACGCCGCTTTTGCGATCCATGGAATTAATCAGCCGCCAGGCCGCGCGCATCGTGCGCCTGTTCGGAAAGGACTGCGAACGCGTAACGCCGACCGTCGGCGCGGAACAGGAATATTTCTTAATCGACCGTCAAATGTATGAAAAGCGCCCCGACCTCATCTATACGGGTCGCACGCTCATCGGCCGCCAGCCCAGCAAAGGACAGGAACTGGACGACCACTTCTTCGGCGCGCTCAAAACCCGCGTCGCCGCGTTTATGCGGGAACTGGACGAAGAGCTCTGGCGGCTCGGCATTCCCGCCAAGACCCGTCACAACGAGGTCGCGCCCGGCCAGCACGAGCTTGCGCCCGTATTTGAAACCGTAAACGTCGCCGTCGACCACAATCAGCTGACCATGGAAATCATGAAAAAAGTGGCCACGCGCCACGGCATGGTCTGTCTCCTTCACGAAAAACCCTTTGAAGGCGTAAACGGAAGCGGAAAGCACAACAACTGGTCGCTCGTCACGGACAGCGGAACCAATCTGCTCGATCCCGGCGACAACCCGATGGACAATCTTCAGTTCCTGCTCGTACTCTGCGCAGTCGTTCGAGCAGTCGATATGCATCAGGACCTTTTGCGCATTGCCGTATCCAGCGCCGGAAACGATCACCGCTTAGGCGGCTTTGAAGCGCCGCCGTCCATCATGAGCATGTACTTGGGCGACGAGCTTGAGGGCGTTCTTTCCGCCATCGAATCGGGCGAGGCCTACGACAAGATCGAAAAATCCTACATCAACAGCGGCGTTCATTCCTTATCCCGCGTGCGCCGCGACACAACCGACCGCAACCGCACCTCCCCCATCGCCTTCACCGGAAACAAGTTTGAATTCCGCTCCGTCGGCTCCTCCTTCTCCATATCGGATGCAAACGTCACCATCAATACGATCGTGGCGGACCAGCTGGAGCAGTTCGCCGATCAGCTTGAAATGGCTGAAAAGAACGACTTCAAAAATACCGTCATGCGCCTGATTCGCGAAATCATCGTGCGTCACGGCCGCATCATCTTTAACGGAAACAACTATTCCCCCGAATGGCCCGAGGAGGCCAGACGGCGCGGGCTGGTGATTCTGCCGAGCTCCGTCGAAGCCTTAAACGAATTCACCAGCGAAAAGAACGTCGACCTTTTCACCCGCCACGCCATCTTCTCCGAAAGCGAGATGCATTCCCGCCGCGAGGTCATGCTGGAAAATTACGCCAAGGTCGTAAACATCGAAGCGCTCACGATGCTGGACATGGTCAAACGAAACGTTTTGCCCGTCGTGATTTCCGAAAGCAGGCTTTTGTCCGAAAGCGCCAAGACCAAGCGCGAAATCGGCATTCCCGCCGACGTTGAAATCCGTTTGGCCGCTGAGCTTACCAAAAAGGCCGAGGACATCCTTTCAAAATGCGACCGTCTCCATGCCGCGCAGCAGCGCGCAAGCGCATTGGGCTTCTCCGCCGAAAGCGCAAGAGAATACCGCTATGAGGTTTTAAACGATATGCGCCTTCTCAGAAACACCGTGGACGAAACGGAAGCCCTGGTCGATGAATCCAAATGGCCCTATCCGTCCTACGGACAGCTGCTGTTCAGCGTTCTTTGATGTATTTTTATTCATTCATGCACGCATAACCGCATGAATAACCACTTCTTTTACGCAGATTATACTTGACTTATTCGTCCTTTGGATGCATAATAATACACATAACGCAAACAGACGGAGGAAAGATACAATGAAAAAGTATAACAAAATCGTTTTAGCATATTCCGGCGGACTTGATACTTCCATCATCATCCCGTGGCTCAAGGAAAACTACGACAATCCCGAAATCATCGCCGTATCCGGCGACGTAGGCCAGGGCACGGAGCTGGACGGCCTTGAGGAAAAGGCCATCAAGACCGGCGCGAGCAAGCTGTATATCGAAGACCTCAAGAAGGAATTCGTGGAGGAATATGTATTCCCCACGCTGAAGGCCGGCGCCAAGTATGAAGGCGACTACCTGCTCGGCACCTCCTTCGCCCGCCCCGTCATCGCCAAGCGCATTGTTGAAATCGCCTTAAAGGAAGGCGCGGACGCGATCTGCCACGGCTGCACCGGCAAGGGCAACGATCAGGTTCGCTTCGAGCTTACCATCAAGGCGCTTGCTCCCCAGATGGGCATTATCGCTCCCTGGCGCGAGTGGGACATCAAGAGCCGCGAGGAGGAAATCGAGTACGCCGAGGCGCACAACATTCCCCTGAAAATCAACCGCGAAACCAACTACTCCAAGGATAAGAACCTCTGGCACCTCTCTCACGAGGGCATGGATCTGGAGGATCCCGCCAACGAGCCCCAGTACAACAAGCCCGGCTTCCTCGAGATGGGCGTATCCCCCGAAATGGCGCCCGACGCACCCGAATACGTCACCATTTCCTTTGAAAAGGGCGTTCCGGTAGCGGTAAACGGCGAAAAGCTGGGCGCAGTCGAAATCGTTGAGAAGCTCAACGAGCTCGGCGGCAAGCACGGCGTAGGCCTTGCGGACCTCGTTGAAAACCGCTTGGTCGGCATGAAGTCCCGCGGCGTTTACGAGACCCCCGGCGGAACCATCCTGTATAGAGCGCATCAGGTTCTTGAAACATTGTGCCTCGATCGCGACACCATGCACTATAAAGAGCTCGTCGCCAATCGCTTTGCCGAGCTCGTCTACTTCGGCCAGTGGTTCACGCCCCTTCGCGAGGCGCTGAGCGCGTTTGTTGACAAGACACAGGAAAACGTAACGGGCGACGTCAAGCTCAAGCTCTACAAGGGCAACATGATCAATGCCGGCGTTACTTCGATAAACAGCCTCTATGATCCCGAAATCGCCACCTTCGACGAGGATCACGTGTACAATCAGGCCGACGCAAACGGCTTCATCAACCTCTTCGGCCTCCCGATCAAGGTCAAGGCCATGATCGAACAGAGGAAGGGCAAGTAAAAACATGAACGATAAACTGTGGACGGGCCGTTTTTCGAAAGCGTTAAGCGACGCCGCCAACGATTATAACGCATCCATTCATTTCGACAAAAGGATGTATGCACAGGATATCACCGGAAGCATGGCGCACGCCGCCATGCTTTCGGCTACAAAGATTATCTCAGAGGAAGACGGCGAAAAGATCATTTCAGAGCTTGAAAAGATTCTGAATGAACTTAATGAAGGAACGCTCGCCTTCGACATGTCCTGCGAAGATATCCACTCCTTCGTCGAGCAGGAATTAACCCGCCGTCTGGGCGACGCAGGCCGACGCCTGCACACCGCAAGAAGCAGAAACGATCAGGTTGCGGTGGACATTCGCCTGACGCTCCGGGATGAAGCCGACAAAGTCATTGCGCTTTTGAAAGACCTTATCAGGGTTATCTGCGAAAAGGCGGAAGCCTACAAAGGCGCGATCATGCCGGGCTACACCCATCTTCAGCGCGCGCAGCCCATCACCTTCGGTCATCACCTGATGGCCTACGCCATGATGCTGCTTCGCGACGTCTCGCGTTTGGAAGATGCAAAAAAACGCATGAACGTGTGCCCTCTGGGTTCGGGCGCGCTCGCCGGAACCACCTTCCCCATCGACCGCGAAATGACGGCAAAGGCGCTCGGCTTTGATTCTGCGTGTCTGAACAGCTTAGACGGCGTGTCCGACCGCGATTTCTGCGTGGAGCTTGCAGGCGCGATTGCCCTTATCATGACGCACCTTTCCCGCTTCAGCGAGGAAATCATCCTCTGGTGCTCGTGGGAATTCCGCTTTATCGAGCTGGACGACGCGTATTCCACCGGCTCCAGCATCATGCCCCAGAAGAAAAACCCGGACATCGCCGAGCTCACGCGCGGAAAAGCCGGACGAACGACGGGCAACTTAGTCACCCTCTTAACGATGCTCAAGGGTCTTCCCCTCGCCTACAACAAGGATATGCAGGAAGACAAGGAAGCCATCTTTGATTCCTTCGATACCGTCATCATGGCGCTTACCGTCTTTTCTCCCATGCTTGAAACCATGCGCGTAAAGCCCGAAAACATGCGCTTAGCCGCCGCCAAGGGCTTTATCAACGCAACCGACTGCGCCGACTACCTGGTCGGAAAGGGCCTTCCCTTCAGAAGCGCCTACAAAGCCGTCGGCGCGCTGGTTGCAAAGTGCATCGAAAAGGGCAAAACGCTTGAAACCCTGTCCCTTGAAGAATACAAGGAATTTTCCGATCTTTTCGACGCCGACGTCTACGAAGCCATCGGCCTTGAAGCCTGTGTGGCTCGCCGCCAAAGCCTTGGCGCAACCGCGCCCGCTCAGGTGGAAAAGCAGCTTAATTTTGTGAAAAACGAACTTGCAAGCATGAAATAATCCCCCTCATTCTATACCCCCGAGTCTTCGTAATTCCGCTGTATTTTATTGACAAAGAATTTACTTTGCGCTATAATGAGCGGGAAATTACGTTATTCGGGGGTTTTTTTATGAAAAAGACAATCATTCGCCTGTTGATCTTGTGCCTCCTGATCGCCATGCTGCTGCCCATTGCGTCGGCCGAGAAGCTCAGCCTCAATCAGGTTGAGCAGGACGTATTCGTCCTCACTTCTTTTATCGAAAAAGAAGCTTATCCTGATGTCGTCTTCAATGGACCGCCTTCCGTTTACAAAGCCAGCGACCTCACTTATGTGCGTTTCCCCGCGCCGGACGGAATGGTTCTGGAATTTAGGGCGGACGTCAGCTCCTTCTATCTTGAAAAATACCGCGTTCAGCTGACCTATCAGCTGCTGAATCCCTATGCCTTCGAAACGTTTCTGAACAAAGCACCCGATAAGAACTTAATCCTAGTGAATGAATCCGACACCGCCGCATATCTTGACATTCGATATCTGGGCAACGCCTATGCTCTTCTCAGCATTCCCCAATACGGCGTAGATGCAAAGCTGCAGATCAGAATGACCTATCACGATTTTCAAAATGAAACGATCACCGACAAGGAAATCGACATCATGAAGCATGATATTCTTTTGGAAATCGAACGCATCCGCGAGAATATCCAGTATGTTTATGGCGGCCCCTATTGGTCTGAAGGTTTGTACGAAGACATCCGCGTACTTTCTTTACATGCTCCTCTTGCTGTAAAATTCCATTTTGAAGAGCTTCCTATCCTTGGAAAGGACGGGCAGATCGAGTACTCCGTTCCCTTCCTGACCAATGTAGACGATACCAAATACACAATGGTCGCTTCTACCGCCTCTGATCTGACGGAGTTTGAGTTTGATCTAAAGGTCGGTTCCCCGGTAAAGTACTACAAAGATAAAGATCCCGATTCCGTATTCACGGTCGTTCTCGACGATGGCTATGAGTATGAAATCTGGGGACATCTTTACGATACCAGATATATCGGCATGCGCATAAGCCGTCTTCTGGTTGATAAGGTTGAATATGATCAGGGTCTGTACCTCGATTGGTATGTTTCCAATTCCGAATGGCAAACCAAGGAGGATCTCATTCAGCTCGCAAACGCGCTTGTGGCATGCACTACAATCGAGACCGATCTTACGCTTTTGGGCTATGTCGGCGTTTCCGAAGAGCCCGCTTCCCCGGACGAAGAACCTGCCGACGAACCTTACGCGCCCGCCGAGTCCGAAGCAAATCCCGACGCCTGGGTCTGCGAATGCTCAAGCGTAAACACCTCCAATTTCTGCCCGGAATGCGGAACCAAAAGGCCAAACTACAACTGTGAAGGCTGCGATTACGTATTTGAAAAGGACAGCTCCTTCAAGTTCTGCCCCGAGTGTGGAACCAAGCGTGCTTCCAACTAAATCCTCCCGCTTTCAGAGCCCGCCAAAACGGCGGGCTTTTTGTATGCCGTTTATTGCCCCTCAATCGCGTTTATGCTATAATATACCCAAAATAATTACGTCAAGAGATGAAAAAAATGCTGGCATCACACATAAACAAAGACGAACTGACCCCCGAAATCATCGACAGGCTGATTTATAAAAACATCCAGGATACCGGCGAAAACGCCGACTGCATCGTTGTTCTCGGAAGCACAAAAGCTTCCATGTACCGCGTTCCAAAGGCAGCCCAAGCCTATAAAGCTGGACGAGCCGGCAAAATATTGCTGTGCGGCGGCGTTGTGCGCGATTTCCCGGACGACAGATGCACAGAAGCCGAGCATATGCGAAAAGCCGCTCTGGCATTGGGCGTGCCTGAAGAAGACATCCTTTCGGAAAACGCCTCGCAAAACACAATCGAAAACATCCTCTTTGCCCTTATTGAATTGCAGCGCGCATTCTGGCTCAACAAAATCAAGCGCGTATTGCTGGTAACGACATACCCTCATATGCGCCGCAGCCTCGCAATCGCCCGATATTTGTTTCCGCCGCATATTTCCGTCATCCCCTGTCCGGCCAACGACCTTTATACCCGTCGCGACAATTGGATGAATACGCCCGAGGGTACTGATCGGGTAAAAAACGAAGCGCTAAGCATCATCCGCTGCATACATAACGGCGTTTTTCCCGATCTTGAGATATAGCTTCATGGCATTTATTCCTTAAAAGCCGCTGTTTTTCCACTCTACTCACAGTAGAACGCTCTATTTTTCATTTAAACCAGCAGTAGAGACTCTACTCAAGCGATAGATTGCCATTTGCACGTCCATCAGGTATCATAGTATCGCCTGCATCGGGCATTTATTTTTACCAACATCAGACAAAGGACGGGTAAACATGGCATACAACTATATTCTCTCCTGCGAATCCACAATTGACATGCCCTTTTCCTATACCGTAAAAAGGGACATTTCCGTTTTGTTTTATTCCTACATGATGGACGGCATCGAATATGAAGACGATATGCTGCGGGATGAAAAAGCGCTCGACGCGTTCTACCGCCGCATTGACGAGGGAAAAATGCCCTCGACCTCTCAGATCAACGAATACCGCTACGCCGAATACTTCACCGAGCTTCTGAAAAAAGGCGACGTATTGCATATCGCGTTCGGCTCGGGCATGACCCCGTCCGTCGTCAACGCAAAAAACGCCGCGAAAAAGCTGGAGACGAAATTTCCCGACAGAAAGCTGATTGTGGTCGATTCCCTCTGTTCCTCCAGCGGCTACGGCCTTTTGGTGGACGAAGCCGCCGACATGCGCGACAAGGGCGCGTCTATGGAGAAAGTCGCCGAATGGACGCTTTCAAAAAACGAGTCCATTCACCACTCGTTTTTCTCCACCGATTTTACCATGTTCAGACGCAGCGGGCGTGTGTCCGGCGCAGCCGCAGTCTTAGGAACGATCCTCGGCATATGCCCGCTTATGCATTTGAACCTCGCCGGAAAGATTGTCGCCTACGGCAAAACGCGCGGCAAAAAAGCGGCCGTCAAAGCGGTTGTCAGGGAAATGACCGAGCACGCGGAAAACGGCTGCGGTTACTCGGGAAAATGCTTCATATCTCACTCCCATTGTTCAGAGGAGGCGGAGATGACAAAGCTCGCCATTGAAGAAGCGTTCCCAAATGTAAAGGCTCAGATTTTTGAAATCGGAACAATCATCGCTTCCCATTGCGGAAAGGGCACGGTCGCCGTATTTTTCCATGGAGATCAGCGAACTGAATAAAAAACGCATTCATAATTCGCCCATGTGCCGATTGACACGCATGCGAATCATTCTATATAATAGGTTATGAAATACGCCGTTTACTGGCGAAAAAAGAAAGGATGTGCATTTGTGTGAAAGTTTTTGAGGTGAACGAAGCTTAACCGAATACGGGCGTGAACCTGATCCGGGGAGACGATCCCCTTTGTTTTCGCGCCATAAAAAGCATCCTTTTGTGAAACCTATTGTTGTGAAAAAAGGCGATTTCGTGCGCCTTTATTTTGCCGCGGAAATAGCTCCACATAAAAAGGGGCTTGTTTCCGCGGCGTTTTTATGCCCGTTTTCGGTTTGATATAAGGAGCGTGATGTATTATGACAAAGTATTTTCGCATCCCATCAAATCAAACAGATATTGGAGGAAAACAGCATTGACAGTTGAGTCCTATGGTTTTAACAAATCCTATCTTCCCGAAAACGCGCTCGGAACGCCAGCCCGCATCACTGCCGTTCACAAAGAGCGGTATGAAATCGTTTCAGACTTCGGCGAAAGCCATGCAAAAATCAAAACCGCCGCCTACTACATAGGCGACGAGCCCTTTCCAACCGTCGGCGATTTTGTTTTGATCGACTATAACCCCATCGGCGACAGCATGATCACAAAAACGCTCAAGCGCAAAACCTTCTTCTCACGCCGCGACCCGGATCCTCAAAAGGGCGAACAGGCGGTCAGCGCAAACTTCGATTACGTGTTCATCATGCAGTCGCTGAACGCCGATTTCAATGAAAGAAGGCTGGAACGCTATCTCGCGCTTTCCAGAAAATCGGGCGCGGAAATCGTGGTCATTCTCACAAAGGCGGACCTTGTAGAGGATGCAAGCGAATATTACATGAAGGTCGCTCGCCTTGCGCCGGACGTAAGCTGCCATGCCGTGAGCGCAAAAACGGGCGAAGGCTTAAAGCGCCTGTTTTCCTACCTTTCCCCGGGCAAAACCACGGTATTTTTAGGCTCGTCCGGCGTTGGAAAGTCCAGCCTTGTCAACGCGCTGTTCGGGCGCGAGGTCATGAACACAAACGATATCCGTGAGGACGACGACAAGGGACGACACACCACCACCTATCGGAAGCTTTTGATGCTCCCAAACGGCGCAATGATCATCGACACGCCCGGCATGCGCGAGCTGGGCATGTGGGCGCTTGAAAACGAGCTGGACATCGTGTTTTCAGACGTCGAGGCGCTTCTCGGGAAATGCCGATTCAGCAATTGCAGCCACACATCGGAGCCCGGCTGCGCAATCCTCTCAGCGCTTGAAGACGGTTCGCTTTCCCCCGATCGTTGGCGCAATTATCAGGCAATGGACGCTGAAAGCCGCTCAACCGAAACCAAGGCCCAGCTTCTTGAAAAGAAGCACCAGAAAATGAAGGACATCAGCAAATTTTCAAAAGCTATGAAAAAGCAGGGAAAAATCCGATATTGAGGCGCATAAAAAGCCCGCCCGGCTTCAAAAACCGGGCGGGCTCAGACCATCAACAAACCTCTGGGTGAGGCATGGAGAGGGAGTGCACTCCCTCTCCATTTTCAATCGATTTTGGCGGCATGTACGGCAAAATCGCGCGTTTTCACAAAGCGCAGCGACTGAAAACGCTTCCCCTTTCCGATCCCCGCCCGGAAATTTAAGAAGAATTTCAGGGGATCGGCCCCTCTCATCAAAAAAGGCACTTTTTTGATGGCTTGAGCCTTGAACAAAATGCGTTCAAGGCTGTTTTCAATTTATTACACACTTTTACCTGTCTGAATACCGTCCCTTGTGATACTTTCGTCGAGTGGTTTTATTTCATTTTCTTTTGCGTATACATTACCCCACGTGAAGGAGATGGATTTTGAAGATGGAAGGAATCAGACGGGAAAAGGCGAGAGGACATGTATTGGAAAGGGTCAGGATACGGGAGATTCGGGACAATCCCTATCAGCCGAGAACGGAGTTTGACGAGGCTTCGCTTAACGGGCTTATCGCATCCATTCGGGAAAACGGGATGATTACGCCGGTCACGGTTCGAAGGGATCCGGCGGGCGGATATATATTGATCGCAGGGGAACGGCGCATCCGTGCGCTCAAGGCGCTTGGGCGAAACTGGGCGGATGCGATCATTCTGGAGGCGGACGAAATTGAATCAAGGGCGATATCGCTGATTGAAAACATACAAAGAGAGCAGCTCAATGTGTTTGAGGAGGCGGAGGGGATGAAGGAGCTTTTGCGCGCGTCGGGCATCACGCAGGAAGCGCTTTCGAGAAAGCTCGGCAAAAACCCTTCGACCATTGCAAACAGGCTTCGGCTTTTGAAGCTTCCGATGGACGTAAGGAAAGTGATTTTGGAGGGAAATCTAACCGAAAGGCACGCGCGGGCGCTTCTGAAAATCGGAGACGACCCAGAGGCGCAATATGCGCTTGCCGAAAAGGCGGCTGATAAGGGACTTACGGTCAAAAAGCTGGAAGCGCTTGTGGAAAGGGAAAAAGAAAAGATGATTCTCAAAAAAAAGAAGCTTAAAACCATTCTCCGCGACAAGCGGATGTTCATAAACGCGGTCAAGGATACGGTTAAGAGGCTCACGGAAGCGGGGCTGTCCATAGAAAGCCGTGTGGATGAAACGGACGAAGAAGTGAGCGTAATTGTTACATATCTCAAAAAGCAGGTTAATTCCTTGGACGGGGATTGAAATTCCGTCTGTCATCCGTTATTATTAAACCATTAAAGTCTCTACGGAGGTGGGTACCAATGAAAACCGATATCGAGATCGCTCAGAGCACGCAGCTTTTACCCATTACTCAGATTGCCGAAAAGGCGGGGATTGACGAGAAGTATCTGGAGCCCTACGGACGCGCAAAGGCCAAGATTTCGTTGGATCTTTTAAAGGAAAATGAGAGAAAAGACGGTAAGCTGATTTTGGTTACCGCCATCACCCCCACGCCCGCAGGCGAGGGCAAGACCACGACCACCATCGGCCTTGCCGACGCGCTTTCCAGAATTGGAAAGAACGTCATGGTCGCGCTGCGCGAACCGTCTCTCGGCCCGGTATTCGGCGTAAAGGGCGGCGCGGCCGGCGGCGGATATGCGCAGGTTGCCCCCATGGAGGATATCAACCTTCACTTTACCGGCGACTTCCATGCCATCGGAGCGGCCAACAACCTGCTTGCCGCGATGATTGACAACCACATCTATCAGGGAAATGCGCTTTCAATTGATCCCCGCCGCATCACCTGGAGACGCTGCGTCGATATGAACGACAGACAGCTTCGAAACGTTGTCGACGGCCTTGGCGGAAAAGCCAACGGCACGCCCCGCGAGGACGGCTATGACATCACCGTTGCCAGCGAAATTATGGCGGTTCTGTGCTTAGCCAGCGGAATTACCGATCTGAAAGAGCGCCTTTCCAGAATCGTTATCGGATATACCTATGATGATCAGCCCGTGACCGCGGGCCAGCTCAAGGCCGAGGGCGCAATGTGCGCGCTTCTTAAAGATGCCATCCGCCCGAACCTCGTTCAGACCCTCGAGCACACGCCTGCGCTTGTCCACGGCGGCCCGTTTGCCAATATCGCGCACGGCTGCAACAGCGTGCTTGCCACCCGCATGGCCATGCGTCTGGGCGATTACGCCGTTACCGAAGCAGGTTTTGGCGCGGACCTCGGCGCTGAAAAGTTCCTCGATATCAAGTGCCGCTTAGCCGGCATCAAGCCCGACGCGGTGGTCATCGTTGCCACGATCCGCGCGCTCAAAATGCACGGCGGCGTGAAGAAGGATCAGCTGAAGAGTGAAAACCTCGAAGCGCTTCTCAGCGGCATTTCCAACCTCCGCCGTCATGTATCGAATATGCAGAATGTTTACGGCCTTCCGGCGGTCGTTGCGGTCAACCGCTTCCCGGACGATACCGAAAAAGAGATCGAGCTTCTGACAGAAGAACTCAAAAAGCAGGACGTCAACGTGGTTCTGTCCGAAGTATGGGCCAAGGGCGGCGAAGGCGGCATCGCGCTTGCCGAAGAAGTCGTTCGCCTTTGCGAGAAGGAAAACCACTTCGACTTTGCCTATCCCGTGACCGATTCCATTCAGAAGAAATTAAACGCCATTGTCACCCGCGTATACGGCGGAACGAAGGCGGTTCTGACCCCCGAAGCCAAAAAGCAGGCCAAGAAGCTGACCGAAATGGGCTATGGCGAACTGCCGGTATGCGTCGCCAAGACGCAGTATTCCTTCTCCGACAAGCCCACCCTTCTGGGCGCGCCGGAAGGCTTTGAAGTCACGGTAAGAAACCTCAAGGTTTCCGCAGGCGCGGGCTTCGTCGTCGCGCTGACCGGCGAAATCATGACCATGCCCGGTCTTCCCAAGGTTCCCGCCGCAGAGGCCATTGATGTGGATGAAAACGGCGTGATCACGGGCCTTTTCTAAAAGATACAAGCGCAAGCGAATCGGCGCATTGTCGGTTCGCTTGCTTAATTTTTGGAAGCATTTTCTTTCAAAAAGGCATGGCGTTTTTGGCGTTGTTATGTTAAAATGATAACATACAAGTGACAACGGAGGGGAAGCGAGCTTGATAAGAATATTGGCTTGGATTCTGACGGCGGCTTTGATGTGCGTGCCGTTTGCCTTCTCTGAGGAAACAGACCCCATGACGGCGCTTAAAGCCGTTTTGGATATTGACATGATTCTGACGCGCTCAAAGGGCGTGTCTGTCAACCGCATTTATTATGATTATGACGGAAATGAAATGTTTTCCGCGTACCAGTTCGCGGGAATGGATGCGGACGGACGAAGGATGATTGTGAGCGAGGACAGCGAGGGAAATGTTGAAATCCTGTCCGAATACGGTTGCGCGGGCTTTGACACATGGAGCATGAAGCTGTATGTGATGGGATTTGTTCTGAATCAGTATGATGAGAACATTCTTAATACGAAGCAGAATTTCTTTTCCGACATGCGTCTGAACGAAAAATTCTTTTCGGAGGAAATTCGGGAAGATAAGCGCGTAATCACGACTAAGACCTATTATCAGGGGGATTTCGCGGGCGGATGCGACGCGCTTGAGTATGTGTTTGACGCCGAGACGGGCGCGCTCACGGAAATCTACGAATATTTTGAGGACGCGGACGGAGTCAGAAGTCTGAATTCCAGGGCGTTTGTGACGATGGACGCGGAATATGAGATGAGCGAAGCGCTTTCTGCACTATTTGAAACGGAGAATACGCGCGCGATTTTTGTACATCTGCCGGACGGAGAAACAACGCAGTTTACTGCGCCGGCGGATGTCGAAATGATGCTGATCTATCCTGAAGAATATGTGCTTTATGAGAATGAAGCAAAGACGCATATGTATGCGGGACAGGAAGCCGACGAGGAAGGACATTATCCCGACGAGACGCATCTGTATTTGGATGTGTTCGGATGAAAAAAAACACAAAGGACGGAAAAACATATGGGCAAGTATATTGCGGCGCTCGATCAGGGAACGACCAGCTCGCGTGCGGTGATTTTTGATGAAAAGGGCGCGTTTGTCGCTTCGCACGCCATTGAATTTCCGCAGATTTATCCAAAGCCCGGCTGGGTTGAGCACGACCCGGAGCAAATTTACCAAAGTCAGGTAAAGGCGCTGAAAATGGCGGTTCAGAAATCGGGCGTCAATGCAAAGGATATTCTTGCCGTTGGCGTTACGAATCAGCGTGAAACCACGATTGTGTGGGAAAAGGCCACGGGCAAGCCCGTTATGAACGCCATTGTCTGGCAATGCAGGCGCACCGCGCCTTTGGTCGAACGCCTTAAAAAGGACGGCCTCGGAAACACCATCCGGGACAGAACGGGACTCATTCCCGACGCGTACTTTTCCGGCACGAAGCTCCAGTGGATTTTGGATACCATTGACGACGCAAGAAAGCGCGCCGAAAACGGAGAACTCATTTTCGGAACCGTGGATACATATCTCGTCTGGCGCCTGACAAACGGGAAAGCGCATGTGACCGATGCGACCAACGCTTCCCGCACCATGCTTTTCAACATCCGCGAGCAGGCGTGGGACGACGTTCTTCTCAGAGCCATGAACATTCCAAAGAGAATGCTTCCCGAGGTGGTTGATTCCTCTCAGATCGTCGGCGTGATCGACAAAGAAATTCTGGGCGTGGAGATACCGATTGCCGCAATGGCGGGAGACCAGCATGCCGCGCTCTATGGACAGGGCTGCTTTGTGCCCGGAATGGCGAAGAATACCTATGGAACAGGCTGCTTTGTTCTGATGAACACGGGCGCACGCCCGGTGAACAGCCGAAATAATCTTGTAACCACCGTCGCATGGCGGCTGGACGGAAAGCCCACATATGCGCTTGAGGGCAGCGTGTTTGTCGCGGGCGCAGCGATTCAGTGGCTGAGAGACGAAATGAAAATGATCGAAACCGCAGCTGAAACCAATGAAATCGCATCTTCTGTGCCGGATAACGGCGGCGTATATCTGGTTCCTGCGTTCACCGGCCTCGGCGCGCCGCACTGGGATATGTATGCCAGAGGCACGATCGTGGGTCTTACCCGCGGCGCAGGGAGGGCGCACGTCGTCCGCGCAACGCTTGAATCCATTGCGTATCAGTCCGAGGATGTGCTGGGCGCAATGATCAACGACAGCGGCATCCGCATGGAAATGCTCAGAGTTGACGGCGGTGCGAGCAACAACGATTTCCTCATGCAGTATCAGGCGGATATTCTGGGTGCAAACGTCATGCGCCCGCAGGTAACCGAAACCACCGCCTTGGGCGCGGCCATGCTTGCCGGACGCGCGGCGGGTCTTTGGGATGACGGCGCGCTTAAGAATATCTGGCAGCCCGAAAAATGTTTTAAGCCCCAGATGCCTGCGCTTGAACGCGAAAAGCAGCTTAGACAGTGGAAACGCGCGGTTGAAAAGGCGAAAAGCTGGGCTGAGGAATAATAGAGATAAAAACAAACCGTAGTCTGCAATACAAAAACAGACTACGGTTTGTTTTGCGTATAATACAGACCGAAGTCTCTATTTATCACCCTTGATAATATGTCGGATAATTTCTCCTGCCAAAATGAGTCCTGCCGCGCCCGGCACAAAGGATATGGAGCTGGGCGTTCTGGGGTCTCCGTCGGGTTTTACGGGCAGCTCGTCGGACCAGACGCATTTTACGTTTTTTATGCCCCTTGCCTTCAGCTCCCTTCGCATGACGCGGGCGAGCGGGCATACTTCGGTTTTCTCGACATCGGTCACGCGAAAGCGGGAAGGATCCAGCTTGTTTCCCGTGCCCATACAGCTTACGATGAATGCGCCCGCTTCTTTTGCCTTTTCAATCAGCAAGATTTTGGAGGATACGGAATCGATGCAGTCCGCCACGCAGTCGAACTGCGTAAAGTCGATTTCATTTGCCGTCTCCTTGGAGAAAAACATCGTTTTTGTTTGGACATTGCAGTCGGGATTGATGGAAAGCGCGCGCATTTTCGCGCACTCGGTCTTCGATTTTCCCACGGTTTCGGTTGTTGCGATCAGCTGCCGATTGATATTTGTCAGATCGACCTCCTCGCTGTCGACAAACAAAACCGTGCCTGCGCCGGCTCGGACGAGCGCCTCCGCCGCGTAGGAGCCAACGCCGCCCAAACCAAATACGGCCACGCGCGCGTTATTGAGCCGATCGACCGCTTCTTTACCGACCATGCGCATTGTTCTTTGCTGCCAGTTTTCCATCCTGTGTCACCTCGCTGTTTATGCATATATTATGCGTCAAATCGGAGGCGTTTGTCAATCATACATGTGATTGACAGGGATGGACATATATTGTAAAATAATAACAAGCGATTAAGGTGGAGGCGGCTGTCCCCTCGCCGCGAAATTATTGTCCGCTAACATGTATGATACAGGAGGTTATGGATTATGGATCGAAATACCGCGCGTGATTTGGCAAAAAAACTGGTTGCGCAGATGACGCTGGAGGAGAAGGCGTCTCAGCTCAGATACAATGCGCCCGCGATCGAAAGACTCTCAATTCCCGCTTACAACTGGTGGAATGAGGCGCTGCACGGCGTAGCCAGAGCCGGTACGGCCACGGTTTTCCCGCAGGCGGTCGGTATGGCTTCTTTGTTTGACGAGGATCTTCTTTATGAAATCGCCGATGCGATTTCGACCGAAGCGCGCGCCAAATTCAACGCGCAGACAGCGCATGGCGACAGAGATATTTATAAGGGACTAACCTTCTGGTCGCCCAACATCAATATTTTCCGCGATCCCCGCTGGGGACGCGGCCAGGAAACCTATGGCGAAGATCCGTATCTGACTTCCCGCATGGGCGTGGGCTTCATTAAGGGCCTTCAGGGCGACGGCGAATACATGAAGGTTGCCGCCTGCGCCAAGCATTATGCCGTGCATTCCGGCCCCGAGGCGCTTAGACACGAGTTCGACGCAGTCGCCTCCGAATACGATCTTTGGGACACCTATCTTCCCGCGTTTGAAGCCGCAGTCAAGGAGGCCGGGGTCGAGGCCGTCATGGGCGCGTATAACCGCACCAATGGCGAGCCCTGCTGCGGTCACAGCCGCTTGATGGGCGAGATTCTCAGAGGCCTTTGGGGCTT
This sequence comes from Clostridia bacterium, assembly GCA_017522345.1. Classification (GTDB taxonomy): domain Bacteria; phylum Bacillota; class Clostridia; order Christensenellales; family Aristaeellaceae; genus SFHK01. The sequence goes on along the minus strand of JAFWZN010000080.1, from coordinate 3,783 downwards.
TGAGGGCCACTTCGTGTCCGACTGCTGGGCGATTGCCGACTTCCACATGTATCACAAAATCACCGATACCGCGCCGGAAAGCGCCGCGCTTGCGCTTAAAAACGGCTGCGACGTCAACTGCGGAAATACGTATCTGATGATTCTGCAGGCGCTTCAGGAGGGCAGAATCACGGAGGATGAAATCACCCTTGCCTGCGAACGCGCCTTCACCTGTCGCTATCTTTTGGGCATGTTTGACGAGAACAATCCCTACAATCAGATTCCCTATGAGATGAACGACTGCGATAAGCACGCGGATCTGGCGCTCAAAACCGCGCAGCGCACGATGGTTCTTTTAAAGAACGACGGCGTTCTTCCGCTGAATCTCAATAAGCTTAAGTCCGTAGCCGTTTTGGGCCCGAACGCCAACAGCATTGCGGCGCTTGAGGGCAACTACTGCGGAACCTCTTCCCGCTATGTCACCTTCCTTGAGGGCATCAGAAATGCGTGCAGGGAAGCCGGCGTAAAGGTCAATTACGGCATGGGCTCGCACCTTTATAAAAAATCCACCACCGGCCTTCACATGGAGGGCGATTTACTGGCGGAGGCGAAGCAGGCCGCCGAAATGAGCGACGTTACGATTCTCGTGGTCGGCCTTGACGCGACCATTGAGGGCGAACAGGGCGATACCGGAAACGAATATTCCTCCGGCGATAAGAACGATCTTGAGCTGCCGCTTTCCCAGAGAAGACTCATCGACGCGGTTGCCTCTACCGGAAAGCCCTTTATTACCATCATCGCCTCCGGAAGCGCGCTTCGCGTGGAAGAGGGCAACGCCATTATTCAGGCGTGGTATCCCGGTCAGGCCGGCGGAACGGCGGCGGCGGATATTCTGTTTGGCAAGGTAGCGCCTTCCGGCAAGCTCCCCGTCACCTTCTATAAATCGGTTGAGGATCTTCCGCCGTTTGAAGACTATTCCATGGAGGGACGCACCTATCGCTATTTCAAGGGTAAGGCGTTGTATCCCTTCGGCTTCGGCCTTTCCTACAACAGCTACCGCTATACCGACGCGCAGTATCATGAGGACAGAGGCGCGGTCAGCGTAAGGGTCAAGAATATGGGTGAAATGGACGCGGAGGAAGTCGTTCAGGTTTACATCAAGCCCCTTGAATTCGACAGCCACGGCCTCAACCACTCGCTGTGCGCTTTCGGACGCGTTGCGCTTCAGGCGGGCGAAGAGAAGCGCGTGCTTCTGCCGATTCCTGGCTCCGCCTTTGAGTGCGTGACCGACGACGGACGCAGAATCAAGGCCGGACGCCACTTCCGTCTGTTTGTCGGCGGAAGCCAGCCCGACAGCGTGAGCTGCGAGCTTTTAGGCGTGAAGCCTGTTGAACTGGATATTGTTGTATGAAAAACGGAATCCGCCTTGCGCTTGTAAGGGCGAAGGATCGCTTGGGGCAGGTGTATTCCTGCCCCAAAGATCAGCGCACGCTAAGGCTCAATCACGATACGAATCTTTTAAAAATCATCGCATGCCTTTGCATGCTTTCGGATCACGCGGGCAAGATGCTGTTTTCAGACGGCGCGTTTCAAAAGCTCCTTTATATGCGTAAAGTAGGCGAGTGGGCGTTTTTGTTCCCTGCGGGCAATTTGATGCGCATTATCGGAAGAATCGCCATGCCGCTATTTGCCTACGGAATCGCGGTGGGCGCGGCGTATTCGAGAAATGTGTGGAAGTATGCGCTCAGAATGCTCATCATGGGCATTTTGGTGCATCCTTTGTACATGACCGCGATGGGGCATGCGCGTATGGGCGTTTTCGACTGGGCGCACAATTTCTACCGGCTCGACCTCATCTACGATTTCTTTTACGCAAACAAGGGCAATATCTTTTTTACCCTCTCAGCCGGCGCGTTTATTCTGGGCGCAGTGCGCGCAAAATCGCCGTGGCTGCTGGTTACGTTCGTGTTTCTTGCATGGATGTATCAGGGAAAGCTCGATTACGGCGTCAAAGGCGTGCTGCTCATATGCATGTTTTATGTGTTTCTGGATAAACCGGTCGCGTCGTTTGCGGCTGTATTTCTGTTTATGTGGTACTGGGGCATGCCAAGCTACTTTACGCGCGGCCTGACGAGCTCCAATCTTCAGCTGTATGCGGTGTTGGCGCTTCCGTTGATTTATCTGCCCATCCGAAAAAGGCGCGTTCGCCTGCCGAAATGGGTGTTTTATGGTTTTTACCCCGCGCATCTTGCTCTGATTTATCTTCTGGTCAAATATCCTGCGCCCATTGAATATCTTGAAAGGGTGATTTCCAAATGGCTGTAAAGGGTTTAATGGATTTTTTGAAGGCTTCTCCCAGCGCGTTTCACGCGATTGACAATCTCGCATCCATTCTCGATGAAAACGGATTTGACAGGCTTTCGGAATCGAAAAAATGGTCGCTCAAAAAAGGCGGAAAATATTATGTAACGCGCAATCTTTCAAGCGTGATCGCGTTTATCGTGCCCGAAGGAAACTTAGATTCCATCCGCATCTGTGCAAGCCACTCCGATTCGCCCGTTTTCAAGATCAAGGAAAACGCGGAGCTTGAGGTAAGGGGCAAATATGTTCAGCTGAACACCGAGCGCTACGGCGGCATGATCTTCTCCACATGGCTCGATCGCCCGCTGTCCGTTGCGGGCCGCGTGCTCGTAAAGGGCGAAAAAGGCGTTGATACGCGCCTTGTGAACATCGACAAGGACATGCTTGTCATCCCGAACGTCGCCATTCACATGAACAGAACGGTAAACGACGGCTACAAATTCAATGCGCAGACCGACCTTATGCCCCTGTACGGCGATATCCGCGCCAAGGGGATGTTCAGAAAGCAGATCGCCGAAGCGGCGGGCGCTGACGAAAAGGAGGTTCTGGGCAGCGATCTGTTCCTGTATGCCCGAATGGAGCCGTCCGTATGGGGCGAAAACAGAGAATTTATCTCCGCGGGCAGGCTGGACGATCTGGAGTGCGCATATGCAACGACAATGGGCTTTGTTCAGGCCAAGCCTGTAAACGGCATGCCTGTTCTTGCGGTATTTGACAACGAAGAAGTCGGCTCCACCACCAAGCAGGGCGCGGATTCCTCGTTCCTGACCGACGTTTTGAAGCGCGCGTTTTTTGCCCTCGGCGAAGACGAGGTTTCCCTTATGTGCGCGGCGGCGTCCGGCATGATGCTCTCCTGCGACAATGCTCACGCCATGCATCCCAATCATCCCGAATTCTCCGACGCAACCAACAATGTTCAGATGAACGGCGGCATTGTAATCAAGGAAAGCGCGAACCAGAAATATACCTCCGACGGCGCGTCGAAGGCCATGCTTCGCGCAATTCTGGATAAGGCGGGCGTGCCCTATCAGTTCTTCGCCAACAGAAGCGACATGCTGGGCGGCGGAACGCTCGGAAATATTTCAAACAGCCACTTCTCTTTAAACACCGTCGATATTGGTCTGGCGCAGCTGGCGATGCATTCAAGCTACGAAACCGCCGGATGCGAAGACGTTGGACACATGATTTCCTGCGCCAAGGCGTTCTATAACGCGGACATCAAATGTCTTAAAGACGGCGAATACGAAATCTGCTGAGAAAAATGACAGAAAAACGCGCTCCGGATAACTGCCCGGAGCGCGCTTCAAGTCATCAAAAAAGTGCCTTTTTTGATGAGAGGGGCCGATCCCCTGAAATTCTTCTTAAATTTCCGGGCGGGGATCGGAAAGGGGAAGCGTTTTCAGTCGCTGCGCTTTGTGAAAACGCGCGATTTTTAAGTACATG
>JAFWZN010000079.1 GCA_017522345.1 Clostridia bacterium | reverse complement strand
TTCTTCGGTCTTTCTTTCGCGCAACATTTGTTTTCAGCCCCTTTTTTCGCTCTTTACTCTATATATTCGACGTCCACCCCTCATTTTCCTTTTGGTTTTCTACCAAAAAATGCAAAGTCTCGCAGTTTTTTCTTCCTGCGAGACTTTGTTGATGGTCTGACCGCTTCCCTCAAATGAGGGAGGCGGTTTTTCTTTCGCTCTGCTCTTGTTATCATCCCGAAAAAGATGCTATAATTCATACAGAACGCATTGATCTATGGAGGCTTTCATGAAATACGCACTTGTTACGGGCGCATTCGGCGGCATGGGAAAAAGCGCTGTCAGGCGTCTTGCAGAAAAAGGCTATACGGTGTTTGCGCTGGACATTGCTTTGAGCGGGAGCCCCCCAAATGTAATCGGCATCGAGACCGACATTACAGACATAAAAAGCGTTGAACATGCCCTTTCCATCGTCACATCCATAACAGACCGCCTCGATGTCTGTCTGCATTTCGCGGGCGTTTATATGCTTGACTCCCTCATCGAAATGCCGCAGGCGGACTTTCTTCGCATTATGAATGTGAACATCGTTGGCGCGTTCAACGTAAACCGCGTGTTTGCGCCTCTTTTTAAAAGCGGAACTCGCATTGTGATCCTGACCAGCGAGCTTGCCCCCTTAAAACCCCTGCCGTTCACAGGCATCTATGCGGTTACGAAAAGCGCGCTGGACAAATACGCCTATTCCCTCAGGATGGAAGCCCAGCTTTCAGGCATTCATGTAAGCGTCCTTCGCGCAGGCGCTGTCGATACGGGCATGCTGGACATTTCGACGCGCGCGCTCGACGCGTTCACTTCAAACACAAAAGCATATGCATTCAGCGCAAAACTGTTCAGGGACATCGTAAACCGCGTGGAAAACAGAAAAATCGCGCCCGACCGCATCGCCGAAAAGGTATGCGCCATTTTGTCAAAAAGAAAACCGCGCTTTTCCTATTCCATCAACAGAAATCCCCTGCTCCTGATCTTAAACGCCCTTCCCGAACGAATGCAGTTTTTTGTCATCCGCCGGATACTGTCGGCAAAATAGCATAAACACTTGAAACCGGATCGGCTGAACAGTTGAAAAAACGCTTCCCTCAATTGAGGGAGGCGGTTTTTAGAATACCACAACTTTTACTGCATAATACATTTAAGTACTCATCACATACATAATCTGAAGAAAATAACGACATCCTATGCTTCTCGCATCAGGGTGTCGTTATTTATTCTTCTCATGAAATAGTGCGCAGCATTCATCAATGATGCTTTCAACAATCCTAACCTGATCCGGCGTAAGCTTTCGCATTTTATCGGATAGGATCAACAGGTCTTTATCAATAATGTCTCCTGTCAGAAGATAATCCGTGCTCACTTCAAGAGCAGAGGCAATCTTCATCAGATTTTCCGGACGCATGGCTCTTTTTCCTGCTTCAGCATAGGAAACAAACTGTGCTGTTACATCCGCTTTCTCTGCAAGCGCTTCCTGCGTAAGCCCCAGTTTCTTTCTTCGCTCAATGATGCGTTGACCGATTTCCATTAAACAAAGCTCAGCGTCCATCTTCTTCTCACCTCTGTTTCACTTGTTTAATTATATCCACAACAAGAGAAATTTTTAATCGCGTATTGTTGACTATTTTCAACATTACAACATATAATGAGGTAAGATGGAGGTGATATTGGAATGAAAGCAAAAACAGTTTGCTTCAGCGGCCACCGAATGATCCCAGAGAATCAACGCTCTGAAATCTATAATCAACTGCTTATTACCGTTTCTATCCTAATTCAAAAAGGATATCGCTACTTCGGAGCAGGCGGCGCACTCGGGTTTGACACAATGGCAGCGCAAGCAGTATTGACACTTAAACAATCTTTTCCGCATATTCGCCTGATTCTCGTTCTTCCTTGCCGGACGCAAGCAGATTATTGGTGCACACACGACAAGGAAATCTACGAATCAATCAAAGCATCCGCTGACAAGATTGTCTATATTTCGAAAAACTATACGCCCGACTGCATGCAAAAGAGAAATCAGCATCTTGTAAATCATTCAAACCTATGTCTCTGCTACTTAAAGAAAGCAGAAGGCGGCACCGCCTATACCGTCAAATACGCAAAAGATCGCGAACTGAAAATTATCAACATTGCCGACCACTTTGCCCATTACCCGTGATGATCTCTCATTCATGCAAGAAATTTTTCATTTCCCATTGAATATATACACTTTCATATGATAATATGATTCAAACAGGAAATATAAAAACGAAAAGAGTGACTTTAATGAAAAAAAGCAGTACCTCCTTCATCTTCACCGGCGACATCGGGTTTGACCGGTATATGGATAAAAAGTGGGAGGACGAAGGCCTTTTATCGAAGGATTTGATTGACTTTTTTCATTCCGCTGAGCATGTTGTGCTGGAAGTTGAGGGCGCGGTGATTGACGCTCAGGACGACGGGTCGCGCGGCGTATTTTTCCACAGCATGAACCCGGCGGCGGTTGATGTGTTTAAAAAGATGGGCGCGGACGTCTGGAGCATCGGAAACAACCACAGTATGGACGCGGGGCTTGAGGGCGTTTTGAGCACGAGGAAGCTTGCAGAGGAATCCGGCGCGCTTGCGTTCGGCGCGGGCAGGAATTTGGATGAGGCGAGCGCGCCCGTTTATTTTGACGAGGCGGGCGGTATCGGCATGTTCGGCGTTTCGTATATGAACGAGTGCATTCCGGCGACTGAGACCGCGCCCGGAATTTTCCGTTGGGACGACATGGAGCTGATTCAAAAGCGGATTGACGAAGTGAAGGAAAAGTGCCGCTGGTGCATCGTCGTTGCGCACGGCGGCGAGGAGTTTACTTCCCTCCCCTCGCCCTACACGCGCGAAAGATATATGAAATATCTTGAAATGGGCGCGGACGTTGTCGTCGCGCATCATCCGCATGTGCCGGAGAATTATGAATTGTTCGAGGGCGGAAAGGCCATTTTCTATTCGCTGGGCAATTTCATTTTCGACACGGATTATCAGAGAGTGCATCTGTATACGGACGTGGGCGTTCTCTTAAAGCTCAATTTCACGGAAAATGAAATGACGTTTGAAGCCAGAGGCTCAAAAATCATAAGGGGCGAAGAAAGAATCGATCTTTGCCCGCTTCCGGATATTTTTGAAAATATCCCTGCGGATGAATACGAGCTGCTTGCGCCGCTGTCTGCAAAGGCGTTTGTGGAGGAAGACAAGCGCAAGATGATTTATCTTGAAAAGGACCGCTTTTTGAACGCCACAGAGGACACGTGGAACGGCTATTTCTTCTCCGAAGAGCCGGACGGGTATTTTAAAGGCGCGCACATGGACTTTTCGATTATTGTTCCGTTTTCCAGATTGGCGGAGAAAGGCGAATGGAAAAAGAGCAGGCTTGAAAAGGTGAAAAACTATATTTTGAGACAGCTTGATTAAGCGCGCGCCTGCGAAAACCCGCAACCAACCGCGCGTCTTGCGTTTTCTCACGGAATCCGATATACACTGTTTATGTAAAAATCACAAGGGGGATTGCCATATGCGTTTATCAGGCGAACAGTTAAAGTCTATTTATTTCGGCGCGCTTCGATTTGAAGAAACCCCGGACGGCTATCTTCAGGCGTTTCAGTACAGCGAAAGCCAGACGGAATATTTCAAAAATTCTCCCATTACATTCTGGTATGACCGCTGCTCGGCGTCAACCGCAAAGACGTTTGAGTTTACAACATGCGCAACCAAAATCTCCTTCGGATATAAGCTGATCTGGAAGGGTTCGGAGGATTCGGTGGAGCTGTATGTAAACGGTCTGGCGGAGGCAATTCAATATGTCAAGGATATGGAAGACGAAGGTATCATTTCCTTTGATCTTTCCGAAGGGGAAAAGCAGGTCGTCATTTATCTTCCGGCGGATGCGACCCTTCTTATAAAGGATTTTGAAATCAACGCGGACTTCATTCCTGCGGTAAAGGGCGAAAAGGTTCTCTGGATCGGCGATTCCATTACGCAGGGCTTCGGCCCGCTCCGCTCGTCCCACACCTATGTCAGCATCGCAGGCCGCCTTTTGAATTACGATATCCTCAATCAGGGCATCGGCGGCTATGTGTACGACAAAAACACCATGGTTCCCATGGAAGGCTATAAGCCGGAGAAGATCATTATCGCCATGGGCACGAATCAGTTCGGCTCTGAGACAATGAAGGATGTGGAAGAATACTACGAATGCCTCAAAAACGTATACGGCGATACGCCCGTTCTTTGCGTAAGCCCGCTTTGGAGAGGCGACCATCCCGAATCCTACGATGTGTTTGTCCGTTTCTGCGACAATGTAAAAAAGATCGCCGGGCAATATCCGAATGTAAAGGTGGTCGACGGCTTTACCCTGGTTCCGCACCTTTCGGAATATTTCATCGACAATCTCCATCCGAACTGCCTCGGCATGGAGCTGTACGCCAGAAATCTCGTCGACGCGATGAAGAAATGCGGGTTTTAGCAGATTACATGGGATAGGATAATTGAGAAAAATTTTAAAGGTTTGTTGATGGTCTGAGGCGCATCTTTCAACGGATGCGCCTGTTCTTATTCAAACCATTTTCCCATTCAATCGCAAGGAAAGAATTCAAACCCAAACTTATCCCGCATTTGTTTTCATTTCTTTATTGACTCTTATGTTAAATAAAGGTATAATTTATTTACACGGAGGTGATTTGGGATGGATAAAAATTTATCCTTCGGCGCGCTCAGCGCCATTGACGCTTTGAACCGATATTTGCCCGGCGAACAGCAGACAGGGCCTTTGAAGAAAGACCGCGTGGTGGGCGTATTCTATTTTCTGACGCACGGCGCATACCCAGACGGCGACGGACCGAACGACGTCACCCGTATCCTGAAGGAACACCCGGAGGCCATTCACGATTTCAACCATCCCGCATGGGGCAAGTCAAGCCTTTACTGGGGCGAGCCGCTGTTCGGGTATTATCATCTCAAGGACAAGTGGGTGCTTCGCAGGCACTGTAAAATGCTCACCATGGCGGGCGCGGACTTTATCATCTTTGACACCACCAACCGCGTGACGTTTAAAGAGCAGGTGCTTCCGATTCTGGAGGTATTCGAAGAGTTCCGAAAAGAGGGCTGGAACGTTCCCAAAATCGCCTATTACACCAACACGCTCTCGGGCGACACTGTGGAAGAAATCTACAACGACATCTACAAGCCCGGCCTTTACAAGGATCTGTGGTTCTATTGGGACGGAAAGCCGTTCATCGTGGGCCTGCCGGACGAATGCAGTGAAGAAATCCGTAATTTCTTCACCTTCCGCTTCTCCCAATGGCCGACGGAAAACTACAAAGAGGGCGGCTGTCCGTGGATCGACTTTGTGCGCCCGCAGCGCGTTTGGAAAAAGGACGGCGTTCACGATATCGTGCCGGTCGCGGTTTCTCAGCACCCAAACCTGAGCTTCGGAGACGGCGCTCTGTATGGCGATCCGTCGCCCAGAGGCCGCGCGTTCCGCGATTATAAAAACGACAAAACGCCAGAAGCGCTTGCCTACGGCTACAACGTAGCCGAGCAGTGGGAACGCGCCATTGAATTGGATCCCAGAATGGTGTTCTTTACCGGCTGGAACGAGTGGACGGCGGGCAAAATTCAGGGCGACGGCGACAGACCCGTTCTCATGGTCGATCAGGCGGACGCGGAATATTCCAGAGACGCCGAGCCCATGCGCGGCGGCTTCTTTGACAACTATTATATGCAGCTGTGCGACTACATAAGGCGCTACAAGGGTTCTCCTGCGGCTCTGCCCGCGCAGGAAAAGCAAAAGATTGCGCCAAGAGGCGGCTTTAAGCAGTTTGAAAACGCGCTTGCCTACGCCTGCATGCCGTTTGGCACGCTCCCGCGCGACGAAATGGGCGCGGGCAGCGTAAGGTACACAAACGATACCGGGAGAAACGAATTTTCCGAAATCCGCGTGATGCACGACGACGAATACGTAGCCTTCTACGCAAAAACGAAGGAGGACATCGTATTTAACATGTTCACCAAGTGGATGACGCTGTTCATCTCCGTTGAGGGTCGGCCCTACGCCCCGCACTGGCACAATTATCACTATCTCGTAAACGACATCGTGCTGGACAGAAGCGCGACATTCCTTCAAACATGCCTTGGCGGCTTCCGCTGGGGCAAAAACACCCGTATTCCCTACGAGCTTAAAGGAAACGAGATCGCCGTCTACATCCCGAAAAAATGCTTGGGCCTTGAAGACGGCCCCTTCACTTTAAACTTCAAATGGGCCGACCACACGGGATATAACGAAAACATCGAGGACTTCTACGAGTTCGGCGACGCCGCTCCGTACGGAAGACACAATTTCAAGTACGAAGGGAAATAACCTTCGCTGTAAATGTCCGCCTTTCTCGGAAAGCGAAAACGGACATTTGCGCGTCATATTCATAAACGCCCATTACCGCTTACCGGCGTATTGCAAGCGTGCGCCCGCGTGAAAAATTAAGGACAAAATTACTTGCAAAACTTACATGCAAGTGATACCATATGGGTAGCCACTTTTATGTGAAAGAGAGGATTTTTCCCATGAGCAAGATTAAGGTTGCCATCATCGGCTGCGGCACCATCGCAAACGCCGCCCACATTCCTTCCTATCTGAATAACCCCAAGGCGGAAATCAAATATTTCTGCGATATCCTGCTTCACAAGGCGGAAGCCTGCGTTGAAAAGTACGGCTGCGGCACCGCTATCGAAGATTATCATGTAGCGCTCAACGACCCTGAGATTCAGGCCGTTTCCGTCTGCACCCCTAACTACGCCCATCCGCAGATCGCAATCGACGCAATGCGCGCCGGCAAGGACGTTCTTTCCGAGAAGCCCGCTGCCCGCACTTACAAAGAAGCCCTTGAGATGCAGAAGGTTCAGCATGAAACCGGCCGCATCCTGAACATCGGCGTTGTAAACCGCTTCAACGACAGCGTAAACATGATTAAAAAGTACATCGCTAGCGGCAAGCTCGGCGAAATCTTCCACGTATACGCTTCCTTCCGCGCCCATCGCTCCATCCCCGGACTCGGCGGCGCTTTCACCACCAAGGCCATCGCGGGCGGCGGCGCGCTGATCGACTGGGGCGTACATTACCTCGATATCGTCATGTACTGCACCGGCGATCCCAAGCCCCTGACCGTTTCCGGCGAAGCGTTCTGCAAGCTCGGAAAAGACATGCCGAATTACGCCTACAAATCCATGTGGGCCGAGGATACCAAGAATGTAAACGGCACCTATGACGTAGACGATTCCGTCGTCGGCATCATCAGAACCGAAGGCCCCACCATCTCCTTCCAGGGCGCATGGGCCCAGAACATCGGCGAAAACGAAACCTATATCGACTTCATGGGCGATAAGGGCGGCATCCGCTTGACCTACGGCTCCACCTTCAAGGTATACACCGCCGAAAACGGCGCGCTGGTTGAATACACCCCCGAATTCAATATGCGCGACCACTTCCAGAACGAAATCGACGCGTTCATCGATTGCATCGAGACCCGCGAAAAGCTCCCCAGCCACATCGACACCGTTATCATCACCGCCAAGATGATGCAGGCCATCTACGATTCCTCCGAATCCCACAAGGAAATCGTGCTGGACTAAGAAATGTAAAAATTCTCCCCGCCGAATACTTCGGCGGGGAGAATTTTTATAGAGTTTTATCCTTATTCATTCTTCCAAAAGCCTTCCCCTTGAGTAAACGCTGATTTATTCGATGGGAAGCCTTTAGGCCGCATCCGTTATCGAACAACCGCGCTGGTCTGGGGATCCAGAATCAGGATGCTTCCATTCAGTTGCGCCTGACCCATGCCGATGAAAGCGGCAATGGCGGTAAACTCGATATCCGTAACGGCAGAAAGATCGATTTCGGCGCGGCTTGACGATGTATTATGGAAAACCGCGACCTTTTGTCCGTTCAGCTCCGCGATAAAGCCGCCGGCTTTGGTGTTTTCAAGGGTTAAAGCGGTGTATTCGCCCGCCGCGATTTCAGGATTGGCTTTTCGGATCATCAGAAGGCGCTTATAGTAGTTATACATGCCGTCGGACATCGAATAGAGGTCTTTTACGGAATAGGGCGTTTGCTTTTTGTCCTCATAGGTCATGCCCTCGGGATTTTGCACGGTGTCGCCGTCGCCCCAGAGCATTTTAAGGCGGCGGTTTGCGTCGGTGTTTGCGCCGCCGCGCGAGCCGCGAAGGGCGATTTCCTCTCCGTAATAGATGAAGGGAGAGCCGGGCGACAGAAGGTAGAGATTTGCCGCCATCTTCATGTGACCGCTGGCTGCGGTCAGATACCCTGCCGCTCTGTCCATGTCGTGGTTGGACACGAACAGGACGCTCATCGCATTGTCATTTAAACGCTCAATTCTGTCAAGATAGCCGTCCATATAGGCAGTAAAGCGGTTCACGTTTCCGGCTTTGGCGGTTTCTGCAATGAGGCCCGAAACCTGGCTGGTTGTGAAATTGAAGCAATTGGTCACGGGAATATACTGGTCGATCACGCCGTCGCCGTCCCATACCTCCGCAACGGTGTACAAATCCGGCTTGACCTTCTTAAGCGCTCCGATATACCAATCCCAGAATTCGACGCACTTTTGATTATCGCCCATATAGATATACTTGGCCGCGTCAAAGCGGAAGCCGTCGATGCCGAGATCAATATAGTAAAGCGCAACGTCCAAAAACGCCTCGCGCACCATGGGATTGTCGAAATCCGGCTCGGGCATCTGATCCGAAAAATTGCCCTCGTACATCACCTTGCCGTTTTGCCATCTCGCGAAATGGCGTCCTGCGGGCGCTTCCGCGTCGACGGTTTTCCACGAATAGAAATCGTAGTAGGCGTTGGCAGGGTTATTAAGCAGATGGCTGTTGACAAAATTTATAAACCATTTGTTTTCGGTTGAGGTGTGATTGATGGGTAGGTCGAGAATGATTTTTACGTCCCTTTCGTGGCAAAGATCGATCAGCTCCTTCAAATCCTCCATCGTGCCGAACGCGGGATCGACTCTAAAAAAATCCGTCACGTCGTATTTGTGATAGGAGGGCGACGCGAAAATCGGCGTAAGCCAGACGCCCTCAACGCCAAGGCTCGTTCCGGAGGCGGGGTTTCCGTCGTTTAAGTAATCCATGCGGTTGATGATTCCGCGAAGATCGCCCACGCCGTCGCCGTTCGAATCGGAAAACGAGCCCACGAAGATCTCATAAAACACGCGGTTCAAGCCGATATCCGCGCCCTCGTTATAGAAAACAACATCGTCAATCACGGCTTCTCCGTTTTCGTTTAAGGGATAGCGCTTGGGAAGATATTCCTCCGCGCCGGCGGATAAAATCATCATGCACGCAATTACAAAAGCAAAAAAGCGTTTCATATTCTTCACTCCCGATCCATTCAATACGCATACTATCTCACACAAACGCTCGCTTGTCAAGAGGATGCAGGACATGATATAATGAAAGAAAAAACGAAAGGTACTTTTGCTATGATCGAGTTTTATCCAAGGGAGCGGCTGACAATCCTAAAAAAACGCGCGGGACTGATCCGGCTTTTTCTGATTTTTCTGACGCTTGCATCCCTCGCGGCGGCTATAATCCTCTGCCAGTTTGTGAAAACATCGAACGCCTCTAAACTGCTTTTGGCAATCATTATCGATATGACGCTGTCTGGATGGATTTCGATTCTGGTATTGAATCTTTCCTTCCTCCCCGTTTTGCGCGAAAGCAAGCACATGGAACACATATTAAAGGAAGAAACTTCCTCCTTTGAGGGCCAAATCTCCGTATCGCCCGTTGTTTTTAACATTCCCAAGAGCATCGAAATTCAAAAAGTGACGCTTAAAAACGACGAAGAAGAAAAGACCTTTTCCATACATTCAAGATACGCTTCCCTTCTGCCCGCAAACGGAAAGGTTGTGCGCGTAAAAACCGCGAAAGGCTACATCACGCAGGCGGAGGTGATCGGATGAAAACGCTTAGAAAAATCATGCACCTTACGCCGCTTCTGCTTTTCTGGCTGATGATCACCGTGTTTTTCTGGAGCTGGATTTTCACCTTCCTGACGGACGCGCCGCGAAAGGAGAAAATCGTTTTGTTCGTCGAATGCGACGTGCCTGAAAATACGTACATCGCGTCGAGGCTTGAAGAATTCCCTTCCGACGTTATTCGCTTGGCGCAGGTCAAGCCCTTCTCCTACTCCATGATGTCGTCGGACGCCATCCGGGAAAGCGATCTTTACATCGTGTCGGAATCCGGCTTTCACGAATATTTCGAATGGTTCGCGCCGCTTCCCGAAAACGCACAGGCGCCGGGCGAGGTATTTGTGTTTAACGGCATTCCCTACGGCTTCAAGGCGTATGACAAAGAAACCGCCTCGGGCATATTAACCAAATCAATCGACTATCCGGCGGAAAACCACTACCTTGTGTTCGGAAAATCATCCCTGCACCTTATGGGCAACGAAAACGCCGTGAGCGACGAAGCGGTCAATTTTGCCCGATATCTGTTTGAAATCGAATGATGAAGGAGGAAGCATTCATGAAATTTCTTTGCCTTATTCTTCTGATCGCGCTTTCTGTATCCGTCTTTTCCCCCGCGTTTTCGGAGGAGGAAAGCAGCCTTTACGTTCGGAAAATCGAAAACCTCCCGGACGATTTCATCTTCGGCATGGACGCCTCCTGCGTCGTCGCCCTTGAAGACAGCGGCGTAAAGTACTATGATTTTGACGGAAACGAAGAAGACGTTTTCAAGGTTCTTGCGGATAACGGCATAACGCATATCCGCGTTCGCATCTGGAATCATCCCTACGACATGGCGGGCCGGGGCTACGGCGGCGGCAACAACGACATCGAAAAGGCGGTTAAAATCGGTCGGCGCGCAACAAAATACGGCATGAAGCTGATTGCGAATTTCCACTATTCCGACTTCTGGGCCGATCCGGGCAAGCAGATGGTGCCCATCGCCTGGGCGGGCATGGAAATCGAGGAAAAAACAGAGGCGCTCTACAATTACACCCGCGAATGCCTCCTGATGCTTAAGGATGCGGGCGTGGACGTCGGCATGGTGCAGGTTGGAAACGAAACCAACGGCAAAATGTGCGGCGAGAAAACGTGGTTCAACATCCAGTATCTCATGCAGGCGGGCGCAAGGGCGACGCGCGAAATCTTCCCGGACGCGCTGGTCGCCCTGCACTTCGCCAATCCCGAAAAGGCGGACTCCTATGCAACCTACGCCAAGAAAATGGATTACTACAAGGTGGATTACGACGTATTCGCCACCTCCTACTACCCCTTCTGGCACGGAACGCTTGAAAACCTTTCAAACGTTTTAACCGATGTTGCAAACACCTACGGAAAAAAGGTCATGGTCATGGAAACCTCCTATGCCTATACCGCTCATGACACCGACTTTTACGGAAACACCATTTCAGACGGCGGCGCAATCGTGAAATCCTATCCCTTCACCGTGCAGGGACAGGCCAACAACATCGTCGACGTCACCAATACCATCGTGAACTATACCCCCTCCGGCATCGGCGTCGTTTACTGGGAGGGCACGTGGATTTCTGTCGGCACAAACAGCTGGGAGGAAAATAACGAAAAATGGGAAACGTACGGCTCGGGCTGGGCGACCAGCTATGCAAAAACCTATGACGCAAACGACGCGGGCAAATATTACGGCGGAAACGCTGTGGACAATCAGGCGATGTTCGACGAAAACGGGCGTCCGCTTGAATCGCTTAAAGTCTTTAAGCTCATGCGGGAAGGAAATAAAATCGCGCCCGTCGCCGACGCGCTTGAGGACGTAAATCTCATATGCGATCTGAACGCGCCGCTTTCGCTTCCCGAAACCGTAAACGCAGTCATGACGGACAACAGTAAAAAAGCCTTGCCCGTCACATGGAATCTCACCGACGAGATGGATAAAACCATGCACGCCGCAGGCCCCAATCAATATGTTGTCGATGGAATCGCGGGCGGCATGACGGCTAAAGCCTATGTTTCGATGATTGAATACAACTACCTGACCGACTACAGCTTTGAAGAAGGCGGCAAGAGCTGGGTTTTCACCGATCTTAAGAATGCGGACGAGCTCTACATCGAAGATAAAAAGACGGACTCCCTGACCGGAACCAAGCACGCGCATTTTTGGTCGGCTCAGAAAAACAGCGTGGAATTCACGCTGGAGCAGACGCTTGACACCCTCACCGCAGGCAAATACGCCCTCACCGCCTCCATCATGGGCGGCGACGCCGGCAAAACCGAAATCTACGCCTATGTGAAAATCGACGGCGACATCGTCGCTGCCGCGCCCATGTCCATCACCTCCTACGGCAATTGGGACACGGCTAAAACGGATTCGTTCCTCTACGAAGGCGGCGAAAGCGTAACCGTCGGCGTGTATGTCAAATGCGAGGGCGCGGGAAACGGCGCGTGGGGCAAAATCGACGACATGATGCTCAACAGCGTAAAATAAATTTAATCCCCCTCAAGGACGTATTTTGACACAAAAAAAGAATGTTTTTGTGTTAAAACCTCACGATTCCGCCCAGAATTATTCCAATTATATTGACAACTTTACATACCTACTATAAAATATACACCTGTGAGGATTTTTCAGGAACCCTTGAAAAATCAAAAATATCGAAAGGAAGAATATCATCATGAAGAAGTTCTTAGCTCTCCTTCTGACCGCCATGATGGCTCTTTCCATGTTCTCCTTCGCCAGCGCTTCCAGCCTGGCCGGCGAATATGACGTAACCATCTGGGTTGCTCAGGAAATCGTTGAGACCACCAAGGCTCAGGTTGAAGCTTTCAACCAGACCAATACCGACGGCATCAAGTTCAACGCGACCATCGAGGCCGTTTCCGAAGCCGACGCCGCCACCCTCATGATCACCGACGTTGAAGCCGGCGGCGATCTGTACTGCTTTGCTCAGGACCAGTTTGCCCGCCTCGTACAGGCCGGCGCTCTGGCCAAGCTGGGTGTAGCCGCTCAGGAATACGTTGTGACCAACAACGCCGCTGGCGTTGTTGCCGCAGCTCAGTCCGGCGACGCCATCTATGCCTACCCCCTGACCGCTGACAACGGCTACTTCATGTACTATGACAAGCGCGTTGTTTCCGAAGACAGCATCGAGTCCCTCGAGGCCGTTATCGCCGACTGCGAAGCCGCCCAGAAGTACTTTGCCTTCGAAATGCAGACCTCCGCTTGGTACCTCGCTTCCTTCTTCTTCGGCACCGGCTGTGTATCCGAGTGGCACACCGACGCTGACGGCGAGTTCATCGACGTAACCGATACCTTCAACAGCCCCGCCGGTCTTATCGCCGTCAAGGGTATGAAGAAGCTCGTTGACTCCCCCTTCCACCTTTCCTCTTCCTCCGGTGCTGAGTTCGAGTCCGGCGCTGCCGTAGTCGTAACCGGAACCTGGGATTACAAGACCGTAGAAGGCATCCTCGGCGAGAACATGGGCGTTGCGGATCTTCCCTCCTTCGAAGTTGACGGCCAGTCCTACCACATCGGCTCCTTCAACGGCTGCAAGCTCATGGGTGTTAAGCCCCAGGTTGACGCCTACAAGGCCGCCGCTCTCCACAAGCTCGCTCAGTACCTGACCGGCGAAGCCTGCCAGATGGAAAGATTTGAGAATCATGCTTGGGGTCCCTCCAACAATGTTGCTCAGGCTTCCGAGGCTGTTCAGGCCAACCCCGGCCTCTCCGCTCTCCTCGCTCAGTCTCCCTACTCCGTACCCCAGGGCCAGATCCACGGCTCTTGGTGGGATATCGCCAAGGTTATCGGCGATGACGTAAAGGCCGCCCAGGACGAAGCGGGCCTGCAGGCTGCTCTTGACAACTATCAGAACAAGATCGCGGCTCTGTTCACCCTCTCCGACGAAGTTAAGAACGGCTGGACCGTTATCGGCACCGTAAACGGCACCAACTGGGACACTGACTTCCCCATGGTCAAGACCAACGCGATCTGGCAGTCTACCGAAGCTTTCGCCATGGAAGCCGGCGTAGAATTCAAGGTTCGCAAGGGCCTCAGCTGGGACGACAACTTCCCGGCAGAGAACTTCAAGGTTGAAACCGCCGGCACCTACTACGTCCAGTTCGACGAAGCCACCGGCACCGTTTCCCTCGTAGCCGCTGAATAATTTGCTTGATTGCCGATTAATAATTTCGGCAATTGGTAAACCGGATAGCCGGAGCCGATCATAAAAAATTGGCTCCGGCTGTTTTCCATAAAGGAGATAGGCGCCGTATGATAAAATTCAACACTTTGGATTATCTGAAGCTCTCAAAATGGGACAGATTCTGCCTGAAAATCGCGGTTTTCTTAAACCTCATTCCCGCCAGAATTTTTGCTCTCGTCAAAAAGCTTCTGATTCTGATTAAGAATCTCTTGCTTGCCATCTATAACGAAGCCGCCGATATTCTCGTGACGTTCATAAACGGAGACTGGAAAACAAGGCTGTCCTACGTCGTTATGGGCTTTGGCTCCATCGCCCGCGGACAGATTCTGCGCGGCGCTTTGTTCCTTCTTTTTGAAATCGTGTTTATCCTATACATGATTTTAGCCGGCGGCCATTGGCTGAGTTTGATTACCACGCTCGGCAAAAAGGGCCCCTCCACTACCTACGATCCAATTCTGGACGTATACACCCCCGTCTACAACGACAACTCCTTTAAAATCCTGCTTTACAGCGTTCTGACCGTGTTCTTCATCATCGCCTTCATCTTCACCTGGCGCGTGAATATCAAGCAGAACAAGATCGCTCAGAAAATCCTTGCCTCCGGCAAGAAGCTTAAAAGCTCGAAGGACGACCTTAGAAGCATGGTGGACGACCAGTTCCACAAAACGCTCCTCGCGCTTCCCTTGACCGGCATCATCATTTTCACCGTTCTTCCCATCTTCTTCATGATTTTAGTTGCCTTCACAAACTATGACGGCAGCCATAACGGTTTCACCAACAGCCTCTTTACATGGGTAGGCCTTGATAACTTCAACACCATGCTCTCCTGGACAGCCAATACCCAGGGCGGCGTGCAGTCCTACTCCGCAACGTTCGGCGAGGTGCTCACCTGGACGCTGATCTGGGCGTTCTTTGCCACCTTCACCAACTACTTCTTAGGCATGTTCGTCGCCATGGCGATCAACAAAAAGGGCATCAACCTAAAGAAGCTCTGGCGCACGATTCTGGTTCTGACCATCGCCATTCCCCAGTTCATATCGCTTCTGTATGTCGGCAAGATGTTCGCCAAAAACGGCATCATCAACGGCTTCCTCATGAACATGGGCTGGATAGAAACGGCGCTGCCCTTCTGGGAGAAGGCCAACTGGGCGCGCGTTACCGTAATCCTCATCAACATCTGGATCGGTATTCCCTACCTTATGCTGATCACTACCGGTATTCTCATGAACATCCCGCAGGATCTTTATGAGTCCGCCCGAATCGACGGCGCAAACGCGTGGCAGCAGTATAGAAAGATCACCCTTCCCTACATGCTGTTTGTAACGGGCCCGTATCTTCTGACTTCGTTTACCGGCAATATGAACAACTTCAACGTCATATTCCTCTTAACCGGCGGCGCGCCCACCAATCCCGCAGCGTCTTCGGCAGCCGGAAGCGTCGGCTATACGGACCTTCTCGTCACATGGCTTTTCAAAATCACGACAGGCGCAGAAGCAGCCTACAACATCGCCTCCGTCATCGGTATTCTGGTTTTCGTCGCCGTTGCGGTCATCTCGCTTGTTGTATACAACCTGCTTCCGTCCATCAAGAATGAGGAGGACTTCCAGTAATGAGCGTAAATGTTTCTTCCTCCAAAATCGAAAAGCGTCACATGGGCTTAAAGGCCTCCCGCAACCTCTCCAACACCGCAATCTACATTCTGCTTGTTGCGATTTCCATCATCTGGCTGATTCCGTTTGTGTGCATTCTGCTTCAGTCCTTCAGAGTTGAATCCACCATTCAGGTCGGCTACGTTATCCCCCGCGTATGGGGTCTTAACAATTACAAAAACCTTTTAAGCACCGACTTCCCCAAGTGGTATTTAAACACCTTCATTGCCGCTATGGCGACCGCGGTTTTCCAGACCATCATCGTTCTTTGCATGAGCTATACGCTTTCCCGCTTCCGCTTTAAGCTCAGAAAGCCCTTGATGCGTATGATGCTCATCTTGGGCATGTTCCCCGGCATGCTCACCATGATCATTCTGTACAATGTACTTAAGGATCTGGGCCTTACGCAGGCCAACTCCGTACCCGGTCTCATTCTCGTTTATATCGCTTCCTCCGGCATGGGCTACTATGTTTCCAAGGGCTTTTTCGATACAATTCCGAAATCCCTGGACGAGGCTGCCCGCGTGGACGGCGCAACGCGCTTTCAGGTGCTGATGAAAATCATTCTGCCCCTCGCAAAGCCCATCGTCATCTACACCATCCTGACCGCCTTCATGGCTCCGTGGGGCGACTACGTATTTGCCCGCTACATCTCCTTCGGAACGTCCAGCGGCAAAAACGTCGCCGTAGGTCTTTACGACTGGCTCAACCACGATCAGATCGACAAGTGCTACACCATGTTCTGCGCCGGCGGCGTACTGGTAGCGCTTCCCGTAACGATCCTGTTCATGTGCCTTCAGAAGTATTACGTAGAAGGCGTAACCGGCGGCGCCGTTAAGGGATAACGGTCGCGAGCAAACGAAGAAAAAGGAGAAACTCAATATGGCATGCGTAAAACTGACTGACGTCAAAAAGGTTTACGATAATAATGTTACTGCCGTTCACGATTTCAATCTTGAAATCAAGGACAAGGAATTCGTAGTATTCGTCGGCCCCTCCGGCTGCGGAAAATCCACCACGCTTCGCATGATCGCGGGTCTTGAGGACATTTCCGGCGGCACAATCGAGATCGACGGCGTCGTTGTAAACGACCTTCAGCCCAAGGACAGAGACATCGCCATGGTTTTCCAGAACTATGCGCTCTATCCGCACATGACCGTTTATGACAACATCGCCTTCTCCCTGCGTCTTCAGAAAATGGCGGAGGATGAAATCTACCAGAAGGTAACTTCTGCCGCTGAAATCCTTGGCATCACCGAATACCTCATGAGAAAGCCCCGCGCGCTGTCCGGCGGCCAGCGCCAGAGAGTCGCCATCGGCCGCGCTATGGTCAGAAATTCCAAGGTATTTCTGATGGACGAGCCGCTTTCAAACTTGGATGCAAAGCTCCGCAACCAGATGCGCGCCGAAATCATCCTGCTTCGCCAGAAGCTGGACACCACCTTCGTCTACGTCACTCATGACCAGACCGAGGCCATGACGCTGGGCGACCGCATCGTCATCATGCGCGACGGCATTATCGAGCAGGTCGGCACCCCCACCGAGGTTTTCGAAATGCCGCACAACATCTTTGTCGCCGAATTCATCGGCGCGCCCAAGATGAACATGCTTTCCACAAAGCTCATCAAGGAAAACGGCAAGTATTACGTCACCCCCTTCGGCGCGAAGATCGAAGTGGACGGCAAAAAGGGCGAAGAGCTGACCGCTAAGGGCGTTCAGCCGCAGGAAATCTTCTTAGGCGTCCGCCCCGAGCATATCACTTTAGCGGATGAAAACTCCCCCGCCGCCATCCCCTGCACCTTAGAGGTCAACGAAATGATGGGCTCGGAGCTTCACCTGCACGTCTACACCGAGGACGGAACCCGCTTAATCGTCCGCATTCCCACCATCAACCTTTCCCACGAAACGCGTGACAGCCTCGTCTACGGAAAGAAGATGTACATCACCTTCTCCGGCAAGGTCATGCATTTCTTCGGAAAAGATTCAAACGAAAATCTGATCTATTAAGAAAAACAACGCCCGCCCGGGTTCTTCCCGGACGGGCATTGTTTTTTATTAGCTTATCTTCTGTTTTCTTGAATAATCTCCATAATCAGCCGCATGCTTTCAAGGGATGATCCGTCGTTGATTGATCCTGCCGTTGAAATGTTCACGCCGCCGTAGGCAAAGCCGTCCTTGATGTCCCTAAGCGTTTCCTGAATCAGCGCTTCTCTGTCGTTTCTCATAAACGAGAAGGGCGCGATGCAGCCGTCGATTCGGGCGTTTGGAAGATGCTGTCTGATTTCGGGAACAAGCACCGTCGGGCCAAAGTTTACACCGTTTAAATTGAGGCGGCCTAAAATGGGCAGAAGATGCCCCATGGCGCTGTCGGAGTGCTGATAGCGCTTATCCTCGGGATTGGGGCTGAAACGATCAAAAACCTTCTTTAAAACGGGATAGCCGAATTTCTCATACAAGGCGGGCGAAAGCAGGCAGCAGTTGTCGTCGGCAAAGGAGAAGCCGCGGCGATCCTTTTCGGGAAGCTCCGCTTCATCATCCATGATGTCTGCCATTTTGATGATGACGTCTGCGATGGTATTTGAAAATCTTTCCGCAAGCTCGTCTTCATCCAGCATGAAGTACAAAAACTCGGTCGTACCCATGAGCGAGCAGGCCAGCGTTACCGGGCCTCTGATATGGTGAACGGGGGACGGGCGCACGCCGTAGGTTTCGAAAACGCGCTTTTTCTCCTGCTCCCAGTTTTTGGGCAGCATAAACGCACGCAGGTCCATTTTATCCACGCGATCCAGCACCTTTTCAAGCGCCTCCGCGTCCTCGATGGACTCCTTCAGCCATTCGGTTTCATTGTGCATGATATATTCGCCGCCGAATACTTCGCCGATGCGCTTCACATATGGAAGATTCGCGTCCTCCGGCAGGAATTCTTCTCTTAAAAGGCGCTTTCCGACAATCTTTTCCGCTTTGTCGTTGTAGCGCTTGTTAAGCTCAATCCGGCGCTTTAAGGGCGTGTAGCCCCAGGGATTTCCTTCTTCCCCAAGCTCGGAAAACACGCATTCGTCGCTCATACGAATACCGAGCGCGACCTGCGGCGCTTTATAAAAACAATTATCCTTATGGGCAAGTTCGTCATCCCGCCAAAATGCAGCAAGGTTCAAATCGCTCATATCGTCTTTCCTCCCGTTTTTTCACGATTTTTTCACGATCAATTGTATTATATCATGAGTTTCTCTCAATGAAAAGCATGATTTTACAATATGGGGGATGTATTTTTCGGCGATTTATGGTAAAATGTTTGGTGTATGATAAAAAGAATACAGCTGCTTGATCTTGCAGCTGATAATCGGGAGATGACAATCTTGGAGAAAAAAACTCTTGTAATCATGGCGGCGGGACTTGGCAGCCGTTTCGGCGCAGGCGCGGGCAAAAAGCAGGTAACTCCTGTGGACGACGCCGGCCATCTGATTATTGATTATTCCATTTATGACGCAATTCGCGCGGGCTTTGAGAAGGTTGTATTTGTCATCAAGCCCGAAAGCCGCGAGATGTTCCATCAGGTTATCGGAAGCCGCGTGGAAAAACACATCGAAGTCGCTTACGCCTATCAGACGCTTGACAAATATTTGCCTGAGGGCTTCGCCATTCCCGAAGGTCGTGAAAAGCCGTGGGGCACGGGTCATGCCGCGCTTTGCGCAAGGGACGAAGTTCCCGGCGCGTTTGTCGTCATCAACGCTGACGACTTCTACGGACGCGACGCCTACGAAGCCGCTTCCCGCTTCATCGACGAAAGCGCAAATGAAGCTGAGCACGCCATGGTCGGCTATAACCTTCGAAACACCATGACCCCCTTCGGCTCCGTCGCGCGCGGCGTATGCACGGTAAATGAAAACGGAAACCTCGTAAGCGTTGTCGAGCGCACCAAGATCGAAGCGCGCGGAGAAGACGCCGCGTTTACCGAGGACGGCGAAACCTGGACGGAAATCTCCGGCGATACCACTGTTTCTCTGAACCTCTGGGTATTCAAAAACAACATTTTCGACGAAATGCAGGCGCGGTTCGCTTCCTTCCTGAAAGACGAGCTTTCCGCAAATCCCTTAAAGAAAGAATACTACCTCCCCTCCGTCTCCAACCAGCTTTTAAGCGAGAAAAAGGCCGTGTTCAAGGTGCTTCCCACCAAGGCGCGCTGGTTCGGAATGACGTATCTTGAGGATCTGCCCAACACCAAAGCGAACATCGCCAAGATGAAGGAAAACGGCGAATATCCCGAAAACCTCTGGTAAAGGAGAAACACGAAAATGCTGAACGCTGCAATGAATTTTGACACAAAAGCCCTGCCCGCAACCATCGAACCGATGGGCAACGGCCACATTAACCGCACCTATCTCGTAACCGACAAGCTCGGAAACAAATACACCTTCCAGCGCATTAACGACGTGATTTTTAAGGACATTCCCTCTCTCATGGAGAATATCCGTCTGGTCACGGAGATGCTGCGCGAAAAGGATCCCAATCCGAGACATTCGCTGGAGCTGGTCAAAACGAAGGACGGAAACAGCTTCTATCACGACGACACCGGCTACTACCGCATGTATCACTTCGTGGACGACAGCGTCTGCCTTGAAAGAGCGGAGAACGAGGACGAGTTCAGAATGAGCGCCGAAGCATTCGGCAATTTCCAGAACCTGCTTTCCGAATTTGACGCATCGAAGCTTTCCGAAACCATTCCCATGTTCCACGACACCGAAAACCGCGTAAAGAACCTTCTAAACGCCATCGAAAAAGATAAAATGGGCCGACTCAGCGAGGTCGAGGCGGAAGTCGAATTCGCGCTTGCACGCGCCGAGGAAGCAAAATACATGAAGGGGCTTCTTGAAAAGGGCGAACTTAAGCTGCGCGTGACTCACAACGACACCAAGCTCAACAATGTTCTTTTCGACGAAGCCACCCGAAAGCCCATCTGCGTTATCGACCTTGACACCATCATGCCCGGCCTCGCAGCCAACGATTTCGGCGATTCCATCCGCTTCGGCGCTTCCACCGCGACTGAAGACGAGCTGGATCTTGATAAGGTATCCATGTCCCTTGACATGTTCCGCGCCTACACCCGCGGCTTCCTTTCCGCCTGCGGAAAGAAGCTGACCGAAAAGGAAATCGAAACCCTGCCCATGGGCGCCAAGATGATGACCTATGAATGCGGCATCCGCTTTTTGACCGACTATCTTGAGGGCGACGTCTACTTCAGAATTCACAGGGAAAAGCATAATCTGGACCGTTGCCGCACGCAGCTCAAGCTCGTGTACGACATGGAACAGAAATGGGACGAGATGGCGAAGATCATCAAGGAGGAGGCTGCCAGATTATGAGCATTTTGATCACCGGAGGCGCCGGCTACATCGGCTCCCACACCTGCCTTTGCCTTTTAAACAAAGGCTATGACATCGTCGTTGTCGATAACCTCGACAATTCCTCAAAGGAATCCCTCGTTCGCGTAACCGAGATCACCGGGCGCGAAATCCCCTTCTATGAGGCGGATGTGTGCGACACCGAAAAGGTTATTGAGATTATCAAAGCGCACAATGTGGACAGTGTGATCCATTTTGCAGGCCTAAAGGCCGTGGGCGAATCCGTCCGAATGCCGCTGGAATATTACGAGAACAACCTCGTTTCCACCCTTCATCTGGCCGAAGCCATGGTGAAGACCGGCGTCAAAAAGCTGATCTTCTCCTCCTCCGCCACCGTGTATTCCGCTGATAACGAGGTTCCGCTCACCGAAGGCGGCAGGCTCGGCTGCACCAATCCCTACGGATGGACGAAGTACATGAACGAGCAAATCCTGCGCGATGTATCCGTTGCCCATTCCGATTGGTCCATCGTTCTTTTAAGATACTTTAATCCCGTCGGCGCGCACGAAAGCGGTAAAATCGGCGAGGATCCCAGCGGCATTCCCAACAACCTAATGCCCTATGTCTCCCAGACGGCAGTAGGCCGCAGAGAGTTTTTAACGGTGTTCGGGGATGATTACGACACGCCCGACGGAACCGGCGTGCGCGATTACATCCACGTAATGGATCTTGCTGAAGGCCACGTAGCCGCCGTGGAATACGCCCAGAGGTTCACCGGCTGCGATGCGATCAACTTAGGTACCGGCGTCGGCTACAGCGTTCTTGACATGGTCAAGGCGTTTGAAGAGGCCAACGGCGTCAAGGTTCCCTACAAAATCGGTCCGCGCCGTCCCGGCGATCTTGCGATGGTCTATTCCAATCCCGAGAAAGCCGAAAGGGTTCTGGGCTGGAAAGCCAGACGCAACTTGATCGATATGTGCCGCGACATCTGGACCTGGCAGAAGAACAACCCCAACGGATTCAAAAAATAAGGACGACCGTCCCTTTTGAATCGCTTTTCAAATGAAACAGCGCCGTTTTCATGGCTATCGCAGCCATCGGAGGCGGCGCTGTTTTTAAGCTGTGCACGCTTCAGTTTTTACCTTTTGACCGTTGAATCCGTATCCGGCGTTGTGTAAAATGCCAATATACCAATTTTTCCATAGGAGACTGCGTCATGAAAAAGTTTTTCTCTCTCTTATTCGCGGCGCTGATGGTTTTAAGCATTCTGCCGGCGCCTGCAGCAAATGCCGAAACAAATGCATACGCCGAAGGCGAAGAATCCATCATCGAGCTTTCGCCGAGTCTAACGCAAATCGAATTAGATGCGTTTGAGGGCGTTGAAAACGCGACATTCGGCGTATGGATGAACAGCTATGCGCATCATTGGTGCATAAAGCAAGGCGTTAAATACGTAATCCTGGATGAGTCCATCCCTTCCGTCGAAGCGCAGGTGCTTTCTATTGAGATCTGCGAAAACGAAGCCGGGGAAAAAGTCATCAGCTGTATCGTTACGGCATCCGAAAGATGCATACTCCGCGCAGACATTTTGGATGACGAAGGCAAAACTGTATTAAGTACGGAAAAAGCAGAGGTTCAAGGTCCGGTAAGCAATCTGACATTGGACATTCCTCCGTCCATAACGCTTCCGAGGTATTTTACGCTTCGCGCGGCGCTTGAGGACTTCAGCGGCTGCGAGCTGTGTGAAATTCGCATAAACTACCACTACACCTCGGATTACGAAGCATTTTTAAACCAGAAGCCGGAGGATTTTGCTTCCAGAACCGTGCTGAATTACGGTCCCTCGGGCTTTGCCGTTTTGAGCAGCGACGTCATCCCCTTAAACGCCTCCGCAACAGCCAGCGGAAATAGCTATACCTTTGAAACGCCGCAGGCGCTGAATGCAGGCGATAAGGTTCTGCTGAATAAAAACGGCGTGCAAACGCCCGTCAAAATCGCCTCCGTTCGGGAAAACGCCGACGGCACAGTGACGATTGTCGAAGATGAAAACGTGCACCTTTCCGACATGTACGATCTGATCAAGGTAGGCGGCGTCTACGGCGGCAGAGGTGGAAATCCGGGCGAAGACACCGGCGGGCTTCCTCCCATCAAGGGAAGCATTTCCTATGAAACGGTTACGGTAGGCTATGATATAAAGGTCGACGTTCGCGCCAATTTCAAATATGACAAACAGCGCGGATATTTTGAGGCGGATGCAAACGTCATACTGAGCGGACTTCTGAACGCGTTTTTAGGCGAAGAAATCGACACATGGATCGACAACAAGTCTCCGGAGATTGTTTTGTACAATTCCGACATCTCGATTCCTTTTATTGATGCGCCGGCATATCTGAAGGTTTCTCTGCCGCTGAATATAAACGCCGAGGTTGGCGGAAAGGCCACGGTCGATATGACCTATAATTACGGGTATCATTATAATCCGCTTTCGGGGTGGACAACCGTCACAGGCCGCTCATGCTCCTCCACAGCCGAGATTGACGGCAAGTTCTCCCTGAAATTCGGCCCCGAGATTTCGCTCAATCTGAATCTGTTCAAAGCCGTTGAAGGCCGCTTGAGCGGACAGGCCGGTATTCTGCTGGAAGGAAAGGCGGAATCGCCCTTCTTCAGCGGAAGCCTTGACGCGCAGGATGGCTCCGCTAACCAGTACCACGCCTGCTACAGGTGCATTGATATGGATTATTTCTTCGATATCAATGCGCGCGGCGCGATTAAATACGACCTCTCTGAGACCCTTTCCGGCACACCCGCTGATGTAAACATCACGCTTGTCCGCGTAAAGCTGGGCGATCTGTATTATTCCATTGCCAACGATGTAAACAGCGTTCATGAAGGAAAGACAAAATTCGGCTTCGGCGTGTGTCCGAACAATCTGTATAGAACAAGCATCAATACGCTGGATATGAACGGCACGCCTGTTTCGGACGTCCCCCTCGCTCTTTCCGGCAGCAAGCTGATCGGCGAGGACAAAATGGTTCATTCGTCAAGTCCTCTGACGACATACCTGTATCCGGGCGCGTACCTCGCAGCCGCTTCTTTCGAATCGGGCGATGCATCCGAAGCGTTTGAGGTGTCTAATCAAAGCCTTGTGATCCTTATTCAGGAAAAATTGGTTACTGTCGAGGGTGTGGTAACGGACGAAAATACAAAATCATTCGTCTCGGATGCAAGCATAAGTCTTACATTGCCTGATGGAAGCGTTAAAACCGCCCTCACAGATTCAAACGGTCGCTTCCGCTTCGATAAGCTGCCCGCCGGAATCTATTCGATTTCCGCCGGCGCGAACGGCTATATGACCGAAACCATTTCCAACCTGAATTTTGAAGCAGGAAGCCTCCAGCATTTTAACTTTGACCTTCTCTCCGATATGCCTGACAGGGCGATTATGCTGAAGGTTATTAAGCACATGGGCGATGATATGGTTCAAAGGCTGAAGGCCGCCGGTTTTGATGTATACGGAAGCTTTTCATACCATACCTCCGGCTTGGGCGATCCGATTCTTAAGTATATGCTGAGCATTCGCGTCAAGTATCCCGTCTATGAGAAGGACAAGGAATTGTTCCGTGAATGCGCAGTCGCCATCGTCGAATCCGGCGCATTCCCGCTGACCGAAGCGCAGGTCTCCGAGGTCGCCTATGCAATCGGCAACGCAAGGGGCGTCGATATGGATATCCGATACGACAACGGCTTCTCCGCGCGGGGCGCCATGCCGGTCAACGACGTGACCTACCAGTTTGATTATGCCCCTGAAATCAACGCCGACCTGTATTCAAGGATGTGGAGCAGCAACTGGACATGGGACACATTGACCTATAACAATGGAAGAAACCTGTCCGCTTCCTGAAAATTACACGTTTCCAAGGCAAAAAAATACCCGTTCGATGCGCCGATGACGCGCTTCGAACGGGTATTTTTTGTTATTCATCAGACGGTTTCGCTCTGATAGGCGATGAGGCTGGCTTCGTGTACGCCGTTGATGGAGAGGAGCTTGTTTAAGAAGGCTTCCGTCTTTTCAACGCGGATTTCATAGGTAACTTCAACGCCGTTTCCGGTGATGGTCTTGCTCTTGAGCTTCATGTACTTAAGCTGTCTCATAAGCTGCGAGGCGCTGGATTCGGCATTCTGGGAAAGACGCATAACGAGCAGATAGCTGTCCGCACCCTTGGAGGTGATGCGGCGAAGCAGGAAGATGAGCGCGCCGATAGCGGCAACAGTGATGGCGGCCAGAATGTACTGACCCGCGCCGATTAAGATACCCATGGTGAGCGCCCAGAACATGTAGGCGGTATCGAGGGGATCTTTAACGGCGGTTCTGAAACGAACGATGGACAGCGCGCCGACCATACCCATGGAGAGCTGGAGGGAGTCCTTGATACACATAACGACGGGCGCGGTAACGGTGGTCATAAGAACGAGCGTGAGGCCGAAATTTGAAGAGAACATAACGCCGCGGAAATTGTTCTTATACACCCAGTATACGAAAAGACCTACGCCGAAAGCGACGGCGACCATGAAAAGAACGTTGATCCAGGAGGTGGAGCTTACGGTGTTGGCTTGGAAGATGTCAGCAATGATGTTCTTCACGAGGAATATCCCCTTTCAATCTTTGGTTTTATCAAATCGCCCTTCGGGCGAAAATGCGTTTTGATCAGGCAAGCGGCTCGAATCTGCGGCAGATGACATATTTCGATATGGCGCTGCGCACAGCGGGCGTATCTCTCAGAAGGGCGGAAACCGTATCCGGCAGGAAATGGTCGTATTTGACTTCTAAAATCTCGCGCCCGTCGTCCAAAGGGCTCACGGTCAAAAGGTTTTTGTCAAACAGATTGGTTGCACGGACGGCGGTTCTAAGGTGCTTATCAAATGTAACGCGAACGTTCTCAATCGGAAGCACGAAAGTCTCTCTCGTGTAATCCACGATGACGACGGGCCTTAAAAGCTTGGTGCGCATTTCGCGGTACATATCGTCAAGCAGAGGATGCTCCGCCTTTAAAAGCCCCTTTGGGTTTCCGGCCATCAGCTGCTCCGTCAGCTTTCTGGAAATGCGGGCGGAGGATTTTTGGATATAATCGCCGATCTTGCGTTTTCTTTCCAGATAAATCACATCGTCGGACAGATTATAGATTCTGATTCTGTACTTGTCTCGCCCCATCACGCCGCTCACTTTATCGTAGTAGGCGGTGTTGTACGCGTCGTCAAAATACAGGGAGCGGATGAAATATTCGCCTTTTTCATCGGCATGGGAATCGGCGTTCATAAAGCCGCCCAGCTTGTGACCCAGAGCGATCATGTCGCCCTTGTTGATAAAATACTTCAGCTCATGCCGCTCAGGAAAGGAAGCGTGTCCTTCGTTTCGCAAATGAAACTCCCTCCTGCGTTCGTTATTTTGAAAGCATTTCAACCGACTCAAGAATATCGCCGAAATAATGCTGCATTTCAGATTCGGACAACACCTGTGAGAAGAAATACAACAATCGTCCCGGACGATTCTGAGCATATCTCTTGAATTCGCGCATTTCCGAATCAAAGGTAGAACGGGAAACATTCCAGCGTTCAAGATGCTGATCCAGTTCCGGCGCAAGGAGTTCGTAGCGTTCGTCAATCAGCCTTAATACGTTCTCGCTCGTCCAGTTTGTGCGCAGATGCTCGGCAAAATAGGTCAGGAACTGATCCTTGCACACGGGGTTTTTCATCAGGGCAATGAAAAGCGAGTTGTCCGTTTTATTGCCCGATCCCATGCCGCCGGGGGTGAGCCACCTGCCGACGGAGTTGGTGTCGGTAACGTACGCCCAGTCCATGTCAAACAAAACCCAGCGCCATTTTCCATCGACTTCATCGCTCTTGTATTTCTTTACGTTGAGCAAATCGGTGTTTCCGGTATACATCTGCACGGCGATATACTCAAGATAGTTATCAACATCGATATGCTGCTTGACATACTCAAGCTCTTCCGCCGTTTCAATGCCGTTTTTCGCATACCAGTCTTTAATCGCGAGCCAGTCGTCCACGGAACCCTGCATGACCTTGGTGTTGGCCTTAATCAGATCCATCGAATCCTTGACGCTCTCATCCCAGCCCTCCCACTGGCAAATGGAGAAGGTGTTGATGCGCTCGCGCAGGTTATAATGTCCCCAATAAACGCCGTTCAGATATACAATCGCGAGCTCCGTTTCCTGATACATGACCGAGGACCCCTCGGTGAGCGAAGTCAGAATCGAATCGCGCATGCGCGTTTTTTCGTTGTCCTGTCCGGAATTTCGAAGGACGAAGGACTGATATTCGGTGTAATCGCGATTGCTGAACAATTGGGCATTAAATCGATTGTTTCCGTATTTGCTTCGGGCGATCACCTTAAAGGGCTTCTGATCCTCCGCGCGGCTGTACTGACCGTGAAGTCTCACGCCGCAGCCCTGCGAAAGAACGGTTTCGCCCTCCAGCGAGAAAAGCTCAATATTAGCGTCCTTTTCCCACGTCATCCAGAAATTCGCGCCCTGATTCAGCGCTCCGTAAGGATATTCCGTATAGGCGTTGGGGCCGTAAACATAAAGGCCGTTGTTGTAATCCCAAAGATCGACGGGATCCATTATCAATGAGAATATCTGCATTGTGTGCTTTACGCCCATAAGATAGCTTTGCGTATTGACAAGCGACGAAAGAGCTCCGTCCTTTACGGCGATTGCACGAACAATGGTTGTCGCCGGAACGACAATCGGCTCGGAATACACATATGTTTGATATTTCGAGGATACATAGGACGCGATTTTCGGATCCGGCTTATAGGTTGTGCCGTTCAGATTGGTCGGATCCGGCGTTGAAGAATCCAGCGTGTAGTAGATCGTGGCGCCGGGCTCCGCGGTCAGGGTGACTGTGAATGGGGCGATGGATTCAAATACTCCCCCCTGCACGCTGAACTGCGGCTCGAGAAGACGGCTCAAATAGCCGTTCTGCGCGTTTGCGGTCAGCGGCGTGGTCGCCGTCATGTAATAGAAGCCGCTTTTGCCGTTTATGCGTCCGTAGGAGATATTGGCATACTGATTTGTGAGCGGCGCTCGGTCAACAATCGTGCCATCCGGCATCGAAAGCACCAAGGTTCCGCCCTCCGTAGACGAAAGCTTAAAGCCTGCGTGGTAATACGAGCCTTCCTTTTTATCAAGGCCCGACATCAGAACGCCCAGATACTGGCCGGAAGCCACGCTGCTGCCTTCCGGAAACTGCCATTTTCGGGGCTTATCCGGCTCGTCCGAAATCCCCCAGCCGCTCAGATCGATCATCTGACCGGAACGATTGTAAAGCTCGACCCAATCGTAGGAAGCGCCGGAGGAATTGACCTGCGTGGTCGAAGCCATGACCTCGTTTATATAAAGGCCTGTTGCATTTTGCGCCGCGAACTGACCATCGATCAGCGCGGCGCTCTCATAGCTGTTGGATTTTCCCGGAGTGGGAGGAAGCATCGTGGTCCACGAATCATCCGCCTGACGGGAATAGGACTGATCCGCCTTCAGCAGGTCGTATGCGACATAGTCGATCATGCTTCCCGAGGCATTGGTCAGAATCAGGCATTCCCTTTCCGTTGACAGACGGAAATTGGTGTGGAGGCTGCTTCCGGCGTTTGCACGGTCGTAGCCGGATGCGTAGATGATCATGTATTCGCCCGCGCCGATGGACACATTCGGGAAGCGCCACTTCTGCAGGTTTTCCTCAGAATCCGACAGCGCGTAGCCGTTCAGACTGACCGCGTAATCGGAGGTATTGTGAATTTCAATCCAATCCACATACTCGCCGTTTTCATCGGGCGTGTAGCTGACGTTTTTCGCCATGAATTCGGTGATCCTGATCTGGCTTTCCGTCAGCGTCCTCTCGCCCCTTGCGAGGATGTAGTTTTCGGAGGTGTTTTCCATGCGGGGCGTGTATTCGCTCGTAACCACCCATTCGCCGTTTACCTCGGCGTAGGACTGGTTGGAGGAAAGGTTGGGCACGTTCAAGGTTTGAATCGCATGGTCGTAGGGGTTAAACAAAATCAGCGTGTCGCCCGCGGAAGAAATCTTGAAGGGCGCGTGATAAGCATAGCCGAAATTGTTTTTGGAGGTATTGGTCGCAAAAACAATCGTGCGCTCGCCGGGCGCCAGGGTGTGATCCGGGAACTCAAAATACTGAAGAACATGCGTAGCGTCCTGCGCGATTTTATAGCCGTGAAGATTGATCGCCTGCTCCGATACGTTTGCAACCTCAAACCAGTCGGCAAATTCTCCGTTTTCATCCTGAACCGCCGAGCCGTTGGAGCTCATGACCTCGGTGATGCGGATGGAAAGCGCAACGTCGATGGCGGGCACGGCTCTTTGCGTGTTTCCGCCGATGCCATTGGGGAATTTAGCCTGCAGAATAAAGCTTACGATGATAAAAGCGATAACGGCTAAAACAACAAGCTTTCCGCTGACATTTTTTGGGCGGCCGGATGCAGGCGCTGCTTTCGCCTGCGCTCTTGGCGCGGGACGCGCCTGATCGGGCTTTTTGGAAGGCTGCGCCATCCTCGCGCCGGACTGATTCGTCGTCTGCGGGCGGCGGGCGGGATTTGCGGTCGGTTTCTTGTTCTGCAAGGTGAACCTCCATATATCTGCGCTTCAAAAATGCGCATCCTATTCGTAGACAAAATTACACGTATTCATTATACCACAACAGCCCGGAGTTTCTACTGCCATTTCGTTAATTATGTCGCTTTGCTATGGAACGCATATATAATCCGCGCCGGATGCTTGCACCCATTTTTCAGCCGCCGATCCGGCTTTAACGATAAACACGACGCCTGCCGTCAGATCAAACGCGTTCTCTTCAATCGTCAGATCCGTTTCAGGCAGATGCACGTACTTGAGCTTCTCCATTCGCACAAACGCGCCGGAGGCAATATAGCGAACGCGCGTGCCCGAAAGATTCACGCATTCAATGTTCGCCGCGCCCGAAAACGCGTCCTCCAGAATTTCCGAAAGCGCGTCCGGCGGGCAGAGCGTATGCTCCGGATAAACGCATTCGTATAGCGCATCGGCTTTAGCAGCCGCCAAATGCGCGTCGCTTCCAAGCGGCACAATGTATTTCGCGCCGCTTTTTAAGGAATCCGGCTGAACCATGCGAACGGAAGCAGGCAGCCGAATCGTATCAGGCGCGTCAGACGAGGAAAACGCGCCTTCAAAAACGGCAAGCACAGGAAGGCTCTGGATATGCGCAGGGACGACCAGATTGTTTTCCGCGCCCCGATAGCCTGCGACGGCGCAGCCTTCTTCGTAGAGCGTATAAACGAGCATGGTTTCCTCGTCGATACCATTGACAGCCGCCATATAGTCGGGGATTTTCATTGCGCACCAGCCGGTTTTGCCGCTCGCAGTATAACCCCATCCCCAATCATAGCTTGTGCCGGGTACGGTATCAACAATCGTGATGATCTCTCCGTTATATAGAACATCCAAAGAATCATAGCTTGTGCCGGGCCCCTCGCGCAGATTCAAAGACGAAGAAACCCTGATTTCATACATCGGAAACGCTTCCTGCGTCCAGCTTCCGTATTCTACGATGAAGCCTGTCGTCAAAAGCGAGGAAGCATTCAGATCGATCCATTTTCCATCCTGACGCTGCGCAAGCTTACCGCGCTCCGTCGGCCCGTAAAGCGCAGAAGGTTCGCCCTGCGCCCACTTTGAGGACGCAAATGTATCCTTGAACGCCTCGCCCGTTACCCACTGCCAATTGCCGCCTGCAAGCTCCGCGCCCAGCCAGAAGTCGCCATCCAATTCCGAGGCAAGCGCGCTGACGGCGCTGTATTCCGCCTCGCTATCAACCGTTAACAGATATCCGCCCTTTTTTTCCGCAAAAGCGCTTGCGTACGTCCACGTATAAGCGCCTTTATACAATTCATACGTGTGTCCGTTGAATTCTTCAGTCGCCTCCGCCGGCGTTTCATCCGAAATCACGCGCTCCCACACGGCGTAAAGCGTCGCATCCCGATTGCCTGTAAATTCGTCTCCGGCCCGATAATCAACCGAAACCGCATCCGGCTTAAGCGCCCAACCGACCAAGGCATATCCATCCCGCACAGGCTCGCCGGACGTGATCAGCGTGGGAACGCCCTCTGTTTTTGTCTGCGATTTGGGCGCGTTCGTTCCGCCGTTTGCATCGTATAAAATCGTATATACCGCCGTCTCGCCGCCGTAATAGTCGCGCCAGAAGGTATTTACGGCGCTTGTGCCTCTCTGCTTGCCCTTGGTAACGCGGTTGGACGGAATCTCGTAATAATAGCAGAAATGATACGCCGCATCGTATGCGCCCTGCGCGGTGTTCGGCACATCCTTCAGAAACTCGCCGACGCTTTTTTTGTTGTTTTCAAGCTCGTATGCGAGATAGGCCAGCTGACCGTAAATATTCGTCCATTCTCCATAGCCGTTTGTCTCGCAGAATTTGACCATGCTGTCGCGCCGGGAATTCCATTGGCATATGCCGTAGGCGTCGCCGCCGTCCCCGACAGCCTCAGGATTGAAGTTCGATTCTGCCCTGATATTGGCTAAAATGCCGCACGCAGCCGCAGGCGTGAGTTCCAATACGTCGACTATGTAATCAAAGATAATCTGTTTGTTTGCTTCCCGGTCCACCTCCGCATAGGCGGTCGAGGGCATTTGCCCCACGATGATGGCAAAGAGCATAAAAAAAGCCAATATGCGCTTCATGTACGTGTTTCCTTTCGGCTGTGAGCGTATACATGCATCAAATAAACCTATTTACACATCTACACTATACACGAAAAAGCGCAAAAAGTCAATTTAATGGAAAAAGATGGCGCAGACAGCCTGCATGACCGCCTGCGCAAACGGAAATCAAAATGAGCTTTTATTCTTCCATAAGGCGCGAAAGCGCTTCGGGAAGCGGCGATGAAAATTCCATGACTTCGCCGGTAATCGGATGCGTAAAGCGCACATAAGCCGAGTGCAGCGCAAAGCGTCCCGCAAGCAAATCAGATCTTTCCTCGCCATAGAGAAAATCGCCGAACACTGGGCAGCCGATGTGCTTTAAATGCACGCGAATCTGATGGGTTCTGCCGGTTTCGAGGCGAAGGTGAATAAGCGAAAGATTTCCGTTTGTTTTGATCGTTTCGTAGTGCGTGACGGATTCCTTTCCGCCTTCTTTTACCTCGCGCTTGACCGTTGCGCCGTCTGCTTTTCCAATCGGCGCGTCGATCGTGCCGGAAGGCGGATTCGGAGCTCCTTCAGCGATCGCCAGATATTCGCGCACGAATGCGGGCGTGTGCAATTGAGCGCTCATTTTCATCTGCGCATGCGCGTGCTTTGCCACGCACATCAAGCCGCTTGTGCCCTTATCGAGCCGGTTGACCGGGCGGAAAACATAATTTTCCACATCTCTGTACCTGTAAACCATGCGGTTTTCAAGCGTGTTGTCCGGCTGCTTGGGCGAGGACTGCGTGGCAAGGGGCGCTTCCTTATCAAGAACAATGATGTCGTCGTCCTCAAAAAGCACATTCACGGGCACGTTTTCGGGCGTGATGACAAAATCGTTTTCATCGTCAATGAGGCTTACATAAATCACGTCTCCCGCATGCACCACATGATCCGCGTGAACGCTTTCGCCGTTTAAGCAAAGCGTGTTCAGCGCCTTCGCCCGCGCCAGCTGATGGCTGGATATGCCGATTTTCGAGCGCGCGACGCGTTTTATAAGGCGGTTGTCGTCTTCGGGAAGAACGGTGTAGGAAAGCGTACGCATGAAGGTTTTTCTCCTTTGACCTGTCCTAAAAAAACCTCCGCTTCCTGTTTGGCAGGGAGCGGAGGCAGGAATCAAGCTTAGATTATTTCTTTTCCTTATTATCGACAACTTCCTTAAGAAGCTGCGCAAACGCGTCAAAGCTCATTGCGCCGAGATCTCCCTCCGCGCGGTGGCGGACGGATACGGTGCCGTCGGCCATGTCGCGGTCGCCCACGATCAGCATGTAGGGGATCTTTTCAAGCTGCGCGTCTCTGATCTTCTTTCCGATCTTGTTGCCGGTTACGTCCGCTTCGGCGCGGAAGCCGAGGGCGGAAAGCTTGTTCTTAAGATCGATGGCGTAGTCGGCGGCGCGGTCGGTGACGGAGAGGATGCGAACCTGCTCAGGCGCCATCCAGGTGGGCAGCGCGCCGGCGTAGGTCTCAATGAGGTAAGCCAGCGTGCGCTCGTAGCAGCCGAGGCTGGTTCTATGGATGATGTAGGGCAGCTTCTTCTCGCCGTTTTCGTCGATGTAGTACATGCCGAATCTTTCAGCCAGCAGCATGTCGATCTGGATGGTGACGATGGTGTCTTCTTTTCCGAATACGTTGTGGAACTGGATGTCCAGCTTCGGGCCGTAGAAGGCGGCTTCGTCGATGCCGATTTCGTAGTTGACGTCGAGATCGTCCAGAATCTGCTTCATGACGGCCTGCGCGGTCTCCCACTGCTCGCGGGTGCCTTCGTACTTGTTCTTGGGGTTGGCGGGATCCCACTGGGAGAAGCGGAAGGTGCATTTGTCGAGCATGCCGACGGTGCCGAGCATGTACTTGGCAAGCTCCAGACAGCCCTTGAATTCCTCTTCCAGCTGATCGGGACGAAGAACTAAGTGACCTTCGGAAATGGTAAACTGGCGCACGCGGATGAGGCCGTGCATTTCGCCGGAATCTTCATTTCTGAAAAGAGTCGAAGTCTCGCCCAGACGCATGGGAAGCTCTCTGTAGCTTCTCTGGCGGTTGAGGTAAACCTGATACTGGAAGGGGCAGGTCATCGGACGCAGCGCGAAGCATTCCTTGGTCTCATCATAGGGATCGCCCAGAATGAACATGCCGTCCAGATAATGATCCCAGTGGCCGGAGATGCGATACAGGTCGCGCTTGGCCATGAGGGGAGTCTTGGTGAGAAGGTATCCGGCCTTCTGCTCGGTGTCTTCCACCCAGCGCTGGAGAAGCTGAATGGTGCGCGCGCCCTTGGGAAGCAGGATCGGAAGACCCTGACCGATGGAATCGACGGTGGTGAAGTATTCGAGCTCTCGGCCGAGCTTGTTGTGGTCGCGCTTTAAGGCGTCCTCACGGGCGGCTACGTATGCGTCCAGCTCTTCCTTGGTGGCGAAAGCGGTGGCGTAGATGCGCTGAAGCATTTTGTTTTTCTCGCTTCCGCGCCAGTATGCGCCGGCGACGGACATGATCTTTACGGCCTTGACCTTGCCGGTGGAGGGCAGGTGCGGGCCCGCGCAAAGATCGGTGAAGCCTTCCTGCTTATAGAAGGAGATTTTTTCGCCTTCGGGCAGGTCGTTAATAAGCTCTACCTTGTAGGGCTCGTCCTTCATGAGCTCAAGCGCCTCTTCGCGGGGCAGCTCAAACCGCTCAACGCGGGAATTCTTTTTAACGATCTTCGCCATTTCCTTTTCAACGGCGGCGATGAATTCGTTGGTGAAGGGCTCGTCCACATCAAAATCGTAGTAGAAGCCGTTGTCGATGGCGGGGCCGATGGCGAGCTTCGCCTCGGGGCGAAGATTCTTGACGGCCTGCGCGAGCACATGGCTGGCGGTGTGGCGAAGAACTCTGAGACCCTCCGGGTCGGCGGCGGTCAGGAATTCAACCTCCGCGTCCTCATTGATGGCGGCGGCCAGATCACAGACAACGCCGTTCACCTTTGCTGCCAGCGCGCTCTTTTTGAGCTCCTTATCAATTTCGCCCGCGATGTCGAGGGCGTTTTTGCCGTTTTCAAACTCGTATGCATTTTGATTTACCATGATTTTCATGCTTGTCTTTCCTCCGTTTCAGA
The DNA here is from genome assembly GCA_017522345.1 of Clostridia bacterium. Lineage (GTDB taxonomy): Bacteria > Bacillota > Clostridia > Christensenellales > Aristaeellaceae > SFHK01. Next base: position 92,983 of record JAFWZN010000079.1, on the reverse strand, counting down.
AATAAAAAACGCCCGTCCCTCATGCGAAGGGACGAGCGGTATGCCCGTGGTTCCACCCAACTGACGTAAACATAATTACGCCGCTTTGAAAGGCTGTATCGTGCCTTTAAAACGCCCTCGGTCAGGAGGCGGTGCGCCCGAATCAAGGTGTGCGGCGCGCGCTTTCAGCCCATGACGCACGCTCTCTTTCGCTCCTTTTGAAAAGGCATTTCTCCGTCATTCCGTTGGATTAAGGCGATTATACGCCTGAAAACACACTGTGTCAAGGCGCGGATTGTAAAATCGGCGGGAGAGACGATATCCCGGGCGGTAGGTATCGGAATCGGCGCATGGGTCGTTCCGAAGCTTTCTTCTATAAAATCCCCTTAACCATGCCCATATCCGCACCGGCTTTCAGGCACAGATAGGTCATGGCGGCGTCAAATCTGGCGTCGTGCTGATTGCCTCCGCCGCCGAACCAAGCGTTGCTCTTTTCTTCGACGAGATTATCGTCGATGGAGAAATATTCCTTAAGCTCGACGAGCTTGGGCGGTTTCGGGCGATAGGTTTGAAACTTGCGCTTCATCATCATATTGCCCGTAAAGTAGTTCATCGTGCAGAAAGGCTTGACTTTCGGAAAATCAAGCGCGCACCTTTCAAATTCCGCTTTCAGAAAGCGGATGTCAAAAGCGACATTGTGGCCGACAATCATTTCCGCCTTTGAAAAATCCGAATGAATTTCCTCGGCCCTGTCCGAAAAAGTTTTGCCTTCGGACAAACTTTCAAGCATTTCCATGCTGAAGCCATGCACGCCCTGACTGCGCTCGTCCATGTCGTCTACGGTGAAAAACATGTTTTTTGCGCGAATTTCGCCGTTTTCTACCATTAAATAGGCAAGCTGACAGATCTGACCGGGCTTTAAGGATGTAGTTTCCGTGTCAAAGACGATGATTTTCACCTTTCGCGAACCGCCTTTTCAATGCGCTCAATCGCGGTCAGAATGTTTTTGTGGGTGGTTGCGAAATTGAGACGCATGTGGCCTTCGCCGCCGGTTCCGAAGAAGGCGCCGTTTGTGGGAATGATGCCGCACTTCTGGATGAAGAAGTCCTTAAGCTCGTCGTCGGTCATGCCAAGCTCGCGGCAATCAAGCCACATCAGATACGTGCCCTCCGGCGCGTGGGCGCGGATACCGTCGATCTTTTCAATGCCCTGCATCAGGATGTCTCGGCTATCGGAGAGATATTCGTTGAGCGCATCCAGCCAATCCCAGCCGGTTTCGTAGGCGGCGCGGGTGGCGAGGCGGCCAAAGAGGTTGACTTCCGCCATGGAAGCGCTGAGAGAGTCGGTAATCTTCTTTCTTAATTCCTCATTGGCGCACAGAATGGTGGAGTGACGGATGGCGGCGAGGTTGAAGGTCTTGGTTGCGGAAATGAACACAACCGCATTTTCTCCGCCGGGAATGCTCAAAATGGAATGATGGGTCGCGCCGCGAAGCTCAAAATCTGCGTGGATTTCGTCGGCGATTAAGAGAACGCCGTACTGGGAACAAAGCTTTACGACGCTTTCAAGCTCCTCCCTTTTCCATACGCGGCCGATGGGATTGTGGGGCGAGCAGAGAATCATAGCCTCCGCGCCGGCTTTAAAAATCTCCTCAAGGCCGTTTAAATCCATCTCCCAGCCGGTTTCGCGCTCGATCAGGCGGTTTTCGATAAGGGTCATGCCGGCCTTATTGGTCATGCCGGAGAACGGGCCGTATACAGGGGGCTGAATGACGACGCGCGCGGATTTGTCAAAGTTTGCGTTCAGAACATGATAGATGCTGTCCACGACGCCGGGGCTGTAAAGCACCCATTCGGGCTCGACATGGGTATTGTGGCGATTTTTCATCCAATTGACAACCGCCTGCTTGTCGCGCGGATTCTCCTGTGCATAGCCGAAAACGCCGTGCTGGGCGCGCTTGACGAGCGCGTCGATAATGCCGTCCGCCGTTTTGAAATCCATGTCGGCAACCCACATGGGAAGCGCCTGCGCGTTTCCGAAGGCGGCGCGGTTGTCCCACTTGATGCATTCAGTGTTTACGCGATTGACCGGCTCATGAAACTGCATGTATAAATTCATATCCATTATTCTTTTCCCCTTTACGTATGAAAGGCAGAGCGCGTTTTCCACGCGCTCTGCCTAACTTCTTTGGTAATCAGCCGATGATGAAGGGCTTGATCTCTTCCATCAGATCGTCGCAATTGTCGTCGTACACTTCCAGCGTGATGGGCTTGGAAAGGTCGAGGGAAAAGATTCCCAGAATGGACTTGCCATCCACAACATGACGACCGACGCGCAGGTCGATATCATAGGGGTGACGGCTGGCGATGTTTACAAACTGCTTTACATTCTCAGCCAGGCTGAGCTTTATATTAACGGCTCTCATTGTTTTGTCTCCCTTACTGATTCGCGCACGCAGCGCATTAATTCCGTTATCTATATTACATGGTGAATTTTAAGGTTGCAAGCGGAATACAGGAATTTATAAATTATTTAACGTAGCAAGCGCAAATTCGCTTATCTGCACGACAAACGAATGGCAAACACGTTAATTTCGCCGATGTGTGCATTTCATAATCTGGTTTGGCTTGATTTATTACATTGTTTGTCATATGATTATATTGGAAATGTGTGCAAAGGAGAAAAAAGCATGCGTATTGTGGTTTTAGACGGCTTTACCGCCAACCCCGGCGACCTCAGCTGGGACGAAATCTATCGCTTGGGCGAAACAACCGTATACGATCGGACGGATGCAAAGGATATCGTTGCCCGTGCGAAGGATGCGGACGCAATTCTTTTAAACAAATGTCCCATGAAAAAGCAAACCATGATGCAGCTTGGCAATCTCAAATACATCGGCGTTCTGGCGACCGGCTACAACGTGGTGGACACGGCATACGCAAAGGAAGCCGGGATTGTCGTCACCAACATCCCCGCCTATTCAACCGCTTCCGTCGCCCAGCATGTGTTTGCCCTGATCCTTGAAATGGCGAGCCATGTGGGCGTGCACAGCCAAAGATGCTTATCCGGCGCATGGGAAACGAGCAAGGATTTCTGCTTCTGGGATCATCCCCTGACCGAACTATACGGAAAAACGCTGGGAATCATCGGAAACGGCGCAATCGGACAGGCGGCAGGCCGCATCGCAAGCGCCTTCGGCATGAACGTGATTTCCTATTCCCCGTCCAAAAATGCGCCCGAAACGCTTGAAAAAATCTATCAGGAGGCAGATATTATTTCCTTAAACTGCCCGCTCAAGGAAGATAATAAGGAAATGATCTCATCCTCCTCCATATCAAGGATGAAAAAGGGCGTTTGGATTGTAAACACCGCGCGAGGCGGCCTTGTAAACGAACAGGACGTGAAGGACGCGCTCATTTCGGGCCAAATCGGAGGTTTTGCCGCAGACGTCGTATCGGTCGAGCCCATTAAGCATGACAATCCCCTCCTCACCGCGCCCAACGTCATTTTGACCCCGCACATCGCGTGGGCGCCTTTGGAAGCCAGAAAGAGACTGATTAAAATTGCGGCTGAGAACCTGAAAAGCTTTATAGCCGGAACAATCGTCAACTGTGTGAACGTCTAAAAATAGGAGCGGATTATGAGAAAGATTCAGTCCTCCGCGTGGTTTGGGCCCTTGCTGGTTGCGCTGGGCGCCGCTGTTTGGAGCTTTTCAGGCGTCCTTTCGCAGGGACTTTTGTGGAACGGCTTTACCAAGGCCGGCGTCAGAGGCATTGTCGCCTCGCTGGTTTTCGCCGCATTTCGAAAAACGTTCAAGGTGAAAATTACCTTCGGCCTTGTGCTGGGCGCGCTGGGCGTTGCGCTTACGAGCCTTTTATATATGTCGGCGACGCTTTATACCTCGGCCTCAAACGCCATTGTGCTTCAGTATTCGATGCCGATTTACGTCATCCTGTTAAACGCCGTGATCTTCCGTCAAAAGCCGCTGCGCCGCGACGTCGTTACGGTTGTCTTCGTCATGCTGGGCGTTGTGCTCTGCTGCGTGGAAGGGTTGACGGGCGGCGGAAAATCAATGCTCGGAAACGCGCTGGCGCTTTTAAGCGGGCTTACCTTCGCCGTTGTGTTTTTTGCCTCGCGCCTTCCCGGGTGCGATCCGATTTCGTATTCGTATCTGGGCAATGTCTTTTCCATTCCGATGGCCGTTATGCTCTTTTTCGATCCCAACGTGCATTTTACAGCCACCCAAAGCTATACTTCTATCATGATCGCGGGCGATTTCGCAAAGGCGATTCTTCTGGGCGTGTCGCTTGGGCTCGGATATTTGTTTTTTTCCATGGGAATCAAGCGCACTTCCGACGTCAGCGCCGCGATTATCACCAATTTAGAGCCGGTATTAAATCCGGTCTGGGTGTTTGTTTTTCTGGGCGTGTTTCCCGGCGTGTATGGAATCGTCGGCTCGCTGATTGTGCTTGCAACCGTCACCATGCATTCAATCATCCCCCGCAGGATAAAATAAACGCGCGTATTTTCGGAGGTTTTAAATGGAAGACCTTTTCTCTATGGGCGCAAAAAAGCTTGCGCCGCTTGCCGACCGCATGCGCCCGAGAACCTTGAACGAGTTTATGGGACAAAAGCAGATTGTCGGCGAGGGCAAGCTTTTAAGACGCGCCATTGAAGCCGACAGACTGACAAGCTCCATCTTCTGGGGCCCGCCCGGAACCGGCAAAACCACGCTTGCGTCCATCGTCGCTGAAACCACAAACGCCGCCTTTGAAAAAATGAACGCAGTTACAAGCGGCGTATCCGACGTTCGCGAGGTGCTTGCCCGCGCCGAAAACCGCTTAAAGCTCCACGGGCAAACGACGTATCTTTTGCTTGACGAATGTCACCGCTGGAATAAGGCGCAGTCCGACTCCATTTTGCCCGCCATCGAAAAAGGCGTGATCCGCTTTATCGGCTCCACCACCGAAAACCCGATGATCGCCATGACCCCCGCGATCGTCAGCCGATGCCGGCTTTTCCGCTTTGAACCGCTTTCGGAAGAAGATGTAATCGAAGCGATTCACCGCGCCGTAAAGGATGAGGAGCGCGGCTTCGGCCTTCAGTATGTTATCATTGACGACGATGCAGCAAAGCGCATCGCGCAGGCGGCCAGCGGCGACGTTAGAAGCGCCTTAAACGCGCTTGAAATCGCCGTATTATCAACGCCCGTCAATCGCAAGGGCGAGATTCACATAACGGGCGAAATCGCGGACGACTCCATCCAAACGCCCGCCCTGCGAATGGATGAAAGCCTGTTTTACGACATGCTGTCCGCTTTCTGCAAATCCCTTCGCGGCTCGGATTCCGACGCGGCCCTTGCGTGGTTTGCCCGTCTTGATCACGCGGGGGTGGACCCCCGAATCATCGTCCGCCGCATTATTGCGCACGCCAGCGAGGACGTAGGCATGGCCAATCCCAACGCCATGCTGACCGCCGCCGCCGCGTGGCAGTCCTTAAACGCCATCGGCATGCCGGAGGCGCGCCTTCCGATTGCCCAGGCGATTATCACCGTTTGCGAAAGCCCGAAATCCAATTCCGTCGTCATGGCAATTGAACGCGCATGGGCGGACGCGGAAAAGGGCGAATACGAAAACGTGCCCGTGCATTTAAGAGACACCCACTATAAGGGCGCGGACAAGCTCGGAAGCGGAGAGGGGTATCTGTATCCGCACGATTTTTCGGGGCATTACATTCATCAGGAATATATGCCCAGCGAGGCGAAGGGGCTGCCCTATTATGAGCCCAGCGATCAGGGCTATGAAAAAGACATCCGCGCGCTTCGTTTTGTTCGCGAAGAACACGCATTCATAAACGATCAAATCCTTCTGACAAACAAGGGAGCAAACCATGACCAAAACAAAAACCAATAAGCGCAAAGGCATAAAGCATGCGGGCGCAAAAAAGCAGCTGAAAACAGCGCCGGGAAAAGCGCGTATTCATAAGAAAAGCGCCGCCGGCAAGGGAACGCAGAAAAGCAGAAAACGCCGGACGCATTGCTGGTGGGCGCTTCCCGTCGCATGCCTCATGCTGGTAACGCTTCTGATTTCCGCAATATTCGTCATTCACGAAGTGGGCGAATACCGACGCTTTCAGGTTATGCGAAGCGCGGTTGAATCCGGCGGCTACTACACCGGAATCGTGGTGGACGGCTATTCATTGGCCGGCGTAACCAGAGAACACGCATACGAGTTCTGGCGGGACAGTATCGAATCGCCCAATGAAAACCGCACGATTTCTCTCTCCTACGCGGGCAAAACCTGGACAAAAACGGCGCGGGATCTGGGCTATACAAGCGACTACGAAGAGGTTTTGAATCATGCTTGGGCCATCGGCCGCGACGGAACGCTGGAGGAGCGATACCGCTCAATTACCTCTCTCACCTCTGTCAACGCGCGCTTTGAAGTTAAGCGCAGGATGTTTGACAATAAGCTTCTTAAAAATTGGACGGACGAAATCGCCTCTTCCCTTTCTACGTCCAGCAAAAACGCTTCCGTTACCGGCTTTGACTTGAATACCAAAACCTTCACCCTTTCTTCCTCCTCCGCAGGCACGTCCGTTGACAAGGACGCGCTCTACAAAGAAGCCCTGTCCGTCCTTCAAAACGGCGGCGGAACCGTCGCGGTAAACGTAGAGACCGTCGATCCTGCCGTAAAGGAACAGGATTTTAAAAGCAAATTCGGCATGATTACCTCCGCCGTAACCAATGCCTCCTCCTCCAATTCAAATCGCCTCACCAATCTCCGCCTTGCCTGCGCCGCCATCAACGGCTACTGCGTAGAGCCGGGCGCAACCTTCTCTTTTAACGAGGTTGTCGGACAAAGAACCTCCAAGCGCGGCTATAAGATAGCCACCGTCTATCAGTCCGGCGAAATCGCGGAGGATCTGGGCGGCGGCATCTGTCAGGTGTCCACGACGCTGTGGAACGCCGCCATGAAGGCCAATTGCGAAATCGTCGAGTGGCACGAGCATTCACGCCCCGTAAGCTATGTCGATCGCGGCAAGGACGCGACCGTAAGCTGGGGCACTCAGGACATGAAATTCAAAAACACCTCGTCCTATCCCATGTACATCATCGCCTATATAACGGAAAACAAGCGCGTGTACTGCGAAATCTACGGCGAGCTGTTCCCGGACGGAAAGTATATCACCATCGAAGCCAAAACCACCCAGCGCATCGATCCGGGCGAGCCGGAATACGTGTATAATCCCCTTCTCTCCCCGGGCGAAACGGTCACGATCTCCGGGCCCCGCACCGGCTACCGTGCGAAAGCCTACCGCGTATACTGGAACGCCGACGGCACCGAAATCAAGCGCGACCTTCTGGTTGAAGCCTATTACAGGGCCAAGCGCGGAACGGTTGAATACGGATGATGAATACGATGAATTTTGAGCAGATCGTTTTAGCCCACGCCGAAAAATATCCCATAATGCAGGCGCAGGATTATGTCAAACTCGCCTATCAGGCGGCGTTCGGATGCGGACACATGGCGTCAGGCTTCGAAAATGCGCTCGTCCGCGTCCGCTCGGAATGCGCAGGCGACGGATGCAGCGCGCGCGTCGAGGACATCGGAAACGGATATGCGCGCCTCTATCTGACCGGCGGCGAATATCCCCTGTCGAGCGAAACCGCCGCCCGCATGTTCATTTTAAGCGCTGAAGCGGCGGCGGAAGAATCCAAAGAAGCATTCTTCGCCTTTCTCAAAACGCTGACCGACCTTTCGCGCGAGCGTAAAATCGCGCCGACTGAGGCGGAAATGAAAGAGAAAATCCACTCCGTCCAAGATAACAATTTCGCGCCCGTCAGCCACACGGAGGTCTATCGCGCGGCATATCATCCGGCCTATCGCGTCGTCAAGGCCGAATATGCGCGTCATATTTCCCTGATTTCAAAGCTGGATGAACTGAAAAGAACCAAAACCGGCGCAATTGTCTCCATCGACGGCATGTGCGCAAGCGGCAAGACCACGCTTTCAAAGCTTTTGGGCGACATTCTGGACGCGCCCGTTTATCACATGGACGACTTTTTCCTGCCGCCCGTCAAGCGCACGAAGGAAAGACTTTCCGAAGTTGGCGGAAACGTGGATTACGAGCGCTTCAAAAAAGATGTGCTCAATCCCCTTCTTTTAAAAAAGCCGTTCTCATTTCAGCCGTTTGACTGTTCAAAAATGGATTTTGGCGAACCGATATTGTCGCAATCTGCCCCTCTATCCATCGTCGAGGGCTCGTATGCCTGCCATCCGACGCTTGAAAGCGATTACGATCTAAAAATCTTTCTCTCTATTGATCCCGAGCTTCAATTGGAAAGAATCCGCGCACGCAACGGCGACAGAATGCTTGAAAGATTCAAAAACGAGTGGATCCCCATGGAAAACCGCTATTTTGAAGCATTTGACGTCAAACAGAAAGCCGATTATCGGATACATATCCAAAAAGAAACGAGCCTGCCGTAAATCATCCGGCAGGCTCGCTTTTTATTGTATATTAGATTTTTTCGCCGTTTTTGTATTTCTCGATCAAATTCTTGATTCTGTTGAGCGGGCTGATCAGAGAATCAAGAGAATGGTCGTGGTTTAAGGTAGCGACGATGTAGGCCATGTACTTGGACATGTCTACTTCGATGAACCACGGCGCGTTTTTGACTTCGGGGTTCAGGTAATTGAGGTTGGTTCCCAAAACGCCGGCCAGATCGCCGGAGGCATATGCCTCGTCGAAGGCGGCGGTGCCGTTGGTGAAGAAGCAGAAGGTTGCGGCGACGTAGATGCGGCGGGCGTTTCTGCGCTTCAGCTCTCTTAAAAGATCCAAAACGCTGTCGCCGGTAGAGATGATGTCATCGGCAACAATGATGTCCTTGCCCTCCACGGAATCGCCCATGTATTCGTGGGCAATGATCTTATTTCTGCCGTCAACGACCTTGGAATAATCGCGCCTCTTATAGAACATGCCAAGATCAAGGCCGAGTACGGTGGAATAATAAATGTTTCTGGTGATCGCGCCTTCGTCGGGGGAAACGATCATCATGTGCTGCTTGTCGATTTCAAGATCCTTCACCCTGCGGCAGAGACTCTTCATCATCTGATACGTGGGCACGAAATTTTCAAAGCCGGTCAGCGGGATGGCGTTCTGCACGCGCGGATCGTGCGCGTCGAAGGTGATGATGTTTTCAACGCCCATGCCGGAAAGCTCCTGCAGCATCAGCGCGCAGTCCATGGATTCACGGCTGGACCTTCTGTGCTGGCGGCTTTCGTACAAAAAGGGCATGATAACGGTGATGCGGCGCGCTTTTCCGCCGATGGCTGCAATAACGCGCTTTAAATCTGCATAATGATCGTCGGGCGACATCGGAACGGACTCGCCGTACATCTTGTAGCGAATCTGGTGCGCCGTTACATCGGAGATGATGTAAATGTCGTAGCCGCGAACGGACTGATTGAGAAGTCCCTTGCCTTCGCCGGTGCCGAAACGGGGGCACTTGATGGAAAGCAGGAAGGTGTCAAGGTTATAACCCGGGAAGGTATAAAGGTCCTCGGCATGGTCGCCGATGCCTTCGCGCCAATCCTTCAGATATTTGTTCATTCTTTCGCCCAAGGCTTCGCAGCCGGGCATTGCGATCAGACCCAAAGGGGCAATGGGGCGTGTCTCAAAGGGCTTCCAGCCGGCGCCGGACAGGATTTCGCTCACATGAACCAACTCCATTTCATTATTGCGTGATTACAATACCACACGCGCGTAAAGTTTTCCGTCATGGTTGTGTCAAATTCCGTGTGATTTCTATAAGATTTCTCGTTTCGTTTATTGATTCGCATGCCGATTCGTGATAAAATAGACGTATCTTGAATAATGGAGGACAATTATATATGAAGATCGCAGTCAGCTCCTACAGCTTCACTCAGGCATTTAACGACGGCCGCATGACCATTATGGACGTAATCCCCAAAGCAAAGGAAATGGGCTTTGAAGGCATTGAGTTTGTCCGTTGGGGTCAGACAATTGAAGAGCTTAAGGTTCTCGCGCCCAAGCTCAAGGCTCAGGCCGAGGCATACGGCATTGAAATCATCTCCTACATGGCGGGCGCGGATTTCCTCTTAAACGGCCTTGAAAAGCAGGTCGCCGATCTTAAGGAAGAAGTCGAAATCGCCGCCTTAATGGGCGCGCCCCGTCTGCGCCACGACTCCACGCAGGGAAAGGACGCTTCCGGCAAAGAATACACCGTCGAAGAGGCGCTTCCCATCGTAACGGAAGGCTATCGTCAGGTGACCGAGTTCGCCGCAGGCCTCGGCATTCATACCATGATTGAAAACCATGGCTACTTCTTCCAGGATGCAAAGCGCGTAAAGAAGCTTGTCGAAACCGTAAATCATCCGAACTTCGGCTGGCTGGTCGACATGGGCAACTTCATGTGCGTCGACGAAGTATCCGCTGAATCCGTCAAAATCGCCGCCCCCATGGCAGTTCACGCCCACGCAAAGGATTTCTTCCTGAAGGAAAAGGGCGAATATATTCCTCTTCAGGGCTGGTTTGGAACCAGAGGCGGCAACGCCCTTCGCGGAACCATCATCGGCCACGGCGTTGTAAACGTCAAAAAGTGTCTTTCCATTCTCAAGGAAGCCGGATACGACAACTGGCTCGCCCTCGAGTTTGAAGGCATCGAGGATTGCCTGATGGGCATCAAGGCCGGTCTTGATAATTTGAAGGATATGCTGAAGGATGCATAATCTCAAACGGATTGCGCGTTTAAAGTGCGATTTTCCCACAAAATTCGGGCTTCCGAGGCAAAGCGGCTTAAACGAAAGCCTGACGGGGCAAATCATCTTCGAACGCGAATACCGAAATCCCGATGCGGTGCGGGGCATCGAAAGCTTTTCCCACCTTTGGCTGATCTGGGGCTTTGACGTTCCCGAGCGGGAGGGATATTCGGCAACCGTGCGCCCGCCGAGGCTGGGCGGAAACGAGCGCGTAGGCGTATTTGCCACGCGCTCGCCCTTCCGTCCGAACCCCTTGGGGCTTACCGTGGTCAAGCTTGAAAAGGTCGAAATCAATCCAAGTCTCGGCCCGGTTCTGACCGTGTCCGGCTTTGACATGATGGATGGAACCGAAATTTTCGACATCAAGCCCTATATTCCCTACGCCGATATGCGCCCGGATGCAGCAGGCGGCTTTGCCGAGGAGAAAAAAGGCTATCGCCTTACGGTAAACGATCCCAAAAACCTTCTGTCCGTTTTTTCCGAGGAAAAACGCGAAGCGCTTACAAAAACGCTCTCCCTCGACCCGCGCCCGGCCTATCACGACGACCCTAAGCGCGCGTACGGCTTTGCTTATGCCGGGTACGACGTGCGTTTTACCGTAGAAGGCGCTTGCCTTACCGTGTTTGAAATCAATAAAACAAATTGAGCGAGGTGTTTTCAAGTGGATATCATGGACAAGCTTTCCTTAGCAGGCCTTATTCCTGTCATCAAGGTGGAGGACGCGGCGGACGCGGCGCCGTTGTGCAAAGCCTTAAAAGACGGCGGCTTGCCCGTGGCTGAAATCACCTTCCGAACCGAAGCCGCCGAAGAAGCCATCAAAAATGTGCATGCAGCCCTTCCGGACGTATTGCTGGGCGCCGGTACGGTGCTTACGGTCGAACAGGTCAAGCGCGCCGTTTCAGCGGGCGCAGCCTATATCGTTTCGCCCGGCCTGAATCCCGCCGTGGTCAGCTATTGCGTCAAAAACAATATTCCGATTCTGCCCGGCTGCTCCAGCCCCAGCGACATTGAAACGGCGCTGTCCTTCGGGCTTGACACGGTGAAATTTTTTCCGGCGGAAGCGGCGGGCGGCATCGGCTACATCAAAGCCGTCTCAGCGCCCTACGGAAATATGAAATTCGTTCCCACCGGCGGCGTCAGCGAAAAGAATCTGATGGATTACCTGTCCTTCCCCAAGGTTCGCGCAGCCGGCGGCAGCTGGATGGTTCCCGCAGACGCGGTCAAAAACAAGGACTGGGCCAGAATCACATCTTATACAAAGCAAGCCGTAAAGCTCATACTGGGGCTTGAGCTTATGCACATCGGAATCAACAGCTCCTCTCCCGAAAAAGCCATGAAGGACGCGGAAATGTTTGCCCTTCTGACCGGCCTTTCCTTAAAAGACGGAAATTCTTCCGTTTTTGCAGGCGCCGAATTCGAATTCATGAAAAAGCCCTTCCGCGGCGCAAACGGTCACATCGCGCTGGGCGTGAACGACGTTGCCCGCGCCAAGTGGCATCTTGAAATGCGCGGCTTTGCATTCGACGAAGAAAGCGCGATCGTCAAGGACGGAAAAATCGCAGCAATTTATCTGAAGGAAGAAATCGCGGGCTTTGCCGTGCATCTTCTGAAGAAATAACCTTCTCCCAAGGAGATTTCAAATGCCGAAACCCAAGAAAAACAACATTAGCAGAATACTGATCCTTTCTCTGTTCTTTGTCGCTCTGATCGCCGCTTCCTTTGCATTCGGCTATAAAACGGGCTACGACAAGGGCGCAGACTCCGCATCCAGAAACAGAAACATTCTGCTTGTAAACGAAGACAATCTCCTCCCGCCCGATTACGTGCCGGAGGATCTGGTGAACCTTTACGAGATGCGCCACGCCTTCCGCCTTGCCAATGCGGAAATCTACATGACCCGCGTAGCGTACGAACCCATGCAGGAAATGTTTCTGGCGGCGGAACACGATAACGTAAACGGCTTTATTATCACCAGCGGCTACCGCTCCTATGAGCGCCAGCAGGAAATTTATGCAGAAAGCAAGCCCGGCTACGCCCAAAAGCCCGGCGCGAGCGAGCACCAGACGGGGCTCTGCTTCGACGTGACCGCCATGAACAGCGGGGATGGCTTTGAAAACACGGAACAATATGCGTGGCTTCGCCAAAACGCATACAAATACGGCTTCATCCAGCGTTATCCCGCCAACAAATCGCACATCACCGGCATTTCGCACGAACCGTGGCATTATCGCTACGTAGGCGTCGCGGCGGCCGAATATATCCATAAAAACAATATCACTTTGGAAGAGTATCTGAAGTAAATCCCCAAAAAACGTCATAGATTCGGGACGGGAGACCCGTCCCCTACAGTCAAAACAAACGTTGATCTCGTAGGGGACGGGTTTTCCGTTCCGCTTTTTCTAAAAATTTTTTTGTGTCATGAAACCAATATCCCTCCTGCCTGCATCTAATATGCGCCGGCAGAAAAACGAAGGGAGGAAAAAAAATATGCAGCTTCATGAATTTTCCTTTCGGGTGCGCGCGCTCGAAAGAAGGCTATATAAAACCGCGATATGCATTCTGAAAAATGAAGCGGACGCCTGCGACGCGGTGCAGGAAGCGCTCCTGAAAGCGTGGAAAAGTCTGAATAAACTCAAAAACGAGGCGTATTTTGATACATGGCTTACGAGAATTCTTATAAACGAGTGCAAATTGCTGATCCGTATAAAACATAATAAACGGGAAGACGTGCTGACCGATTCCCTTCCCGCGCCCGAAGGAGCGGAAAACGACATTGAATCAGCCCTTAATGCAATTGAGGAAAAATATCGTGTCCCCCTCGTTTTATACCACATAAACGGCTACAGCGTTGAGGAAACCGCACGCATCCTGAACGTCCCCGCCGGTACAATCAAGACCAGACTTTCCCGCGGCAGGACGAAACTGAAAGCGCTTCTGGAATCGGAGGTGGAAATATGAAAAAACAGCTGGAATTTGAAAAAGCGTATGAACCCGTAAGCGATATGTTTCACGCGCGGGTTGAGGATACGCTTTCTCTGATCGGAAAGGAACACAAAATGAAGCATAGCAAAATCACAAAATTTTGGATGATTGCCGCCGCGCTTGTTCTGTTTGTAGGCACAGCTTTTGCGGCAGGCTCCAAATTCGGCCTTATGGATTTTCTTAAAAATGACGAATCCGGCGTTCTTCCGCTTGAAAATGCCGAAAGCAGCATACAGACCGACCTTTTGCTCTGTGAGGAAGAGGCGTCCACATGGAAAGTGGAGCAGGCGGTGTATGATGGCGAATGCATTCGCGCACTGGTGTCGGTGGTTCCGGCAAATTCCGTGGAATTTGCGCTTTCCTTCCCTTTAAGCGATCTTTTTGAAGATGACCTTATATTGCGGGTAAAAACCGATCAGGAAGGCAAAATTCTGATCCCCGTCGGCTTTCCGATGCTTGAACCTGCCGGCGACGGTCAGAACGTGGATATCGACCGGACAAGCGTTCAGGGCATTCAACTGACAGATGAGGGCGAATACAGGATGTACGTTTTCTGCCCGATTGCCCTGCGGGACACGGAAAAAGCGCCGGATGAACTCAGGCTCTGGCTTTATGATGAATCCGAAGAACGCGCAAAAGCCGCTTTTACCCTGCAGAAAACCGAAAGCGCCAAGGCGATCTATCTGAACACCGATACGCCGCTTTCGGATGCAACCGTCAAAAGCGTCTCCCTCACTCAAACACCCTTCGCTTCCTACCTTGAAATCGATTACGCCTATACGCGCACCGGTCCTGCCATGACGCTTTTACCCGAAACCACCTATTACGCCACCGCATCCGGCGCATTCCTCCATACCGACCCCAACTGCTCCGGCATGCAGAACGCGCTTAAATTAACCTTTGCAGAAGCAGCCGCCATGAATAAAGACTATCTTTGCCCCGTCTGTGCGGGCGGCGCCCTCGAGGCCATCGAGGATACCACCACCGGCGGTCAGCTCGATTTCTCGATAAACGACACCGCCCTCCCCTTCTTCTTCGGCGGCCACGAAACCGAAAGCGAAAACGGCTTTAAGAAGACCTACATTTTCTCCGCACAGGAAGCCTTCCCGGAGGAAATTGTACTGAACCTCATCAAAAAGGGCGAATTTACGGGCGAAAGCATTTCTCTGACCCGCGTAAAGTAACCGCCCCCTTTTATCAGCCAAATATCAAAAGGAGCCGTCTCAAACGAGACAGCTCCTTTTTAGCCTGTAAAAATCACGTATTTTATTCTCCCCAAAGCACGTCTTCCATGGTGTAAAGGCCGTTTTCCTTGCCGATCAGCCATTCTGCCGCGCGGCAGGCGCCCTTGGCGAAGATTCTTCGGGAGATGGCTTCGTGGCGAATTTCGAGGATTTCGTCCTCGCCAAAGAACATCACTTTGTGTTCGCCCGCGACCGTTCCGCCGCGAACGGCGTGGACGCCGATTTCCTTTCCTCTCGCGCCCGGCGCGCCCTCGCGTCCGTATACGCACGGAATCCGATTTTCGGGGTCGATTGCGTCTAAAATGGCTTTGGCTGTGCCGCTGGGCGCGTCGGCCTTTTTATTGTGGTGGGTTTCGATGATTTCAACGTCGAAATCCTCTCCCAGCGCGTCATACAGCATTTTTGCTGCCTTTTTGATCACTGAAACGCCCAACGAGTAATTGGCGGAATACAGAATCGGCGCGTACTTTGCGCACTCCGTCATGAGGGCTTTCTGATCGTCCGTCAGATTGGTCGTTCCGATGACGCAAGGAATGCGCGTGCTTTGGGAAAAGGAAAGCGTATTTTCAAGGTTATCGGGATGAGAAAAATCGATCACCACGTCAAACGCATCGGGAATGTCGGAAAGGGATTTATAATAATCAAAATCCACCTTTCCGATAACGCCTGAACCACTGTTAACGAGGATTTCCTCGATCATTTTGCCCATTCTTCCGTATCCAACAATGGCTGCATTCATTTTCGTATCTCCCGTCAAATGAGGTTGTATTCGCGAAGGGTATTTTTAAGCGCATCCCGCTTGATATCTTCCATTTCGCAAAGCGGCATGCGGAAGCCGCCGACGTTCATACCCATCATGTTCATGGCTTCCTTTACGGGAATGGGGTTGACGTCCGAGAAAAGCGCATGAATGAGCTTTAGGTATTTCAGCTGGATTTCGCGGGAGGCGGCGAGGTTTCCGTCAAGGAACGTATGAACAAGATCGCTTGTCTCGCGGGGGCAGATGTTGGCAAGGACGGAAATCACGCCCGTGCCGCCCGCCGCCATCATGGGAAGGGTGATGTCGTCGTTTCCCGAAATGATGGCGAATTTCTCGCCTGCAAGGTGCGAAATATCCATCACAAAGCTCATGTCGCCCGACGCTTCCTTGATGCCCACAATGTTCTCGTGACGTGAAAGCGCTTCAACGGATTTGACGGACAGCGCGCAGCCGGTTCTGCCGGGCACGTTGTAGGCGATGATGGGGCAGCTTGTGCGGTCGGCGACATCCGTAAAGTGACGAACCATGCCCGTCTGGTTTGCCTTGTTGTAGTAGGGCGTAATCAGAAGCAGCGCGTCTACGCCGAGCTTGTCGTAAGCGACAGATTTCATAAGCGCGGTTTCCGTGGAGTTGGAGCCCGAGCCCGCGACGACGGGAATGCGGCCCGCAACGGCGCTCATGGCGCAGCGGACGACGTCTTCATCCTCCTCATGGCTCATGGTGCTGGATTCGCCGGTCGTGCCTAAAACGACGATTCCGTCGGAGCCGTTTTGAATCTGAAACTCGCAAAGTTCCTCGAGCTTTTTAAAATTCACGCTTCCATCCTCGTGAAACGGAGTGACAAGCGCAACATAGCTTCCCTTGAAAGTAAACATATGAAAAAATCCTCCTTTGTCATGAAAAAACGGCCTATGCGCGGATAAGCACACAGGCCGGCAACATCGTTCCCGGTTGATAGCCCTCCTGCGCCATGAAAGCACAGACAGTATTGGAAATCTTATTTCCAATACCATTGCAGACCGACGCCCCGACCCGCAATTCGGCGGAAATGCCCTCACTGCCGCTCAAACGCCCGCCGGCTCGCGACAAATCCTTATATTCCGCGCCTCTATCGTTTTATTCAATTTCGTTCATTGTATCATGTATAATACGCATGCGCAATAGGAAATAACAAAGTTAACAAAATGAATGACACATATCAAATTATGCATAAACGCCGCCTCTGACGCATATCTTTTTCTGATAAACGGATGCAGGAGGCGTTGGACAATGCAATTTCTTGGCATGTTTCGCCATGTGCGCACTTCTCATGCGCAGGGACTGACAAAGGAGATGTTTGTCTCCCTGGGGCAAAGCGCAGTGAGCGCGCACGACGTATTTGCGCAGGGCGGACTGATTGTTATGGCGGAAGGCGAAATGCGCAACAGAAACACTCTTGCGCGCGCGCTCAAGCTTACCTATGATGCTTCCATGAGCCTGATCATAACCCGCGCCTATCGCATGTGGGGCGCGGATTACCCGAGGCACATCGAAGGAAACGTGGTAACGGCGGTCATCGACCGAACCGAGGACAGGATGATTCTTTCATCCGACCGCGCGGGCGCAATCGGCGTGTATTACGCGTGGCGCGGGCGCAGCGCGGCGTTTGCTTCTCACCCGGAGCTGCTTTTGAAAATGGGCGCGGCGGGGCGGAAAATCGCGCGGGAGGGCATATGCGAGCTGTTTGCAACAAGCGGCTTCTTTACGCCCGGAAAAACCTCTTTTCAGGATATCCGAATGCTGGAGGGCGGCTGCGTTCTCATCGCGGATTCGCGCGGCATGCGCGTAAAGCGGTATTATTCCCTGATAAGCGAATCGCTCAAGCCGGAAAAGGCTGCCTTCGGCATTTCCGATTATCTCCAAACGCTTCCGCAGGCGGAGTATGCGCTGTTTTTATCAAGCGGCCTTTCAAAGAAAATGGCGCATGAAATCAAGGAAAAAGGCAGCGCGTATCTTTACCATGTAAAAGGAAGCAAAGACGAGTCAAGCGCGTTTCTTGCCTTGGCGGAGGATATGAATGCGCCCATAGAGCTTGAAAGCCCGCGCGCGGAAAGCTTTGCGGACGCCCTCAAGGAAATCGTAACGCACGCGGGCTTCCCGGGCGCGGGCATAACGGAGGCGCTCCTTTTTCCGATGATGAAGGAGGCGTTCCGCCTGTTTCCCAAGGCGCTTACAGGCGGCATGGGCGCATTTTTACAGGAAAATATCTCAACAGGCAATCTTCTGCGATTTTTGAAAAAGGACGTTTTTTTGAAAATCGACGCGCAGGGCTATCTTCGCGACCGCTATAACGATCTAACCGATCAGCATCATCTTTCTTTTGACGACGAGGAAAGCGAAGCGCGGGCCAAGAGAATCCTGCTGTCGTCCGCAGCCGCGCAAAGATA
The DNA here is from genome assembly GCA_017522345.1 of Clostridia bacterium. GTDB lineage: Bacteria > Bacillota > Clostridia > Christensenellales > Aristaeellaceae > SFHK01. The sequence continues at coordinate 74,808 of JAFWZN010000079.1, read as the reverse complement.
CGCGTCGAGGATGCGGCTTTTGGCGGGCGCAGCCGGCGGCGAAATCCAAACGCCCTTGATGGATGAGAGATTTCTGTCATCCATGATCGGAAATCTTCCGGATATAGAAAATACGCACGCCCCGGAAGAAAAGCTTTCCGAGGAATGCGTATTGAACATCGTGGAGGAAGCAACGGAGCTTTCCGAATCGGAGGATCAGCCGATTTTTGAAGCCGTTGATCCCAAAGCGATCAAGCGCGAGCTTGAATCGGAGCACGCCGATACGCCTGGGCTTGCGCGGCTCATTCAAATCAATTCCTTCCTGTATCAGTTCGAAGCGGAATTGACAATTTGATAAACCCTTCCCGGATTTTTGAGAATTACGCCCTCCAGATACACCTTTTGCGTGAGCACCGAGCCGGTCGCGCCCTCAAAATACAGCCGGACGCCCGAAACGCCGCGAAGATCTGAAAGCGTATTGACAAGGCCGTATACGAAAAGCTCTTCCTCGCTTTGCGTAAAGCCCTGCGCGAGGCGGTAGACATTGGAGGAAAGATTCACGCTTAAAACGCTTCCGGAAATTTGCACGCCCAGAATATCCGAAGCCCTTACGCCGTCCGGGAAGACGGCTCGGTTTTCGTCGTCCATCGGGCCGCTCATGAGCGAAAGAATTCGGGCGCGGGCGGAATCGGACGCGCTGATCGGGAGCGCGCGGAATTCACGGTGAAGCATATCGTCTTCGCCTGAGAAATACAGGGGAACATTTTCGCCGATATACGCGGCAAAATCGTCCCTTTTCATGATTCCGGCGGAGAAAGCGCGCATGGTTCCGCCGGAAAGCGGAACCTCCGTGATGGTTTTTCCGCCGATGGTAATCAAAACGCCGTCGGTATCGCTCAGAAACGACGTAAGCGACAAGACAATGGAAGCCAGATACATGTGCCGATCATGCCCGGACGCCTCAAGCGCGTCAAACGCGTCGTTCGTCAGATGGATATTCAGAATTCTGTCGCCGCTTGGCATAACCTCGTAATGGCTTTTCCTTTCAAACATGTTCTCGCAGGCCGGAACGCCCGAGAGCACGCCGCGCGCATGCGGCTCGTTTCCAAGCGCGCGCAGAACGGCTTCCGCCGGGTCGTCGGGCGCGTAGGACAGCGTAGTCTCCATAGGAATCACGCACGTTTCATCCACGCTCGGAAAATAAACGGCTGCGCGCCTGCTGACGGACGCGTTTTCGGTTTCGGCAAAATGAATCGATTCATCCAAAAGCGCGGAAACATCCGTCGTCTTTCCAATGAGGCCGACCGGAAGACCGTTAAACGACGCGGCTCTTCCGTAAAGAAACAGATTTACATATTCAACGCCGCTTAATTCAAAAAGCGTCCTGCTCATGGCTTCTGCCAGCGTTTTGACCTCCATATCGCTCATGACCGCCGTAGGCAGCACATTGACCGAAACAATCTCCCCCGCCGCCTCCACCGACGCTATGCGGGAGCCTCGGGGCACAACAGCCAGCGCGTCGCCGCCCGGAACCTTCATAAGCTCCTCGGCGATTCGGCGCTCGACGCTCGATTGGGAATTGAGCCACAAAACGCGCGTCGAAGGAACGGAAACCGATCCGTCGGCGGACGCGTAATAAATGCTTGCGCGGTAAACCTCGCTGTCCTTTTTATCGCCGTAGGGCGCCGGGGGCGCGTTGGCCTCACGGATCGGAAGCGTTATTTTCTCTTCTCCGTTGGATGCGATCCGGGGCGTTTTTTTCGCGGAACAGGCGGATAAAGAAAGCGAAAGCATTACTGCAAGCGCGGCGGAAAGAATGCGCCTCATATTCATCATGCGTTTTTCCCTCCGCTCGGTTTGATATAGACAGGCAATTCTACGATAAAGGTCGTTCCCTCGTTTTCAACGGATTCCACGGAAATATCGCCCGAATGCAGAAGCACGATCTGCTTTACGATGGAAAGGCCCAAACCTGTTCCGCCCGTTTCGCGGGATCTGGCTTTATCCACGCGGTAGAAGCGATCAAAAATATGCAGAACATCCTCCTGCGGAATGCCGATTCCGTTGTCCGAAATGCGGGTGAATATCGTTTTGCCCTGACGGGTCAGCTCCACGCGGACGTTTCCGCCGCGCGGCGTATACTTAATGGCGTTATCAATCAGATTGTAGAACACCTGACTGAGCTTCATGCTGTCGCCCATGACCTCGGCGTTTTCACGGCCCGCAAATTCCAGCTCGATGCCGCGTTCGCGCGCAAGGGGTGATAAGCGCTTGACGTTTTCCTGAACAAGATCGCGGATGAACAAGGGCGCAGTATTCAGGCGCATTTTACCGCTGTCAATCGATACAAGCGTTAATAGGTCGCTTACAACAAAGCTCAGTCGGTCGATCTCCTTATCGATATCGCCTAAGAACTCGCGCGTCATGCCGGTATCGTAGGAATCCTGAAAAAGCACCGTTTGAAGCAGAATCTTCATCGTGGAAAGCGGCGTTTTCAGCTCGTGGCTGGCGTTTGAAACAAACTGGTTTCTCGACCTGTCCAGCGCCTCCATGCGGGTGGACATCGTATTGAAGGCGCGGGCCAGATCGGAAAACTCGTCCTTTCCCGAAACGCGCACGCGATAAGTGAAGTCGCCCTTGGAAATCTGCGCGATACCGCTTTGAAGATCGTTGACCGGGCGCATGAACAGCCGAACGATGAAAATGGACAAAATACACACAAAAGCGGAAACCGCAAGCATTACATAGGCAATCTGGCGCGTGACCTGCATAAGCCCCACGTAAATGTCATGCTCCGTGGACGCGTAGACCAAAACGCCGATCGGCGCACCACCAAGCTCGATGCTGCGCGCGTAAATGCCGGTCATCGCGCCCGTGTGGGCGTTTTTCTCCATCAAAAACAAATCAGATGGCGACGCCTGATAATAGCCGTAGTCGCTCATCGCCCCGCCAAGTACGTTTCTGACCTCCTCCAAGGGGAGGATATGACCGTTTAATATGCTTTTTGAGTCCGCCTGCACCACGCCATAGGCATTCAATACCAATATGCGCGCGTCGTATTCCTCGTCGGTTAAGCGCATAAGCGCATACATTTCGTCTAATTGGTAATCGCCAAGAAGCGGCGCGATATGCCCGGAAAGCTCTTCCGTCACGCGCTCCTCCTCGCGAACACGCTGATTAAACAGATATTCGCCTACCAGCTGAATCACGGAGACGGTCACGATTGCGAACGCCACGATGATAACCAGCAGATAGGCGATTACAAATTTCCACCGAAGAGAATGAAACAGGCCTTTAATCCTTGTCAGTGAAATAATAGCCTACACCCCATTTGGTGAATATGAATTCGGGCTGAGCGGGATTCTTTTCGATTTTTTCGCGCAGGCGGCGAATATGAACGTCCACCGTGCGAAGATCGCCCAGATAGTCGTACTTCCAGATGGTCTCAAGCAGGTTTTCACGGCTGAAAACCTTGCCGCGGTTGGAAACAAACAGCTGAAGAAGATCAAACTCCTTGGCAGTTAGGTTGATCTCCTTGGAGCCGATGTTGACCGAGCGGTTGTTTAGGTTGATGCGCATATCGCGAACCGTGAGAACGGACTGCGTGTTTTCCTTCTGAGTCATAGTGGTTCTGCGGAAGATGGTCTTGATGCGCGCCTTGACCTCAAGGATATTGAAGGGCTTGGTCATATAATCGTCCGCGCCGTATTCAAGACCCAGAATCTTATCCATATCCTCGCCCTTGGCAGTCAGCATGATAATCGGCACGCTGGACTTTTCCCGGATGCGCAGGCACACGTCAATGCCGTCAAGCTTGGGCAGCATTACGTCCAGGAGGACAAGGTCATACCGGCCGGCAAAGAATTTTGCAAGCGCTTCTTCGCCGTCGGCGGCGGAATCGGTCTCATAGCCGTCCTGCTCCAAAGAATATTTCAGGCCCTTGACAATCAGGGGCTCGTCGTCAACGATCAGAATCTTGCGTGCCATCGGAAAACCTCCGTAATTATAGTAAAAAGTATTCGCAAAGGGCATAGCTGCACTATTTCAAAGTATGTCATATTCATTATAGACCATTTTCCGTTTTATTTCAAGGAAAAGTTTGCGCACAACGTAAATTTTAATATAACTATACAAAAACGGAAAAATATGCTATGATATATACGAATTTTTTCCGCTTAAAATATAATCAGTTGCGTGAACCGAAGCGCGTTTGAATGCGTCTATTCGGTTGAGGTGGTAATCGAGATGAAAAGAATCAGCCTTATTTTTCTTGCTTTTATTCTGCTTTCAGCGCCCCTTTTTGCGCCGAGCGCCTGCGCCCTTACGCAGGACGAGCTTCTCAGTCATGCGGTCATGCTTGTGGACGCGAAAACGGGCGAGATCCTGTTTTCCAAAAACCCGGACGAGCGGCTTTCCATGGCCAGCACCACAAAAATTATGACGCTGATATTATCCATAGAAATGAGCTCGCCCGATGAAATTGTCACCGTGCCCCAGTGCGTTGAGGACATCGGCTTAAACTCCACGCGCGTTCCCGTGTATTACGGCGAGGTCATGCCGCTTCAGGATCTTTGGTACGGCCTGATTTTTAAAAGCGGAAACGACGCCGCAAACGCCATCGCCCATCATGAGGCGGGTAGCGTCGAAGCCTTTGTCAAAATGATGAACGACAAGGCGCTTTCAATCGGCATGACGAACACACAATTTATGAACCCGCACGGCTATACCCAGACGGGGCACTACACCACCGCGCGGGACATGTCCAAGCTCGCTTTGTACTGCTTAAGCAACGATCTTTTCCGCGAAATCACCTTTGGCGACGTATATACCATGCAGCCCACATCCCTGCGCCCGGCGCTCACCATTTATCACAATTATGCAATCAACGATTACGATTCCATGTATTATTATCAGTATTCCAGAGGCGTTAAAACCGGCTACACCGCTGCGGCGGGCCAATGCTATGTGGGCGCGGCGATTAAGGACGGCAGGGAAATCGTCGTTGTTATGTTAAGATGCGGCTGGGAGAAATTTGCCAAATGGCCGGAAGCCAAGAAGCTGTATCAATACGGCTTCGAGCTTCTTGAAAGCAGGCAATAAATATGAACTTATCCTGTGAAATTTCACAGGATAATTCTATACAACATCATTCTTTCGTGGTAAAATGAAGGGACAAAGCTTTACTTGGAGGAAGTCATGCGCATCTTAAAGCCCTTTCTTGCCGCGCTTCTCTGCGCGCTTTTGTTATTTTCATCGGTATCTTATGCCGCAATTCCCGAGGATTACAACGTAAAAACGCCCGAAAACCTGGAGACAGGCCATCTGTACGGCACAAGCTGTATCGTGATGGACGCCTCAAACGGCCGCGTTCTGCTTGAAAAGAATGCCGACGAGCGCAGATATCCCGCCAGCACAACAAAGATTATGACATGCATCGTCGCCCTTGAAAACGGCCCCGTAGGCGAATTGGTCACGATTCCCGGCGGCGTTGAACCCGGCAGCGGTTCCTCCAAGCTCGGCATCACGCCCGGCGAAATCATGCCCTTTGAGGACCTTCTTTACGGCATGATGATTGCTTCCGGAAACGACGCGTCCCTCGCGGTTGCAATTCTGACCAGCGGAACGGAAAATGCGTTTGTTCAGCTGATGAACCAAAAGGTCAGGGAGCTGGGTCTGTCCGGCACGCATTTTGCCAATTCCCACGGCCTTCACACCGTAAACCACTACACCACAGCGCACGATCTTGCCATCATCACCCGCTATGCCATGGCGAACGAAACCTTCCGGGATATCGTTTCCACCGTAACATACGACATGCAGCCCACCAATTTCCATCCCAACGGCCGCACCCTGACCACCAAATACGACCTTCTGATCGAAGAAAAAGCCTTATATTACGAGCCGTGCATCGGCGTCAAAACGGGCTATACCAATGCGGCGGGCCGCTGCTTTGTCGGCGCGGGCGAGATGGGCGGACATACGCTGATTTCGGTAACGCTGGGCACGAACCCCGAGGACGATTTATATATTCAGGCGTACACGGACACCATCCGCCTTTTGAAATACGGATTTCTGCAATATACCAATCTGACGTTTTCCGAGATGTATCAGCTGCTGGACGACGCAATGACCTCCTTTAAAGTGGACAAAGCCGCGCTTAACGATCCGAACGGCGGCTATCTCAGAATGAGCGTCGCCGACATCCCCGAAACCTACTTTGAATCCTTCATGAAAACGGATCTGGAGGATCCTCAGTTTATCGCCAATCTCGCCAAGGATTTTTCCGGCAGAATCAGCGTAAGCTTTAACGGCCCCTTGACCGCCCCGATCTCCAAGGGCGACGTGCTGGGAACCGTTGCGTTTGAAACCGTCTACGGCGACATCCTGACCGGCTCTCTGGTCGCAAGCCGCAGTGTGGAGATGAAGGAGCCCACGATGGACGAGGTGCTGGATGAATGGATCAGCTCGTCCGCGCCGTGGATGTTCAAGCTTATGCCGCGCCACAATCCGTCCGTGCGTATTTTCTACTGGCTCATCGCCGCCGGTCTGATCGTTTTAATCGTATGGCGCGTGCGCGTAAAGCGCCGCCGCGAACGTGAAAGAATGGAAAAGATCCGCCGCGAGATGCTCCGCAAAAAGAAAATTGCCATGCAAAGGGCCGCGCAAATGAAGCGTGAAAAGCGCGAAGGCAGTGTTCCCGCCCGGACGCAAACGGCAAACGTCCGGCGTCCCGCACCCAAAACGGACGCAGCTCCTATCCGAAGGGTAAGAAAATAAGTAAATTCAGGCGGCGTTTGAATGGTTCAAACGTCGTCTGGTCGTTTTGTACAAAAAGAAAGGAAGGCAAAAGCTTTCAAAGAAATAATTGACTTTCAAAACGCAAGCCGATATACTGAATAAAAAAGCATCAAAGAAGGTGAAAACACCATGATTCTCACCATGCTGGGGGTAAACGGCCCCTATCCTTCCATTAAGGGCGCATGCTCGGGATACCTTCTCACCTCCGACAGCGGGCGCACGAAAATTCTGATCGATTGCGGAAGCGGCGTGCTCGGTCGCCTTCTGAACGAATGCACGGTGCGCGATTTAAACGCGGTCGTGCTTTCCCACCTTCATTTCGACCATATGAGCGATATGCTGCCGATGAATTATCTTCTGAATGCGGCGGGCGTAGAGAGCCTTAAAGTCATCTGTCCCCAAACGCCTGAAAAGGTGAGACGTATTTTGGAAGGCGGCGCACTCGATCTGTACCCCACGCAGGATCTGACGATCGGCGAAATGAAAATCGAATTTTTGAGGGTTTCGCATCCGGTGGAAACCTACGCCGTTCGCGTGCATTGCGACGGGAAGACATTTGTCTATACCGGGGATACCAACGAATGCGACGCGCTTACGCTCTTTTGCGGCGAAGCCGATCTTCTGCTTGCCGACGCCGGACTTTTAAGAGACGACTGGACGAGCAAAAGTGCGCACATGACGAGCGGCATGTGCGCGCGCCTTGCGCGGGATGCGGGGGCGAAGATGCTTGTGCTCACGCACATCAATCCTTCTTACAACGCGGAGGCAGTGCTGGATGAAGCGATTATCGACTACCCGGAAGCCATGGTGGCGCGCGCCGGCATTCGAATCAGCATTTAATCCGCTCATTCGCTTTGCGCGCCTGAGAAAGCTGTCCGCCTGCGCGCTTTTTGCGCTGGCAGGCTGTTTGCTTGCGCTGAAAACGCACTTAAGCGTCTCTGTCTTTATCGGCTTGGGCGCAATCGCCGCGGCGCTTAGCGCGCTATTGCGCAAAAGGAAGAAACGTCTGTCTGTATTCCTTTTGCTGATTGCAATCATGCTTCTTTTTTCATTCTATACGGAAAACCGCAGTCAATTGCCCTCTCTTTTCGTAAACAAGAAGGGAAACGTGACGGGCGTTGTCTCCAACAATCCCGTCTATCAGCCGGACAAGAACCGAACGATTCTGTATCTTGACGGCGTTTCAATCGACGATAAGCCTTTTGACTATAAAGCGTACGTATATGTTTACGGAAACAACGAAGGGCGCCTTTACGAATACGGAGACACGCTTCATCTGCCCGAAGCAAGCCTCTGGCTCCCCGACGGGCGAACCAACCCGGACGGCTTTGATTTCCGCGCGTATCTTTGGAGAAAGTCAGTGGCTCTGTGCGCTTCCTCCTCGATTTCCAAAATAGAAATCGTCTCCGAAAAGGCGAACCTCACACGCGGACTGTACCGCTTATCCGCCTATCTTTCCGAGCGCTTTGACGATCTGTTTCCGAAAAACGCCGGCGTAATGCGCGCGCTTTTATTGGGCGATCGGTCGGGCCTCAGCGACGAAACGTATGAAAGCTTTCAGGAGGCGGGCGTTGCGCATTTGGTAGCGCTCAGCGGCCTGCACGTATCCTGCGTTGCAATGTTTTTTGAAACGCTGCTTCTGCTTTTCCTCGTTCCCGCAAAGCCTCGCTGGATCATCACTTCCGGGCTCATTTTTCTCTATACCGTCATGACCGGCGCCAGCGCGTCGCTCATGCGCGCGGCTATGATGTATGCGCTTCTCGTTATCGGCCGCCTTTCGGGCGATCCGTCCGATCTGATGACAAGGCTTTCGTTTGCATTTCTGATTCAGCTTATCATCAATCCCCTGACGATTCAGGATACGGGCATGCAGTTATCGTATCTGTCCGTATTGTCGCTTGCGCTGATGACGCGGCCGATCCGTTCGCTTCTGCCCTGTTTCAAGGGAAAGCGCAAAGATATCCAAAGCATTCCGCTTGTTCTTTACAACAATACCGCTGACGCCATCTCCTCCTCCGCCGCAATACAGTTAGGAACGCTCCCCTCCATGGCAAAGCTGTTCCACTCCGCGCCCGTTCTGTCCGTGCCCGTGAATCTGTTTGTCGTGCCGCTCGGACTTCTCACCGTGTATATCGGCGCGTCCTCGCTCATATTGTCGTTTGCCTCGATGGATGCGGCAAAGCTTTTGGGACATGCAGCGGATTTTGTTTGGACGGCTATTCTTTTCATAACCGATTGGGTATCCGGCCTCTCCTTCGCAATGCTGAATATCCGCGCATGGAGCGCCGCCTGCGTGATCGCATATTTTTCGCTGATGGCGCTTGCCTCGCCCTTTATCACGGAAAACAAGCGCCTTTCCAAAACGCTTACGTCTCTCACGGCCCTGCTGGCCGTCGTCGTTATTCTCTGGCCTGCGCCCGTTCACAAGGGCCTTGACATCGTATATCTGGACGCAGGCTACGCGGACAGCTGCGTTATTCTGGCGGAAAACGACGCATACATCGTGGATTGCGGAAAAGACAACGAGATTACCGCCGATTACCTGACAAGCATAGGCGCAAACGTCAAAGGCATTTTCATATCGCACCCGGATATCGATCACGCAGGCGGTATACGTGAAATTCTGAAGCGCTATCCAAAAGCCGAAGTCTATGTCAGCGAATGCTGGGAGAGAATGGATGTGGGCGAACTGGTTCAAAGCGCGCTTTCCCATAGAAAGCTTCATTATCTGAAAGCCGGCGACGTCGTAACGCTCTCGGGCGGCGCATCAGCGCATGTCGTCTGGCCCGAAGCGGACTTTACCCCCAAGGAGGACAACGACGGCTCGCTTGTTTTAAACATCGTATACGCAGAAGCATCCGCGCTTTTTACGGGCGATATCACCGAGCGCGTGGACAAATACGCGCTTTGCGATACCGACATTCTGAAAATTTCGCACCACGGCTCAAAGAAAGCAACGAGCGAAGCGTTTCTGTCCGCAGCCACGCCCGAAATCGCCGTCATTTCGGTTTCTTCCAACGGTCACGGGCATCCGACACCGGAAGTGCTTTCAAGACTCAAGGATATAAACTGCGACGTATACCGCACGGATGAATGCGGCGCAATCACAATCACCATGCATAAGGACGGAACCTATAACATCAAAACGGAACTTCAGGCGGGAGGATAAACCATGACATGGCAGGAGCTTTTTAACGAAATCAAAACCGGGATTCGGGGCGGCGTTTACCTGTTTCACGGCCCGGAGGAATTCATAAAAAAAAGCGCTCTTGAAAAAATCCGCGAGGCCGTTCTCCCCGCCGGTCTTGAAATTCTAAATGAATCCGTCATGGACGCGCCCGGCGCAAGACAAATCATCGAAGGCGCGGAAACGCTGCCGGTCATGTCGGAAAAAAGGCTCGTGCTCATAAAGGACACGCCGCTTTTGACCAGCGCAAAGGCAAAAGACGAACAGGAAGAATGCGAAAAAATTGAAAAATGGCTCGTCTCAGGCGCGCCCGATACATCCGTAACCATTTTCTATACGCGCGGCGAAGCCGACAAGCGCAAAAAGCTTTACAAAATTATTGAAAAGCACGCTAACGTCGTCTCCTTCCAGCATCTGACCGATCCCGAAATCGGAAAATGGATTCAGTCGCGTCTGAAGCCCAAAAAGAAAACCATGCGCCCGGAAGCAATCCATACGCTTCTTTTCTATGCGGGACGGGATCTTACGCGCCTTCAGGGCGAGGTGGACAAGCTTGCGGCGTTTGTGGGCGATAAGCCCGCCATTGAGGATACGGATGTAAAGGCCGCCGTCACGCCGAGCGCGGAAAGCAATGTGTTTTTGATGATCGATTCCATCATCGCCGGAAAAAGCAAGCAGGCGTATGAGATTCTAAACGCCATGCTGGACGCGGGCGAAGGGGCGGTCGGGCTGATCGCCATGTTTATAAGGCAGTTGCGGCTGATGACGCACGTCCGGCTTTTAAGAGATGAAAAATTGTCCCTGCCCGAAATCGAAAGGCAGGCAAAGCTCACCCGCTTTGTCGCCCAGAAGGTATACGGACAGGTCGAGAAACTGAGCGCCCAACAGCTTGAAAAAAGCTACCGCGCGGGCGTTCAGATGGATTTTGACGTAAAAAGCGGTAAAATCCGCGATCGCGCCGCGCTGGATCAAATGATGCTCGCGCTGTTTGAGATTTCACATTAACTTTACAAAGAAAAATGCAACCAAACCATCGCCCGTTTCGTCAAAAACGTACCGGAAGATATGAAATTTGCCTTTATGGAGGCTAAGGGTATGAAAAAGACAGTTTTAGCAGTATGCGCTATCATCCTCATGCTGGCCGCATCCGTATTTGCGCATGCGGAGAAGGAATACGTTCCGGATGAAATGATGTTTACATGCGCAAAGGAAAGCGTCAGCCTGATTTCCTACGGCGAGTACGATATGGCGCTTAAGCATCTGATGCTGGATAAGGTTTACGACGGCGCAGCGCTTAAGAAGTTTATCGATCTTACATGCAAGGAAATCTATATGGGCAGCGTTCAGACCGAGGTTTCGGTCGCATGGCCGGAAGAGGCGATATGGAAAATTGCCGTTCCCTTCGAAGCGCCCGAGGACGAGGCCGTTGGCGCGCTCGTTTTCGTGATTACGGACGGCGCGTTTACCGAGATCCAGTTCCTGCGCTGGGGCGACGTGGTTTTGGCTTATGAATACGCCGAACAGGCGATCTGGAACCTCGCCTACACGCCCGACTACGTAATCGTGACGGACTGGTAAACTCCGTATCCGCATTCTTTCTTAAAAAGCGAAGGCCGTATTTTAGAAAGCCTTCGCTTTTGTTATGTACATATTTTGGCTCTGCCAATTAAAGCCGATGGCGGGCTTTATGCTTGACACGTTTTCAAATGAAAGGTATAATCACAGTTAGCTTTATAGTGATATGGGGGATATATAGATTTGAACGTAAACCAAACCGGCACACAGAAGGAATTGAAGCTGCCGATGATTCCGCTGCGCGGAACGGTAATTTTTCCCGAAACGGTTGTGCATTTTGACGCCGGACGCGAGAAATCCGTTCAGGCGATGAATACCGCGCTTGAGGGCGACAGCCGTCTTTTTGTCGTTACGCAGAAAAACGCCATGAAGGACGAGCCCGGCATTCAGGACGTATATATGGTGGGCACGATTGTGCGTATCAAGCAGGTTGTGCGCATGCCCGACGGTATTTTCCGTCTGCTGGTCGCGGGCGAAAGCCGCGCCGTGCTCATGGGAATTTTCGACGCGGGAAATATGCAGCATGCCGAAGTCTGCGTCGTTGAGGAAAAAGGAAACGAACGCACAACGCAGGCGCTTGCGCTCATGCGCGTCGCCAAAAAGCAGTTTGACAGGCTCTCTCAAACCCGAAAAGATTTGAGCCCCGAAATGAAACAGGCGGCGTCCGGCGCGCGCACGCCCGGTCAGCTTGCCGATATTCTGTCTACCAATATCTTAAACGACATACACGATATGCAAAAGGCGCTTGAATGCGCGGACGCTTATATGCGCCTTGACCTGCTTGTCGATTTCATGGCGCAGGAGCTGGACGTCGTTCAGCTGGAAGCCAAGCTTCAAAAGCGCGTTCACGAGCGCATCGAAAAAAACAACCGCGAATACTATCTGCGCGAGCAGATGCACGTGATCGAAGACGAGCTGGGCGAATCGGACGACGATATCGCGGCGTATGAAAAGCAGCTCGCCGAGAGCAAAATCGCGGGCGAAGCCAGGCAAAGGTGCGAAAAAGAGCTGAAGCGCCTTGCGCGAATGGGCACCAATACCCCCGAAAGCAATGTCATTCAGAGCTATGTGGAATACATGCTGGAGCTTCCGTGGGGAAAATTTGACGCGGACGACATTAATATCAAACGCGCCCGCAGCGTTCTTGAAGCCGATCACTACGCGCTTGAAGACGTGAAAAAGCGCATCGTCGAATATCTGGCGGTCAGAAGCATCAAAAAGGATTCCAAGGGTCCTATTCTGTGCTTGGTCGGCGCACCCGGCGTCGGTAAAACCAGCATTGCCCGGTCTGTGGCAAAGGCGCTTAAGCGTTCCTTCTGCCAGGTATCTCTGGGCGGCGTTCACGACGAAGCGGAAATCCGCGGCCACAGAAGAACCTATATCGGCGCAATGCCCGGCCGCATCATCTCCGCCATCAAGCAGGCGGGCACGATGAATCCCGTGTTCCTGTTTGACGAAATCGACAAAATGGCCTCCGACCTTCGCGGCGATCCTGCGGCGGCGATGCTGGAGGTTTTAGACCCCGAACAAAACAGCGCCTACCGCGATCATTATCTTGAAGCGCCGTTCGATCTTTCAAAGGTTCTGTTCATCACAACCGCCAACAATATGGATCAGATCCCTCGCCCGCTTCTGGACCGCATGGAGATCATTGAGGTTCCGAGCTATACGCTTGAGGAAAAGGTGCAGATTGCAAAGCGCCATCTTTGGAAAAAGCAGCTTCATGAAAACGGCCTTGAAAGCAAAATGCTCAAAATCACGGACGCAGCCATCCGCGAAGTGATCGACGGCTATACAAGGGAATCCGGCGTAAGAACGCTTGAAAGAAAGCTTGGGACGATTTGCCGCAAAGCGGTTGTCAAAATGCTGGACACGCCCGAGGCGGAAAGAAAGCCCGTCACGGTCAAGCCGCAGCACGTCGCTTCCTACTTAGGCGTCCTTCGCTATACGCACGCCGAAACCGGAAAAGCCCCCGAAGCGGGCGTCGTCAACGGCCTTGCATGGACGAGCGTCGGCGGCGAGGTCATGCCGATTGAAGTAGGCGTTTTGCCCGGAAGCGGAAATCTTGAGCTCACCGGCTCATTAGGCGACGTCATGAAGGAATCGGCGAAAATCGCGTGGAGCTTCGTTCGAAGCCGCATGGAGCAGGCGGGCGTCGATGAGGAGTTCAGAAAGAAGCACGATATTCACGTGCATATTCCCGAGGGCGCGACGCCCAAGGACGGCCCCTCCGCCGGCATCGCCATGGCCTGCGCGATGTTCAGCGCTGTAACGGGCTTTAAAGCCAGACAGGATATCGCAATGACGGGTGAAATTTCCCTTCGCGGAAAAGCGCTCGCCATCGGCGGGCTCAAGGAAAAGCTGCTTGCCGCGCACCGTGCGCACATGAAGCTTGCGCTTATTCCCGAGGAAAACAAGAAGGATCTGGAGGAAATTCCCGAGGAAATCCTGAAGGAGCTCACCGTTCATGCGATTTCATCCGCCGACGAGGCCTTCCGCTATGTCATGACGGAAAATAAGGGAAATATCGTAAAGGCGGTCGTGTGACATGAGGATAACAAAATCGGCATTTTTAACGTCCTTGGATAAGCTCCGCGACTATCCCGGCAGGGGACTTCCCGAAATTGCCATGGCCGGAAAATCCAATGTGGGAAAAAGCTCGCTCATCAATTCCCTGTGCCAGAACAACAAGCTTGCCCGAACCTCCTCCGAGCCAGGCAAAACCCGCATGATCAACCTTTATCGGGTCAATGAGGAATTCGTTCTGGCCGATCTGCCCGGCTACGGCTTTGCCAAAGCCCCGGGCAGCGAAAAGGCGAAGTGGGCGCGCATGATGGAAAGCTATCTGGAAGGTTCCGATACCCTTAAGCACGTCTTCCTTTTAGCCGACATCCGCCACGACCCGACAAACGAAGACAAAATGATGGCGAATTATCTTCGCCACTATAATATTCCCTTCTCCGTCATCGCAACCAAGGCGGACAAATTGAGCAAAGCCCAAAGAAGCCGCACGCTTCCCGTCATCTGCCGCTCGCTCACCGTTCAGCCGTGGCAGGTCATCGCCTATTCGTCCGAGGACGGAACGGGCAGAGACAAGCTTCTCGATTTGATCGACGCCATTCTCCACCCCGCCATCGATGACGACGGCTTTGAAATCCCGGAAGGCATCACCTTTGAAGACGGCCCGACGCGGGAAGAAGAGGAATAATCAAACGCCCATAAAAACGGGGCTTATGCAGAAGAAAAATCCGCATAAGCCCCGTTTTTTGTTTCCGTTATTTGCTTGCCGCGATCAAAAGCCTTTCTCTCGCCGCGCGGTATTTTGAAATGTCCAGCTCGTATTCCGTGTATCCTCTAAACACGCTGTTAACAATTTCCTTTTTCGTGTCCGGATCAAGCCGGTTTAAAAGGCACAGATCCTCAAGGCCGATTCTCTGCGCTTCGGCGCGGGTGGTGTGGTAAACCGTGTTGTAGCCGGGATATACGATGGAGAAATCGCCTGCCGGAAGGAACAGATCCAGCTTCGGATGGAACTGCATCACGCCCTCCGAGAACATGCAAGCGCTTCTGTCGTAGGGGTCCTGATCGTCCAAAAACTGATTATAGCCCCAATGCAGGAAGCCGGAAATGGTTTCATACTTGGCGGGCGCCCAGCCCAGATACGTCTGGCGCAGGCGCTGCATGTCGAGCATGCGGTTTAAGTATTTTCCGCCGGGCGTCAGGCAGGTGTATACGTACAGGCTGTCTCCGTTTTTCACGCGCTCGTCATAGTATTCTCTGTCAAGCTCATACGTCTCAACCGTCGGGCACCAGATATCGATGTATCCCGTGAGCGCGTGCGTGGGAAGAACCGGCTCCATCATGCGGATACCGGGCATTTCTTCATGCGCAATCCGGGAAATGATCTTGTAGACGTCTGAAAGCGCGTCGTTCGGCTCGTCCAGAAGGCACTGCTCCCAGTCCTTTTCAAGGCCGCGCGAAGTGAGATACGTATAAAGCGCACGGGCGCAGGCTCTTAAAACCGTCTGCCCCTCCTCTGTTGCGATATCCTTTCCGGTAAAGCTTTCCGCGGCGCGCGTTCCGTTATCGAATTTGTCGAAGGCGACCTTGCGAAACGCCTTTCTGATTTCCTCGGGCGATTCGATTTTATCGTGATCGAGGGAATTGTAAAACTGATCGTTGTCGCCCTGACCTTCCATTCGTCCGCAGAAGCCCGTTCCGTGGAAGCACTCAAAGCCCGCTTTTTTGAATGCGGCGATGTATTTGTCAAGCCGCGCTTCGTCGACAATCGCTTCGCCGTTTTCATATTTAATGAACATATCAATGCTTACGTTAATCAGGTTCTGCCTCAGATATACCGCCATCCTGAGATACCGATCCAAAAGCTTAAAATATGCCGGCGAATCCATTTGAACATGGTGATATTTGCTTATATTGGCATACGATACCCAATTGACGTATTTGTGCGTGTTTTTGCCGGCCTTTTCGACTGTTACGGGATAAGCGTGAACATAGATTTTCAGCGTTTTTTCCTTGCCCGCATGAATAACACGGATCGTCCATTCGTCTTCTCTGTACGCGCGGGCATATTCGATGAGCGTCTTAAACGCAAACGCAGCCGTCACGCCCGTGGGCATCATGAGGTTGTAAATCGGCTTCAGCGCCTCATACACATAGAAGGGCGCTTTTCGGATGACGGACTCGTTTACATCGTCATGAAGATACGCGCTTCTCTGCCTTGCGCCGGTATTCACCTCAACCGGGACGGGAATCAGTTCAAACAGCTTAAACGATGTGTGCGGGCCGCTGACTTCAAGATAAACGGGAAGCCCCGGCGTCAAGCCGTTTAGCATAATGTGCGCGCCGACCGTCGTTTGATTTGCGCCGGACAGGACGATTACATCCTCGCCGGCGGATGCGTCCGAATCGGGATACAGGGAAGCGAGCTCGTCAAACAGGGAAGCGGTAAATTCCGTAAGCATGGTATATTTCCTCCAAAGAATTCATAAAAACGGGGCGAACGATCCGTTCGCCCCGTAAAAAGCTGTTTTATCAGTTTTCGGGCTCCAGCAGACCGTAATCTCCGTCCTGACGGATATACAGAACGCACATGCGTCCGGAGTCCGAATTCTCAAACAGATAGAAGCTGTGGTTCAGCATTTCCATCTGCATAATGGCGTCTTCAACACTCATGGGCTTTACGCTGAAGTGCTTTACGCGAACAACCTTGCGCTCCTCCTCTTCAACCGGAGGCTCTTCCTGTTCGGGCATAACTTCGGGCGCAGGCACATGCAGGCGCTTATCGAGCTTGGTTCTGTGGCGGCGGATCTGACGGGACAGCTTGTCGACCGCCTTATCGATGCTGGCGTACATATCGCCGGTGATTTCTTCCGCGCGGAAAATCATGTGTTTATGAACGATGGTGATTTCGGCGATGTTCTTCGCGCCCTTTTCCTGCGTAAACTTAATCTGCGCGTCGGCATTGTCGTCAAAAAACCACTCTAATTTCGCCAATTTTTTATCTGCATAGTCCTTCAGACTATCCGTGACATCCATAAATCTTCCGAGATATTTGATCTTCATAATTAAAGTACCTGCCTTCCGTTTGAAATCAATTTCGTCTGCTTCAGTAAGAAGCATCATTTGCCATGGGCGTCATCCCCCTTTCGTATAGATATATTCGATATACATGAAGATTTTTCCTGCCTGAATAGAAAAAATATTTTTACTTTTTCATATTTTCATCTGTATTTTGTCCGAATTTTGATGCGTTTTGATGACGAATACTCATTTGGGCAACAAACCTTTGAAAAAACACACGCCTCCCCCTTAGATTAACCTTCCCTGACAGCTCCAACAAAAGCTGCGCCGAGGCGTCCGGCAAAGGAATTTTCTTGGATAAAGCAAAACCGACTTCGGTCTGAAGTCGGTTTTTATTGGTTTTATTCGCCCAGAATCGCGTCCACATATTCCTTGGCGTCGAAGGGCTGCATATCGTCCAGACCCTCGCCCACGCCGATGTAGCGCACAGGAAGTCCAAGTTCGCGGCGGATGGCCACGGCGATACCGCCCTTGGCAGTTCCGTCGAGCTTGGTTAAGATAATGCCGTCCAAGTTTGCAACGTCCTTAAAGACAGCCGCCTGGTTAAGGCCGTTTTGTCCCGTGGTCGCGTCGATGACGAGCAGGGCGTGCATGCCGGCCTCCGGGAATTCGCGGCTTACAATGCGCGCCATTTTCTTGAGCTCCTCCATCAGGTGAGCTTTGTTGTGAAGGCGTCCGGCGGTATCGACGATGAGAACGTCGGCATGTCTGGCTTTCGCGGCCTGAATGCCGTCGAATACAACGCTTGCGGGGTCTGCGCCTTCACCGCGCTTGACAATCGGAACGTCGGCTCTTTCCGCCCACACCGTCAGCTGTTCGGCAGCGGCGGCGCGGAAGGTATCGCCCGCGACGATCATAACGCGGCGGCCGATCAGCTTCATGCGGGAGGCAAGCTTTCCGATGGAGGTGGTCTTTCCTACGCCGTTTACGCCGATGATGAACAGAACCGACGGATTTTCAAGCTTCATCGGCTGATCGCGCATCATATCAGCCATAATTTTGGCAAATTCGCTCTTGGCCTTGACCGCATCGGTGATTTTGTCGCTTTCACACTTCTCGCGAAGCTTGTTAACGGCTTCCTCCGCCGTCTTCACGCCCACGTCGGACATGATCATGATGTCGATTAAGTCCTCAAAAAAGTCGTCGTCGATTTTCTTGGTATTCTCGACCAGCTCGTCCATCTTCGCGCCCATATTGCCGCGCGTTTTGAAAAGTCCCTCTTTGATCTTGGAAAAAAGGCCCATAGGTGCCGTGCCTCCTTTATACAGCGTCCGAAAGCTTTACGCTCATCATCTTGGAAACGCCCTTTTCCTCCATGGCGACGCCGTAAAGCGCGTCGCATCTGGTCATCGTTCCCTTTCTGTGCGTAACGACTACGAACTGGGTTTTCGCCGAATAGGTTTTCAGATATTCCGCAAAGTTATCAATGTTTGCGTCGTCCAGCGCCGCTTCAATTTCGTCCAGAATACAAAACGGCGTGGGCTTTAATTTCAGCATTGCAAACAGAATCGCAATGGCGGTCAGCGCTCGTTCGCCGCCTGAAAGGAGCGAAAGCATTTGCAGCTTCTTTCCCGGGGGCTGCGCAACGATTTCGATGCCGCTTTCAAGCGCATTGCCCGGGTTTTCGAGCCTGAGCTCTGCGCGTCCGCCGCCGAAAAGCTCGGTGAAGGTCTGGCGGAAGTACACGTCCAGCTGCTCAAACTGCGCCCTGAACTGCTTTTCCATCTTGCCGGTCAGCTCGGAAATAATACCCTTGAGATCGCCCTGTGCTTTTAATAGGTCGTCCCGCTGCTTGGATAGATCCGTAAATCTCTCCACCGTCTGGCGGTATTCCTCAACCGCAGATACATTAACCGTGCCCATCTGGCGGATTTCGGCGCGCACGGCGTTTAAGCGGCGTTCGCCTTCGGAAAGCTTGAAATCCGCATTTCTGAACTGCTCGGCGCCTTCGAAGGTGACCTCGTAGTCCTCCCAGATGCGGTCGGTGATCTGCTTTAAATCGTTTTCCACGCGGGCAAGCATCATCTCGCCTCTGTGGCAGCGGTCGGAGAAGTCCTCAGTGCGGACTCTGAGCTCCTCCGCAGCTTCATTGATCTTTTTAAGCTCCTCCTGAACCAAAAGGCGCTCTTTATCCGATTTATTGAATTCCTCGCGGGAAGCGAGCAGGCTTTGTTTAAAAATTACGAGCTTGCCCTCTTCTTTTTTGAGCTGCTCCTCGTCCTCCAGCATGCGCTGGCGGCAGATTTCAAGCGTTCTTGCCGCCTCCTCAAGCATTCGCTTTGCATCGCCCTTCTGGCTGATTAAGCGGTCAAGATCATTTTTCATGGCCTCAAAGCCGCGGCGAATTGTGGCGAGCGCTACGCGCGCGTCGTTTGTCTCGTTTCTCAGATCGTTCAGCTGCGCGCGTTTTTGGGAAAGCGCTCTTGTAAGCTCGCCTACCCTCTTTTTCATCTCGGCCTGCGCGCCTTCATTATTATCCTTGCGCATGGAGAGAAGCTTAAGATCCTTGACCGCCTCGTCCTTCTGCTCGTTCAGCTGCTCAAGGGCGAGCCTCACGCGCTCAAACCGCTGATTATGCTCGTTAAGCGCGGCTTTTGCGCGCGAAAGATGCTCCTCTGCGCGGGTGACGGCGATTTCCTGCTGGTGAACGTCGTCAAAAAGCTGGGCGCGCTCTTTCTTGAGATTTGCCCTTTCCGCGTCCTTTTCGCGCATGGCTTCCTGCATATTTTTGTAGGAAGCGGAAATCTCGGCCATTTTCTCGGAAGCTTCCTTGATCTCGCGTTCGCGGGATAAAAGGCTGGTCATACGCGACTGCACCGAGCCGCCCGACATTGAACCGCCGGAGTGCATGACGTCGCCGTCCAAGGTTACAAGGCGGAACTGATATCTTCCGGCTCTCTGGATAGCGATGCCGCTGGTCAGATCCTCGGCGATAACGGTTCTGCCCAAAAGATTATTGACGATGCCGGAATAGATGGGATCGAACGAAACCATTTCGCTTGCAAGGCCCACGCATCCGGGCATGGAAAGCACGCGGCGCTCGTTTGCGTCCAGCGTGCGGCCGCGAATGGAGGAAATGGGCAAAAACGTTGCGCGTCCGAAGCGGTTACGCTTTAGGTATTCGATCATGTCCTTGGCGTTTTCGTCGCGGTCGACGACGATGTTCTGAAGAGATGCGCCAAGCACCATGTCAAGCGCGCGCTCGATTTTGGCAGGCGCATGAATAACGCTTGCCACTACGCCGTGAACGCCCGCGCCGCCGCGCCTTTCCGCCTCCTTAAGCACCTGCTTGACCGACTGGTTATAGCCCTCATAGTCGCGCTGCATTTCGGTTAACAGCTTTAAGCGGCTTGAAAGCTCCTGCCTCTCGGAGAGGAGATTCTGGGACTCAACCGCCAAGCGCTCGTATTCCTCGCCGGCTTTTCGGGTTTTTTTGGAGATTTCCCTGGCCGCGTCGGTCAGCACGCCCAGCCGTTCGCATTCGGCGCTGAAAATATCGCTTGCGTCGGCGAGCGCACGGTTTAGCTCTTCCTTCGCATGCGTGTCGTCCTCGGCATTTTTGGAAATCGCCGCAATCTGCCTGTCGATGGCTTCCGAAAGCGCGGTGAGTCTCGCCTGCTCGCTCTTAACGTCGCCCAGCGCGTTCATAGCGTTTATGACGTTTTCCTTGGCTTCCTCGGCTTCTTCTTCAAGGCGCATCGTTTCTTCTTCCGCCTTGAAAAGCGCGTTTTCAAGCTTCTCGGTGTGCCGGGCGCTTTGGGTCAGCTTTTCCTTTTCTGTTTCGACCTCATGCTCAAGGCCCTTTATTCTTTCTTCGATACCGCTTTCGCCGTCCTTGGCGGCCTGCTGTTCGCGTTCGGCGCGCTCCTTGTCGCGTAAAGTAGCCTGCATGCGCTCTCTGACGACGTTTACGCTTCCGTCCTGCGCCTCCACATCGCGGATCAGCTCCTGCAGAGTATCGCGAAGCGAGGCGGTTTCGATTTCCTTTTCGGAAAGCTCCGTCTGGCGCTTCTCGCGGCGGGCGTTTATGTCCTCCTGCTCCCTTTCGCTTTGTGAAAGCGCTTCGGTCAGCTCCGATACCGTCTTTTTGAGTTCCTCTATGCGCTCGGAATATCTTTCCGAGCGGATCAGAAACACGTTCATGTCCAGATCCTTCTGTTCGTCTCTGAGCTGAAGGTATCTTCGCGCGTCCTCGCTTTGCAGACGCAGGGGTTCTATTCTCGCTTCAAGCTCCGACACAATGTCGCTAACGCGGGAAAGATTCGAATTGGTGTTTTCCAACCGCTTTTCCGCTTCCAGCTTTCGCGTTTTGTATTTTACAATGCCCGCGGCTTCTTCGAATATGGCGCGGCGTTCTTCGCTTTTCTGCGAGAGGATTTCGCCCACTCGGCCCTGACCGATGATGGAATAGCCGTCTCTGCCGATGCCGGTATCGCGAAAGAGATCAACGATATCCTTTAAGCGGCAGTTCGTGCCGTTTAAAAGGTATTCGCTCTCGCCCGTTCTGAACACGCGGCGGGTGACGGCGACTTCCGTATAGTCGGAAGGCAGCGAATGGTCCTCGTTGTCAAAAACGAGCGTTACCTCGCAAAACGCCATGCGGCGGCGCTTTTCGGTGCCGTTAAAGATAACGTCCTCCATCTTTGCGCCGCGCAATTGTCTCGCGCTCTGTTCGCCCAAAACCCAGCGGACCGCATCGGAAATGTTGCTCTTTCCGCAGCCGTTCGGGCCGACAACGCCCGTAACGCCATGCTCAAACAGCATTTCCGTTCGATCCGCAAAGGATTTGAAGCCGTGAATGTACAGCTTTTTAAGTCGCAACTCAATTAGCTCCGTTTCCCGGATGAACGCGCCGGTTCATCCCATATGTTCTCATTTGGATAGTTTTAAAAGCGCATCCTTGGCGGCAAGCGTCTGCGCAATCTGCTTGCTGCCGCCCTCGCCTTCGCCGACGACCTCGCCCTTCACCTTCACCCTGTATACAAACACGGGCTTGTGCGGCGGGCCGGACATGGAAACCATTTCATATTCCGGCATATCGCCCTTGGCCTGAAGAACCGCCTGCAGCTTGCTTTTGGCGTCCAGATGATCGGTCTTTCCCGAACCGTTTTTGATGCGCTCTCCGATGGCAAGGTATATAAGCCGATTGGCCGCTTCTCTCCCGCCGTCCAGATGCACAGCCCCGATGACCGACTCCATCACATCGCACAGAATGCTTTTTTTGTTTCGCCCGCCGCTTCTTTCTTCGCCCACGGAAAGGCGCAGCCCCTTGTCAAGGCCCAGCCGTTTCGCAGCCTCCGAAAGCGCGTCCTCGCACACGAGCTCCGCGCGCATACGCGTAAGCACACCCTCCGAAAGCGAGGCATGCGCCCGATAAAGCGCTTCGCTAACGCAAAGCTCTAAAACGGCGTCGCCCAGAAATTCCAGGCGCTGATAGCTTTCCACATGATGATCGCCCGCATAGGACGGGTGCGTCAGCGCGGTTTCGAGCAGGCGAATATCTTGAAACGCATAGCCGATCCGCTCCTGGATCTTATCCATTAGGCGTTTTTCTCCAGATAGTCAACGATGTCCTTTACGGTCTCAATGGAGGCCAGCATGTCGTTGTCAACCTCTACGCTGAATTCGCGCTCAAGGTCGAAAACGAGGATCATGACGTTGGCGCTGTCCGCGCCGAGATCTTCTACGAGGCGGCTTTCGAGGGTGACTTTGTCAAGGCTCACGGGGAGCTGCGCGGTGATGAGTTCGGCTACCTTATTAAAAATTTCATTTCTGGTCATGGTATTATCCCTCCTGAATATCGTTAAGTCCTTTTTTGATCGTGCCTACAATGTCGCCCAGAACCATTTTTCTGGCCTGGAAAATCGCGCGGGAGAATGCATAGCCGTTTGACGAGCCGTGCGCCTTCACAACCGCGCCGTCAAGCCCCAGAAGCGGCGCTCCGCCGTATTCGTCGGGGTTCATTTTGTCCTTGATCTTTCCGAAAACGGGCTTGAGCATAACGCCGCCCATCTTTCCGCGAAGGGTTTCCATAACGCCCGACTTAATCTGCTTGAAAAGAACCTTGGTAAGGCCTTCGGCGTACTTTAAAATCACGTTTCCGGTAAATCCGTCCGTCGCAACGACGTCAAAGTCGCCCACCTGAATGTCTCTTGCTTCGCAGTTGCCGCCAAAGGCGTAAACGGACTGATTCTTCATCAGCTGATAGGCTTCCTTGTGAAGCTTGTTGCCCTTTTCTTCTTCCGCGCCGATGTTTACAAGGCCGACATTGGGCTTTTCAACGCCCATCACCTTGTTCATATACACGGAGCCCATGAGGCCGAACTGCATGAGATATTTCGGCTGACAGTCGGCGTTTGCGCCGCTGTCAATCAGGAGGAACGGCTTTTTAAGGCCCGGAAGAACCGGCGCGAGCGCGGGACGGTCGATGCCCTTTACAAGGCGCACATAAGCCATGCCGCCTAAAAACAAAGCGCCCGTAGAACCTGCGGAAACAAACGCATGCGCTCTTTTTTCCTTAACGTCCATTAGACCCATCACCATGGAAGACTTCAGCTTTCTGCGAACGGCCATCATCGGCTCGTCGTGCATGGTGATTTCTTCCTCCGAGTGGATAATCTCAAGACGGTCTGCATCGAAGAAACTTCCTTCGAGCTCCTTTTTAATCCTTGCCTCGTCGCCAAATAAGCGGACGGAAATGTCCTCATACGCCTTAAGCGCGGTCACTACGCCTTCAATCACACAGCCGGGAGCGTTGTCGCCGCCCATTGCGTCGACGGCAATGATGATTTTTTCCATAAATAGATTCACCTCCGGCAAAATTCACCTCATTATATTGTAATCGGATTTTAGGCGCTTGTCAACATGCGTTGTTTTAAGGATTGCATGCGCAAGAAAAAACGCCTTTGCCGAAAAAGCGAAGGCGCTTAAGATCAATATTCCCTGAGTATCAGATCCGTCTGCCCGTTTGACGGGCCTTTACATACGCGGATTACCTTAAAATGCATATTGTATTCCCTGCGGATCATTTGCTGGATGGCGGTTCCGCTGTTGAAGCCGTGGATGGCGCGCACGCGGTACACGCTCATGTCGGTATTGCGCAAAACCTCGTCCAGCGCGTCCCTGGCTTCGTCAAGGCTCATGCCGTGAAGATCGATCTTCACAACTGCATTCATCGGTATCTCTCCTTTTCCGCCTTAATTTGTGTGCTTATCGGGAAAGAGAATCACTTTAAAAAGCCCCATGGCAAACAGGAAAACGAGGACAAACAGCATGCTTCGAACATTCAGTTCATATACGATCACATTCACAAACGCGACGAGCACCAAAAATAGCATCGTTCTCAAAACCGCGCCCAAAAGGGAGAGAAATACGCTGCCTCTGAACAAAGTTCTGTGAAGAAGCAGGCACACGAGAACGCCCACGACCGCAAGGGTCAGAATGTTGCTGGTAGCCAAGGCGATCTGAACGTTTTTCGTAATCTCCTCCGCCAGATTCATCAGGAATTTTAGAACGATGTCGTAAATCACCGTTTTATACATCACCCACGTCGATGCGACGGTCACAAAGCTTGAAACGACCGTGACAATGCCAAACCACAGATATTTAAACGGGAAAAACCATTTTTTGCCGAGCTCGTAAGCCCCGTTAAACACGACAAAGCACAAAACCATGTAAACGGGAATGGTCATGACCGCAATCAGCAAAAACGCATACAGCGCGTCCATAAAATCCGCACGGGCATAGAGCTTTCCGATCTCGCCCATAAAATTCGGAAAAGGCGCATTTTTATCCTTAATGTTTTGAGAATAGGTTTTTACGATATCAAAAACGCCGAAATTGCCCTCGTCCGCATTTCCGCCATAGAAGGGAAATTTCTGAATCATAACCTCGTTTTTGTCCACAAAATCAAACATGGGCATCATTTCGTTCAAATCTGTGCCGAGCATGCCCGAAAACATAATAAAAACCGCAAAAGCGCCCAAAACCGCCAGCAGCATCGTGCAAAACACGCGCTTCGCCATTTTTCATCCTCCTTTGATCACATTCACTTTATTTTAACATATATTCTGCCCATTGTAAATCTCGCCGAATCATTTTGAGTGAAACTCAAGCGAAGATTTAACGGCAGATGCTTGCATGCGTAAAACGCGTTTGGTATGATATACCCACTATATTTTGACAAAAAGGAATGATTTTTATGGCAGAGCTCACGATGGACAAATTGGTTGCTCTTTGCAAAAACAAGGGATACATTTTCGCCGGCTCCGAAATCTACGGCGGTCTCGCCAACACCTGGGACTTCGGTCCTCTGGGCGTAGAATTCAAAAACAACATCAAGCGCGCCTGGTGGCAGAAGTTCGTTCAGGAGAGCCCCTACAACACCGGTCTTGACTGCGGCATTTTAATGAACCGCGAAGTCTGGGTTGCTTCCGGCCACATCGGCGGCTTCAACGATCCTTTAATGGACTGCAAAGCCTGCAAGGCCCGCTTCCGCGCGGACAAGCTGATTGAGGATTTCACAAACGGCGCCGAGACCGGCGACGGATGGAAAAATGCCGAGCTTGAAGCCTACATCGCCGAGCACGACATCGTCTGCCCCGTCTGCGGCAAAAAGGACTTTACCGGCATCCGCCAGTTCAACCTGATGTTCAAAACCCATCTGGGCGTAAATGAAGCCTCGGCTTCCGAAGTGCTCCTTCGCCCCGAAACCGCGCAGGGCATCTTCGTCAACTTCTTAAACGCTATGCGCACCACCCGCAAAAAGCTGCCCGCCGGCATCTGCCAGATCGGTAAATCCTTCCGTAACGAAATCACCCCCGGCAACTTCATCTTCCGCGTTCTGGAATTTGAGCAGATGGAGCTTGAATTCTTCTGCAAGCCCGGCGAAGATTTAGATTGGTTCGAATACTGGCGCTCCTTCTGTAAGGACTGGCTTCTCTCCTTGGGCATTAAGGAAGAAAAACTGCGTCTGCGCGATCACGAGAAGGAAAAGCTGGCGTTCTACTCCAAGGCAACCACCGACTTTGAATACCTGTTCCCCTTCGGCTGGGGCGAGCTTTGGGGCATTGCCGACAGAACCGATTATGACTTAAAGCAGCACCAGGAGCATAGCGGCAAGTCCATGGAATACATGGATCCCACGACGAATGAAAAGTTCATCCCCTACTGCGTAGAGCCTTCCGTCGGCGTAGAAAGACTTGTTCTTGCGTTCCTCTGCAACGCATACGAAGAGGAAGAGCTGGAAGGCGGCGACGTCCGCACGGTTCTCCACCTCCATCCGGCGCTCGCGCCCATCAAGTGCGCGGTTCTGCCGCTTCAGAAAAATAAGCTGGGCGACAAGGCGAAGGAAGTTTACGCCAAGCTCGCCAAGAAATTCATGTGCGAATACGACGAGACCGGTTCCATCGGCAAGCGCTACCGCCGCGCCGACGAAGCGGGCACGCCCTTCTGCGTAACCATCGACTTCGACACCCTCGAAAACGGCATGGTCACTGTTCGCGACAGAGACACAATGGAGCAGACCCATGTTGCCATCGACGACCTCACTTCCTGGCTCGAATCCAAAATGGAATTTTAATTGAGAAGGCAGATTATTGAATATGGCTTTTGAACTCATCCGCAATTTTGACCCCGAGCTCGCCGTATCCTTTGACGCGGAGCTTACCCGCCAGAGAGAGAATATCGAGCTCATCGCTTCCGAAAACTACGTAAGCCCCGCTGTCATGGCGGCCATGGGCAGCGTTTTAACCAACAAGTACGCCGAAGGCTATCCCTCCAAGCGCTACTACGGCGGCTGTCAGTGCGTGGACGTAGCGGAAAACCTTGCACGCAAGCGCGCCTGCGAAATCTTCTCAGCGGAGCACGCCAATGTTCAGCCCCACTCCGGCGCGCAGGCGAACATCGCCGTCTATTTTGCCCTTTTAAAGCCCGGCGATACCATCATGGGCATGGCGCTGGACAACGGCGGGCATTTAACGCACGGAAGTCCCGCAAACCTTTCCGGCACGTACTTTAACATCGTGCCCTACGGCGTGAGCGAGGAAACCGGCATGATCGATTACGACGAAGTGATGCGGCTTGCCATGGAGCATAAGCCTAAGATGATCGTAGCAGGCGCAAGCGCCTATCCGCGCGCGATTGATTTCAAGCGCTTTCGCGAAATCGCGGACGCATGCGGCGCATACCTGATGGTTGATATGGCGCACATCGCAGGCCTCGTCGCAGCAGGCGAGCACATGAACCCCGTGCCCTACGCAGACGTCGTCACCACCACCACGCACAAGACTCTGCGCGGCCCGCGCGGCGGCATGATTTTGTGCCGTGAAAAGTACGCCAAGCAAATCGACAAAGCGATCTTCCCCGGAACACAGGGCGGCCCCTTAATGCACGTCGTCGCCGCCAAGGCCGTGTGCTTTAAGGAAGCGCAGGATGAAGCGTTCAAGACCTATCAAAAGCAGATTGTCAAAAACGCCGCCGCCATGGCCAAGCGCTTCCTCGAGCGCGGCATGAAGCTGGTTTCCGGCGGAACCGATAACCACCTGATGCTTTTGGATCTTTCGGATCGCGATATCACCGGCAAAGCCCTTGAAAAAATGCTGGACGAAGCGCACATCACCGTCAACAAAAACACCGTCCCCGGCGAAAAGCGCTCCCCCTTCATCACAAGCGGCGTCCGAATCGGCACGCCCGCCGTCACCACGCGCGGCATGAAGGAAAATGAAATGATTGAAATCGCCGATATGATTTCGGATATCATCGAAAAAGGCGAGAGCGCCGTCGAAGACGTTTCAAAGCGCGCCCTCGCACTCACCGCCCGCTTCCCCTTATACGAATAAACAATTTCGCGCCCGGCATTTTTTGCCGGGCGCGTCTTTTTTTGCAATCAGAATCTCTTTCTTTCAAGCACAATTGCGCCCGATGTCAGAAATACGATTCCGGGAGCAATGACGATAAGCAGCCTTTCGATAAAGCCGATGATGCCGATGCCGCCGTGGAGCATGCTGTGCCAGGCCATGTAGCTTGTAAACATAATCTGCGACCATCCCAGGAACGAGCCTGCTACGATCATGGCTATGTAGGCTACGATGGTCAGGAGCATGGAAAGCGCAGGGCTGTTTACGCAAACCGAAATGAGCGCCGCGAAGGCAATCAGCGCAAAAAGCGGGATCATGTCAAAGACGAGGTAGAAAATCTGAAAGTATGATCCGCTTCCGATGCCGATAAAGCCGAACGCGTAATCAACCAGCATAAGCCAGAAAGCATGGCGTGCGCATTTCAGAAAAACAGCTGCGCATTTTGCGATGTACACCGTCATTCTCGAAACCGGCTTTATAAGGCAGTGCTGGATGCTGCGCTCCTTGATTTCGGAAGAAATGAGATCGTTTACGCCCACAAATGCGATGAGCGGAAGATAAAACATAAGAAGCGTATTTCCGAGCACAACACCGCTTGCCGCGTTCATGTGCGTAAAAGCCGCGACTACGCGCCCGATCATGTAGGGAATCAGAAGAAGGATAAACAGAACATTGTACTTTCTGCGCTTGTTGAGTTTTCTCATTTCGCCTTTCAGCGCGCGGAAAAAGCTCGTCATACCGCTTCCCCCCTTCTGACCGCGAGGTAGTAGTCTTCAAGCGTCCGGCCATCCTTTATGACCTCGGAAATCGACACGTCCTTTAAAATCATTCCGTCGTGAAGAATGATGATGCGCGTAGCAAGGCGTTCGATTTCGCTTGCGAGATGGCTTGAAACGATCGCCGCCGCGCCGGTTTCACTGCACATTGCCTTAATGGATTCCTTGATGCCTGCGGCGCTTTCAATGTCCAGACCGTTGGTGGGTTCATCCATAAGAAGAAGCTTCTTTCCGCCGATGAACGCCATGGCAAGGCCTAAACGCTGTTTCATACCGAGGGAATAGCTTTTCACCTTGTCCTTCGCAAAATCAATGAGACCCACCTTTTCAAGCGCATCCATCGCGGCTTTTTTTCCGCGGATGCCCAGATAGTCCGATGCAAAAAGAAGATTATCCCGCCCGCTCATAAACGGATACAGCGCCGGCGTTTCGATGAGCGCGCCGACAAACGCAAGCGCCTTTTCGGGCGCATCCTTCACGCTTTCACCCATCACGCAGGCTTCACCCGTGTCCGGCCGCGTCAGGCCGCAGGCGATTTTCATAAGCGTGGTCTTGCCGCTTCCGTTTGCACCCAGAAGGCCTACGATCTCTCCTTCGGACATGGAAAGAGAGGTATTTTTCAGTCCCCGCCCGTTTCTGTAAACGCGCGAAACGCCGCTTAATTCAAGAACCGCCGTCATTTTCTATTCCTCCACGTAGTACGTATAGTTTACTTCGTAAGTTTCGCCCAGAAATTCAATGGTCGCTTCCCCGATGGCGGTTTCGGGAACAACAAACGCTTCTCTCTCCTTTTCAGTATAGGCGTCAACATCGAAAAGCGTGATTTTCGTGGTGTTATAGGCGTCAATATAAATTTCGGCCTCCAGCGTATCCGTGTGCGTCTTTTCAAGTACATCCTGAACGCTGACCTCACCCTTCAGGGAAATGTGCGTAAGATATCCTTCGTCCGACACCTCAAATTCCGCGCGGAAATATCGGATAGTCAAATCGTTCGGATACAAAAGTTCGTCTGTTCCTTCGGGCAGGGGCTTTTCTTCCGTAAGGCGCTTGATGTACATGTCCTTTTCGGAAGCATATACCTCATACGTGCCGTCCTCATTGACAAATACGAAGGCGGTCGGCGAGACATTTTCACCGGCTTCGTAATACATCTCTTCCATTTCATTTTCAAAATCGAAATAGGCGTCGTTCAGCCGTTCGTTGTCCGGCTTTGCCCAGTCGTCCCAGGTGCGGAACGGATAATGCTCCATCACGCGCCCGTCGATTTCATTGCCCGTGAGCTTTTTATAATACGCTTTAATCGCGGCGTCTTTGTCCATGTATTTGGCGGTGACGGAATCCCTGAGCCCGCGTACTTCCTCCGACTCATTGAAAAGCTTCACAAGAAGATTCACAAGATCCGGCATCTGCTCCGTTTTGAGCATCAGGACATAGCGATTGCCGCCGTCCATCGGCTCGCGGACAAACTGGTTCTTCGCGTTGCCCATGAAAAAGTCCGAAAACAGCTTCGCAATGCGAATCACCGTATCCTGCGCAGGATCCTCCTCCGGCTCCGATTGAGGCATGCTGTTCCAGTTCATATCATACAGCTCATACGTTTTGTTTTCATGGTCGATATTGGAATAACGCTTGTCCGGGAATTCATAGATTTCACGTGTTTCGCCCGTCAGGCGATCGGTTGAGAATTCATATCTTTTGCCGTTTTCGATCATGACGAGCATCTCGCTCTCTTCTTCCGTTTCTCCGTCGGCGGCGAGTTTATATGTAATTTTTACGGTTTTGCTGTCTGCCTCAAAAAGGCTTTTCACACCCGCCCTGAACACGGTTTCATAGCCGTTTCCGCTGCCGGACAGAAGGACAACGGCGGCGGTCGTCAGAGTCGCGGCAACAAGCAAAACGCACAGTGCGGTTTTCATTCGTTTGGTCATAATTTCAGCTCCTTTCCATATTCCGGTATTTAGACGGATGTACGGTTTGATCGGTTCCCGCTTGACAGAAAATTCCCCGTGGGCTACAATACATCTATCCTTATATGGAGGAAAAACCTTTGAAAAGTATCAGGATTATCGTATTGACGGTCATCATTTTGCTGTTTTCATCCGCCTTCGCTTTTTCCGAAGGCTTTTTCGCGCGTCCGGGCGAAATACTGTTCGCGGATAAATGCCCCGAAGGGTATCTGGAGATTGGCGAAAAGCTTCTTTTGGGCGTAGGCGAAACGCGCGCGATTGCAAACGAAGCGAAATACTTCGCCTCCTATAACCACAATATTGTCTCCGTAGATAATGACGGCGTTCTTCGCGCGGTCAGCCGGGGCAAAACAACCATCTGCGTCTATTTCGAATACAATGTCCGAAAAGATCTGATTGTGGAAGTTACCTCCGCGCCCAAATCCATTAAGCTGAGCGAGAAAAAGGGCACGCTTGAAATCGGCGATACGCATCCGCTGAAGGCGGTTCTGCCCAAATCCACCAACGCCTCCATCACATGGTCGTCGTCCGACGCAGGCGTCGTCTCCGTAGACGACACAGGGCTTCTCACCGCGCTCGCCGCCGGAGAATGCGTAATCACCGCCGAAACGCACAACGGTCTGACCGCCGAATGCGCCGTCACGGTAAAAAAGCCCGCGCCCGCCAAAATTCACATTGCATCCGGCAAAATGACGCTTTACGAGGGCGAATCCGCGCCCGTTCCATACACGCTTGAAGGCGGCTATCATGAAACCTTGCAATGGTCGTCGAGCAATCCCTCCGCAGCGACCGTTGACGAAAACGGCGTCGTCACCGCCGTAAACGTCGGAAAAACCACCGTCTCAATAAAGGCTTCGGGCGGCGCGGTTCAATCCGTCAGCGTTACCGTAAAAGAGGGTTCAACCTCCGTTTCGTTCCCGACAAGCGAAATTACCCTCTATGTCGGCGGCCGGACGATCTTTGAACCCATCATTAAAGGCGGAAGCGGAAAATACGAATACGTATCCATGGATACCTCGATCGCCGAAATTGATCCCGAAACCGGCGAAATCTGCGCAAAACGCGCAGGCAGCGTATACATATTGGCCATCACGCCGAATTACATCTTCGGAGAATTCCTGCTGAACATCGTAGAAGGCCCGCAGGAGGTAGCCTTCACCGCAGAAAAAAACGAAATCCTCCTTGGCGAAGTCGTCAGCACGTTTCATAATCTTGACGGATACGAGCCTCAGTTCACATGGTATGAAAGCACCGACAACGATATTGCGCATGTGGACGAATACGGCGTGATCACGGGCATAAGCAAGGGCACAGCCGTCGTCAGCATTCACTCCGGCGGTCTTGTGAGCGAAATCAATGTCACCGTTCTTCCGCCCGCCAAGGGCATTAAAGCCTGGGCGTCGAAGGATAAACTGGGCGTCGGCGAATCAGCAGAAGCATCCTTCACCCTATTGGAAGGCGCAGGCACGGTTCGATACGAGTCGAGCGACAGATCTGTTGCCGAAATCGACGCGGCGACCGGCATGATTTCCGCGCTTTCGCCGGGTACGTGCAAAATTACGCTCTCCGTCTCAAAGGGCGTATCCGCCTCCTTCCCCATCACCGTTTCTCCCGCGCCCGAAAGCGTGTCCATTCAAAAAAGCAGCTATACGCTCACGCCCTTCAACCGCGCCGCCTTCTCCTTTACCGTAAACGAAGGCGCGCAAACCGCGTACGCCGTTTTGTCGTCCGACCCGCAGCTTGTGTGGTATGAAGACGGCTTCCTCTACTGCGGGGAAAGGACGGGCAGCGCGAATGTGACCGTTAAGACGCACAACGGCCTTTCAGCCGTCTCAAGCGTTAACGTCGTGGAAGAATCGGAAATCATCGTTTCCGCTGAAAAGCTCGCCGTCAGCCCCCATTTCGACTATTATGTCATACTGCCTAAGAACGCGAAGCACGAATTGAACGCTTCTGTCCCTTCCGCGCCGGATATCGAATTTTTCTATTCCTCATCCCATCCGGATATTGCGGATGTGGACGAAACAGGGCTGATCACAACAAGCAAAAAAGGCACAAGCGTCATAACCGCATCGCTTTACTCGGGGCAGAAGGTTTTCGTGCTGGTTTCGGTCGAGTAAACCCTCGTCGTTTTTCCGTATTTCGGGCGCGCAAACGCATCTCGTTTGCGCGCCTCGTTAATTTCCGATAAATTAGTCGGAATTGCTTGACGCAGAGAACGAGTACGGTTATAATAAGCATGTTGAATCCACTACAAAAAAGTCGGGATTCATATGGAGGTATCAATGAAACTTTCCACCCGCGCACGCTACGGCATCCACGCCATGTATGACCTTGCGCTCATGGGAAACGATAAACCCCAGCCGCTGAAGGCCATTTGTGAAAGGCAGGCAATCCCGGAAGCGTATCTTGAACAGCTGATGCTGGTTTTACGGAAGGAAAAGCTCGTTCAGTCCGTTCGCGGCGCACAGGGCGGCTACACATTGGCGAAAATGCCTGCCGAAATCACTGTGGGCATGATTCTTCGCGCGCTTGAGGGCGATCTGTGCATGACCGATTGTTTGAAATTTGAAGACAGCTGCGACAAGGCAGGCGGCTGCCCTACGAGAATGGTGGTTCAAAAGGTTCACGACGGCGTAAACGCCATTGTGGACGGCATCACCCTTCAGGATATGATTACAAGCTGCGAGTGCCTTTAATTAAAGGAGAAAAACAATATGAACAGAATTTATATGGACAATGCGGCCACCACCCGCGTTACCGAACCCGTGTTTGAGGCCATGAAGCCCTATTTCTGCGATCTTTACGGAAATCCCTCTTCCGTTCACGCCTTCGGCCGCGAAGCCCGCCGCGCCGTCGAGGAGGCTCGCCGTCAGGTGGCCGCCGCCCTCGGCTGCGAGGCCAGAGAAGTGTATTTCACCGGCTGCGGAACCGAAAGCGACAACTGGGCCATCAAAGGCTGCGCCTACGCCGCCAAAAACGGCAGAAAAACCATCGTTTCCACCAATATCGAGCACCACGCCGTGCTTCACACGCTGGAAGCGCTTGAAAAGGAAGGCTTTAACGTCATCTATGTGCCGGTCGATGAAGAAGGCATCGTAAAGATGGACGAAATGAAAAAGGCGATTACCGAGGACACGCTTTTAGTCACCGTCATGGCGGCCAACAACGAAATCGGAACCATTCAGCCGATTGAAGAAATCGCTTCTCTCGCCCACGAAAAAGGCGCCCTCTTTCACACGGACGCGGTGCAGGCCATCGGAAGCATGCGCTTTAACGTAAAGGAAATGGGCATCGACATGCTGTCCCTTTCCGGCCACAAATTTCATGCGCCCAAAGGCGTCGGCGTTCTCTACATCAAAAACGGCCTTCGAATCCGTCCCCTGATCGCGGGCGGCGCGCAGGAGCGCACACAGCGCGCGGGCACCGAAAACCTCGCCTCCATCGTCGCGCTCGGAAAGGCCATCACCCTTGCCAACGAAAACATTGACGAGCACAACGCAAAGCTTTCCGAAATGCGCGACGCTCTGATCGAAAAAATCCTTACCCGCATTCCCGAGACCCGCTTAAACGGCCATAAGGAAAAGCGCCTGCCCGGAAACGTGAACGTTTCCATCAGCTATATCGAAGGCGAAGCGCTTCTTCTGAGTCTCGATTTAAAGGGCATCGCGGCCTCCTCCGGTTCGGCCTGCACCTCCGGCTCTTTAGACCCCAGCCACGTGCTTTTGGCCATCGGCCTTCCCCACGAAATTGCCCACGGCTCTTTGCGCCTTTCGTTAAGCGAAGAAAACACCATGGAAGAAGTAGACTATGTGGTGGATGCGCTTGAAGACATCGTAAAGCGCCTTCGCGCCATGTCTCCCCTTTATAACGGCTAATTCATCCGAAATAACAGAAAGAAGGATTTTGAATATGTATACTGAGCAGGTAATGGATCACTTCATGAACCCCCGTAACGTAGGCGAAATGGAAGACGCCAGCGGCGTAGGCCTGGTCGGCAACGCCAAATGCGGCGATATTATGAAAATCTTCATTAAGGTTGAAAACGACGTGATCGTGGACGTGAAGTTCAAAACCTACGGCTGCGGCGCAGCGATTGCAACCTCCTCCCGCGCGACCGAAATGGTCATGGGCAAAACCATCGACGAGGCGCTTCAGATTACCAACCAAATGGTCACCGAATCTCTGGGCGGCCTGCCCCCGGTAAAGCTGCATTGTTCGGTACTGGCCGAGGAGGCGCTCCACGCCGCCATCGCCGATTACAAGGCCAAGCAGGAAGCCGGAGAAGCATAAGGTGGCGTTTCTGATTCGTCCCGCATGCCAGAAGGACGCAGGGGATATGACGAAAATCTACCGCTACTATGTGGAAAACACCGCCATCACCTTTGATACCGAGCCTCCCACAGAGGACGAAATCAGAGAGAAGATATCGGATATTCAGAAAAACTATCCCTATCTCGTAATCGAGGAGGAAGGACGCGTCACCGCCTTTGCCTACGCGCACGCCTACAAGCAAAAGGCCGCCTACGATCCGACGGTGGAATTGACCGTGTACACAGATCATCATCTCCTCGGAAAAGGCAGAGGCCGCGCAATCATACTCTCGCTCCTTGAGGAACTCAAAAAAGACCCCCGCCGATATACCGCCATCGCCGACATTACGAGCCCGAATGAAAGAAGCGAGAAAATGTTTCTGGCGCTGGGCTTTCAAAAGGTCAGCGTGTTTCCAAACGTCGGCTATAAGTTCGGCACGTGGCAGACCGTCTGCGATTACATTTATCCTTTGAAGTCATACGAATGAATCGCGGGACGATGTGGGCATCGTCCCCTACGCAGAACCGAATCGTTTACATTCCCCGCAGGGGTCGACGCCCACATCGTCCCGCATAAACCTATAACAGAAAGGAACGATCCGCCATGCTTGAAAAATACCTTCGCGTCTCCGACGAAGTTAAGGAAGCCCTCGCAAGCGGCAAACCCGTCGTCGCGCTTGAAAGCACCATCATCTCCCACGGCATGCCCTATCCCAAGAACGTAGAAACCGCGCTTTTGGTCGAACAGGCCGTGCGCGAAGAAGGCGCAATCCCCGCGACCATCTGCTTAATCGGCGGAAAAATCGTCGTCGGCGCCTCCAAGGAAGACATCGAGCATTTAGGCAAGGCCGGACTTTCCGTAACAAAGGCCAGCAGACGCGACCTTCCCGTGCTTTTGGCGCGCGGCATGGACGGCGCAACCACCGTCGCCACCACCATGATCGGCGCGAGCCTCGCCGGCATCAAGGTCTTTGCTACCGGCGGCGTGGGCGGCGTACACAGGGGCGCGGAAGTCACCATGGACATCTCCGCCGACCTTGAAGAGCTCGCCATGACCGATGTGATGGTCGTATGCGCAGGCTGTAAGTCGATTCTCGATCTCAACCTCACCCTTGAGTATCTCGAGACCAAGGGCGTTCCGGTCATCGGCTACAAAACCGAAGAGCTTCCCGCCTTCTACACCGACAAAAGCGGCCTGAAGGTCGATTATCGCCTGGACACCCCCGAAGAAATCGCCGATTCCTTCAATGTCAAAACGGCGCTCGGCATGAAAGGCGGCATGCTGGTCACCAATCCCATTCCGCACGAATACGCCATGGATCCCGATGAGA
Source organism: Clostridia bacterium (assembly GCA_017522345.1). Lineage (GTDB taxonomy): Bacteria > Bacillota > Clostridia > Christensenellales > Aristaeellaceae > SFHK01. The sequence continues at coordinate 38,425 of JAFWZN010000079.1, read as the reverse complement.
TCAATAAAACCATCGAAAAGGCCGTTGAGGACGCGAAAGCCCTCGGCATCAAGGGCAAGGAAACCACGCCCTATCTGCTCGATCATATCCAGAAATTAACCGGCGGCAAGAGCCTTGAAAGCAATATCCAGCTGGTTTTGAATAACGCTCGTCTCGGCGCGAAGATCGCCAAAGCGATGGTGCGCTGATTCGAATTAACCTTTACGCCCTTGACCAAAGCGGTCTAAGGGCGTAAAATCTTTTTCATAAAGGCTTTGAACGGGATTAAAAGCGATGTTTAGGCGCGCCCAGAGAGAAACCGCCTCGGGCTGAAAGCGGTTTTGTGCGTTCCATCGCCCAATTGCACCCGGGAGCCGCGAAGGGGAACATTTTCAAAAGTATCCTTCGCCGGGCACGCGCCGTTACCGCGTTTGAGATAAGGCAGATTTTCTGTCTTAAGCAGAGTGGAACCGCGGCCACGCCTCTGTATTGGGGCGCGGCTTTTTTTATTCAAAATACATTCCGGGAGGAAATCATATGAAGCTTTACAACACCGCCACCCGAAACAGGGAAGACTTTGTGCCCAACCATCCGGACATCGTCAAGATGTACACCTGCGGCCCGACGGTCTATCATTTTGCGCACATCGGAAACCTCCGCTCGTATCTCATGGAGGACATTCTTGAAAAATATCTGCGCTTTATCGGCTACAACGTAAAGCGCGTCATGAATATTACCGACGTCGGCCACCTGACAAGCGACGCCGACGAGGGCGAAGATAAGATGCTCAAGGGCGCGCGCCGCGAAAACAAGACCGTCATGGAGATCGCCAAATTCTACACCGACGCGTTTTTCTCCGACTGCGAGAAGCTGAATATCAAGCGTCCCGACGTTGTCGAGCCTGCGACGAACCTCATCGACAATTACATCCACATTATCGAAACGCTCATCGAAAAGGGCTACGGTTACATTTCGGGCGGAAACGTATATTTCGACACCTCGAAGCTTGAAAAGTATTACATCTTCAACGAATTCAAGGAGGATGACCTCGAGGTCGGCGTTCGCGAGGGCGTTGAAGAGGACACGAACAAGAAAAACAAGAACGACTTCGTTCTCTGGTTCACCAAGTCGAAGTTTGAGGATCAGGCGCTCAAATGGGATTCCCCGTGGGGCGTGGGCTATCCCGGCTGGCACATCGAGTGCAGCGGAATCTCCATGAAGCATCTGGGCGAAGATCTCGATATCCATTGCGGCGGCGTGGACAACGCCTTCCCCCATCACACCAATGAAATCGCACAGTCGGAAGCCTATCTTGGACATAAGTGGTGCAACTATTGGATGCACGTTTCGCACCTGAACACCGCTGGCGGCAAAATGAGTAAGTCCAAGGGCGAATTTTTGACGGTTTCCCTTCTTGAAGAAAAGGGTTATGATCCCCTTGCCTACCGTCTTTTCTGCCTGCAGAGCCACTACAGGCGAAACCTCGTTTTCAGCTGGGAGAACCTTGACAATGCGCAGGGCGCCTACAACAAACTGATTGCCAAAATCGCTTCTCTCAAAGAGGAAGGCGAAATCGATGAAGCGGCCCTTTCCGCCCTCACCGAGAAGTTCAAATCTGCGCTCGATAACGACTTGAACACTTCCTTAGCCGTAACCGCGCTTTACGACGTACTCAAATACAAGACCACAGACAACACCAAATTAGCCGCTCTTGCGTCCTTTGACACGGTGCTCGGCCTTGACCTGATCAAAAAGGCAGCCCTTAAGCGCGAGGAGCTTAAAAAGCAGGCCGCGCAGGCGAATACCATTTCCGTCATCTTCGACAGCTGCGAAGAAAATGAAGAAATCAAGTCGCTCGCCGAGGCCAGAACCGCCGCCAAGAAGGCCAAGAATTTCCAGGAGGCCGACCGCCTCCGCGCCGAAATTCTTGAAAAAGGCTATGTCATCGAAGACACGCCTCAAGGCCCGAAGGTCAAAAAGGCATAACGAAAAAGCGGAACAAAAACCCGTCCCCTACCAAGGAAAGTCGCACTTTTCCCGTAGAGGACGGTTTTTATGTCCCGCTGCCGTTTTGTTTCTCACGCTTTCACGCCAAGCTGCAGCTCGTCCGCAAATTCCTTCATGGCTTCAATACAGATATTTGCTACGTCCTTTACTTCCATTCCCAGCATTGCGCAGCCCTTTTTGATCAGCTCTCTGTCGCACTTGGCGGCAAACTTCTTATCCTTGAATTTCTTCATAAACGACGAAATCTCCATATCCGTAATGCCTGCCGGGCGCATTCTGGCCGCAGCCTGAATGATGCCAGTGAGTTCATCTACGGCGAACAGGGATTTTTCAAGGTTGGTAATGGGCTCTACGTCGTTTATGATTTCGTAGCCGTGCGCAAGGATGGCGCGAACTTCCGCTTCATCAAGACCTGCCTGCAAAAGCGGCTCCTTCGTGAACTGAAGATGCTCCTCGGGATGCTGTTCGTAGTCGTAATCGTGCAGATATCCGATTGCCTGCCAATGGGCGACGTCTTCTCCGAAATGCTTTGCAAGGCCGCCCATCGCCGCCATTACGTTTTTGGCATGAAGGAAAAGATGATCTTCGGTGGTCGTGGTTTTCAGCAGTTCCTTCGCTCTTTCAAGTGTCAGCATGTTTCTTTCTCCTATTCCAAAATGAAGGTAAAGCGGCTGTTTTCCTCCGCCGCGTCAAAAAAGGTCTTTAAAAGATTGCATCCGTAGCCGCCGAGGATATTGAGCGCACAGGCGGTGTTTTTTATGACCGCTTTTCCCTCAAAGGTGGAAAGCATGTCAAAAAGCGCGTCCAGATTGCATCCGTAATATCCCGGAAACCGCATGGCACGGGCGATTTCCTCGTGCGCGGCGCGCCTGTCCGTCATCTTCGTTCCTTCAATTACATACTCCATGCGTTTTCCCCCTCAGTAGCCGTATATCTCCCAATAAGGATCAAAGTAGTATTCATCGTACAGATAAACGGTGTACGCGTCTTCGGGATAGCGGTACAGATTCAAATCGTCTCCATACCAGCCCTCGTACAGAAGCTCAAACGTCTCATAATGATCAAATGTAACGTAAATCAAGCCGTCGTTCGAAAAAACGATGCGCTCGCTTCCGCGATAGCCGCCCTCATAATTCACGTCCGCCTCGTACCACAGGCGGTCATACGCGTCCGGAAGAATTCCTTCTCTGTTTGAGAACCTGTCGCCGCCGATTGAAAGGCCGAAGGCGACGTCCCACAGATTTCCCTTGCTGCTGTTCCAGCCAAGGTCATAAGCTTCGTCTTTGGTCAGATAGTTCGGCGGAAGCTCGCGGAATACGTACAGATACAAAGCCACTTCCGCATCCGAATAATAATCGTAGCCGTGTTCAACCAGCAAATCCTCCGTGATGACAACGCCGTCTTCCACGAGGATTTGAGTTTCCGCCGTCTCCTCTGCAAATGCGGAAAAAGAAAAAAACATCAAAAGCGCCAAAAATAAAGCAAGAATCCTTTTCACTAAAAACACCCGCCTTTCCTTTGTAAATTATAGGCTTATAAAGAGAAAAAGTCAACAAAAACGAATGCGACGTTGATTTTTCCATCTTTTTGTGGTATTGTATTTGGTGGAATAATATCGATGGAGGCGTTTTACTATGACTGCAAACGATAAGTATATATCCTGGCTGACGAACAACGCACTCGACTTAGAAACCCGCAAGGAGCTTGAAGCAATAAAGAACGACGAAAAGCAGATCGAGGATCGCTTTTACAAGGATCTGGAATTCGGAACGGGCGGTCTGAGAGGCGTTCTGGGCGCAGGCACCAACCGCATGAACGTTTACACCGTAAGACGCGCCGCGGCGGGCCTCGGAAAGCAGCTGATCCATGAATACCCGGACGCGAAGGAAAAGGGCGTCGCCATCGCGCATGACAGCCGCATCATGTCCAAAGAATTCGCGCTGGATTCCGCGCTTGCGCTCTGCGCGCTCGGCATCCGCGTATACCTGTTTGAATCTTTGCGCCCCACGCCGGAACTCAGCTTCACCATCAAGCATCTTTCGACCGTATCCGGCATCGTCATCACCGCCAGCCACAATCCCGCCGAGTACAACGGCTTTAAGGCCTACGGCCCCGACGGCGGACAGATCACCTTAAAAACCGCCGACGCGGTCTATAAGACCATGAGTGAAATTGATCCTTTCACTGTTACGCTCATGGACAAGGACGCGGCGATTGAAAAGGGCCTTCTCACCTACATCGGAAAAGAAGTGGACGATAAATACATCGACCATGTTCTCTCTCTCCGTCCCGATCCCGAGCTGCTTGCGCGCACCGGCGTAGACCTTAAGATCGTCTACACGCCCCTGCACGGCGCGGGCAATCTGCTTGTTCGCGAGGCATTAAAGCGCGCGGGCTACAAAAATGTCACCGTCGTAAAAGAGCAGGAAGCGCCCGACGGCGCGTTCCCGACCGTAAAAAGCCCCAACCCCGAAAATCCCGAAGCCTTTGAAATCGCCATCCGGGAATACGCCGACAAGGAAGGCGCGGACGTCATCATCGGCACCGACCCCGACAGCGACCGCATGGGCATGATGCTCAAAAAGGACGGAAAATGGATTCCCGTCACGGGAAACCAAGCCGGCTGCCTGATGCTGGAATATATCCTGCGCGCCAAGAAGCCCGCCCCCGGAAGCGGCGCGTATGCGGTTTCCACCATCGTTTCCACCCGCATGACCGACGCCATCTGCAAGGAATACGGCGTTGATATGATCCGCGTATTAACCGGCTTCAAATTCATCGGCGAAGTCATCGATAAGAAGGAAAAGGCTCAAAACAACGGCTTCCTCTTGGGCTTTGAGGAGAGCTACGGCTACTTAACCGGCGGCTATATCCGCGATAAGGACGCCGTCATCGCTTCCGTGCTTGCAGCGGAGCTTGCCGCGTACTATAAGTCTGAAGGCAAGAGCCTGTTCGACGCGATGGAGGAGATGTTCAAAAAGTACGGTTACTTCATGGAGAAGACCGTTTCCGTCACCATGCCCGGCGTTGACGGCATGGCCAAGCGCGAAGCCGCCACAAGAAATCTTCGCGAGAACCCGCCCAAGGAAATCGGCGGACGCAAGGTCATTGAGGCGCTCGACTTTAAAAACGAAGGCACGATGGGTCTGCCCCGCGCCGACGTGCTTCTGTACGTACTTGAGGGCGATGCATGGGCGTGCGTACGCCCCAGCGGCACCGAGCCAAAGCTCAAAATCTATGTAGGCGTTCGCGAGAAGACCGAAAGCGAAGCCAAGGACGCGCTTGCCTCCCTTTCCGCCGCTGCCGCCGCACTCACCGAGTGACAAACCATCCATACGGGGCGCTGCAGGTTTCCCTGCGGCCGCCCCTTTTGTGCTTTTAAAGCAATAATGCATATTTTCCCAAAATCCGCCGATACTCTCTTTCGTCCAGACCACCTTTTCAATTTGAAATGTGCGCATAAAATGCGAAATCCATAAAAAATGAACCCCGTCGCCCCATTGCGCGTCTAACAAAGCGCAGGCAGGAGGAGAAAAGTGAATGGCAAAAACAAAACTGACCAAAGATGAGAGAATCGCCCTTAAAAAGAAAAAGGCAAGGATGAAAAAAATCCGCCGCGCATGCATATTTGTTAGCGCGCTTTTCGTCATTCTCGTCGTCCTCATGGGGCTGACCATGAATAAGTCCGAAAGACGCGATCCATTGGCGGCTAAGAAATCCGACATACAGGACACGGGCTTAATTCGCGTATACCTTAAATCCCTCTCTCGAGTCCCCGCCCTCGGCATGACGCTGGACGGCGCGTACACCGTCGACGGCGACGCGGGCTTCCGCTTTGCAAGGGACAGCGAAATCACCGTAGCCGCAGATAACGGAACGCTGCTTCTGACCTGCGGCGGCATGACGCTCGACATGGGTTCAAGCTTTACGCTCAAACGCCATCTCCCATCAGACGGCAAACAAGCAAACGGCCTTTATATCCACGAAAGCGAAAAGGACGCGCTGTTTGGGGGCGATCTTAAGCTGGTCAACGAAAACGGCCTGATCGACGCGACCCTGACCATTGGAATTGAGGATTATCTTTTAGGCGTAGTCGCCTACGAAATGAGCGACTCCTTCCCGATTGAGGCGCTCAAAGCGCAGGCCATTGCCGCGCGCACTTATGCCATCGACGCCAAGCGCACCTCCGGCAATCGCTCCTACGATGTGGTCGATACCACGCAGGATCAGGTTTATAAGGGCTTTGATCCGAAATATACCAATGTCATCACAGCCGTTCAGGAAACAAGCGGCATCGTCGGCATGGCAAACGGCAAGTACGCCAAATGCTACTATACCGCCTCCAACGGCGGACAGGTCGCAAGCGCCAAGCAGATCTGGGGCGGAAGCGGCGCGGAATACATTGAAATGAAGGACGACCCTTACGATCTTGAAAACCCGCGAAGCACGGTAAAATCTGCGCGCATTCCCTTCTCCCCCGCCTACGGAAGCGAAATGCACCGCCTGATTGCAACAGAGCTTTCAGAGGAAATGGCCGCGCTTGGTATGAGCGACGACATCGAAAATATCCGTATCGACAAAATCACATCCATTACCCTGACCGATCCCGACACAAAGGGCAGCAGGATGTATAAAAGCATGCTCTTTGAGGTTGAGATTTCGGGAAAGCGAATCATCGGCGACAACCCGGAATACCTTGCGCTCTCCCCCACGCCTTGCGAGGCTTCGCCTGAGGAAGACACCCCCGTCGAGCCCGAACCCACGATAACGCCCGCCCCGACTTCCTCGTGGGCGCTGGGCTGGTCGTTTACGAAGGCGGATCAGGAAAAGGCAACCGCGGAAGAACCCGAAGCGGAAATCGACGTTGATCCGTTTTTGTATTCGGACTTTGAAAAGCTTGAAGGAACGCGCACGGTGAAGCTTGCCACCTACGGCCTTGTCGAGCAGGCGCTCAATCTTTCGATCAATACAACCAACATCGAAATCTTCACCGTTGAAGAGACCAAAATCGGATACAGTGTGTATTCCCGCCGCTTCGGCCACGGCGTCGGCATGAGCCAAAGAGGCGCGGAAACCATGGCGGGCGAATACGACAAGACCTATGATGAAATCCTCAAATTCTACTATCCCGGCATGACGCTTGAACAAATCGACTGGTCGGGCGCAAGCTTAACCGAAATCTCGGCGCTTCCCGACAGCGTCGGCCTTGCCCGCGCGCGTCCCACGCCCCGTCCCACGCCCGCGCCGCTTCCGCCCCTTCAGGGAGCGGAGTACTACGCGCGCGTGAAGCTTGAAACCGCATCCTCCACATTGAATGTTCGCGGCGGCCCCGCCACATCCTACGGCGTTGTGGGCCTTTTAAACCACAACGATCGACTGATTGTCATGGAGCCTGCCGATGACGGCTGGTTCAAGATCAAGACGGTGGAACTTTCGGGCTATGTCAAGGGCGACTACATCGTAAAAGAATAGAGGAACGAAATGCACGCAAACGGAAAAAAGCTAATATATGCTTTTTTGTGCCTGCTCCTGTCCGCATGGATAGGTGCAGGCGTTTGCGTGTCCGAAAACAGCGAAATTCCGCTCCCGCTTAACCAGCGTCTTTTTGCTGAAGCGGGCGAAACAATCGTAAAAATCGAAACGTCCGTATCGGGCAGCTATATTCTTCACGCATTTTCAGAAAAAACCGTGCATGCCGAAGCGGTTCTGGACGGCGAAATCCTCGCCTCGGGCACGCTGCCTTTGACCGTCAGCATCCCGGAAAACATTGAAATTGCGATTCGGCTTTTCTCTAACGCTCCCTTCACCTTTGAAGTCATGCGCGCATCCCACGGCCGGAACGCGCTCTCCGCAATCGAAATTACGCCCTCCATGAACCGCACGATCACCCGCGCGCGCGACGTTCACTTTTTAAGCTATACGGCCAAAACCGATCAAACCGTGCTTTTTCGTTCCAAACCCGCCATCAAAAAAGGCGTGCGCACGCATCTTCTTCCCCTTTCCCCAAGCGGCGAAACGCTTGGAAAGACCTATATCAACCAGGACAGCGCGTCGAGCCTCGTCCATTTGAAGGCGGGCGAAACGTGCATTCTGCGCGTATGGGCCGAGGGCGACGAAACAGGCGCATACGTGCTCGCCTGTGAAGCGGTAACCTCCGATAAAGCGCGTCTTACAGACAATAAGACGCCTGCGCCTATCCGCCTTGTCACGGGCGAGTGGACGCGCGTCGATATCGCGTCTTCCGATTTTATTCTGACAAGCGATGCAGAGCATGTGTTCACCGTAACCGCAGACGGCGTTATCACGGGAACGGGCGAAGGCGAGGGCATGCTTTCCATCCGCGACCTTTTCGGAAACACATGCCTGGTTCCCGTATCCGTCGAGCGCGCATCCGTCACGGGCGTAGAATTTCAGTCAACTGAAATCACCCTGCACGTGGGCGAATTCATATATCCCGCCTACACCATCCTTCCCCCGTATGCATCGGATCACTCGGTTTCATTTGCTTGCGCCGATGAAAGCGTTGTGACAGTCTCACAAAACGCCTCCCTCATCGGCGTAAATCCCGGCACAACCACCGTCACCATCACAACCGGAGAGGGCGGCTTTACCGATACCGTAATCGTCACCGTAAAAGAACCCGAAAGCGTATACCGCGCGCTGACCGTCGGCATCGCAACGTATGAAAACGAGCGCGAACGCACGGGCTGCATCAATACAACGCAGGGTATGGCCGACGCGCTCAGCCGCTCGGGCGAAGGATATCTGACCGATATGCGGCTGGATCTGACAAAAAAAGAACTGTTTGACGCAATCCATGAAACCTTTTCAGGCGCGACCGAAAACGACGTCTCGCTTTTTTACATCAACTGCCACGGCGGCATGACGGCAGGAACAGCTTGGCTTGAAATGCGCTACGGAAGCAAAGTAACCGCCATGGAGCTGGAAAGCGCGCTTCGAAAAATCCCCGGCACGGTCATTGTCATCATCGACTGCTGCCAGTCCGGCGCATTTTTGGAAGGGTCTTTCGGCGAAAGCGCCTTCGCCACAAAAATGATCAGCCAGTTTACGGGCGAAAGCGCCGGAAAAAGCGCGTTTGCCTCCAGAAAATATAAGCTGCTCGTCTCCTCCTCCGCAAGCCAGAACAGCTACCGCATGGCTTCCTCGTCCCCGGCGACCGAGCAGAACATGTCCACCGTCTTTGCCCGATCCTTAACCGAGGGGCTCGGCTGGAATCTCATCAAAGACAAAAAAGCCTCCATGAAGGCGGACATTGACAACAACCGTCAAATCTCCCTTCACGAGGCATGGCTGTACACGATGAAGCGTACCATGAGCTATTTGAACAAATCAACCGCGCGACAGACGGTTGACGTCTGGCCGCGCGGCGATACGTTTGTTATTATGCGATAGCGTTTATTCGATGACCGGCGTAGTCTTTTCGGCTTCCGCAAGCACCTTTTCCGCCCACTCGACGATTTCGTTTCCAAAAAAGATCACGCCGACGCAAAGGGCGATCAGAATGATCAGCGTCAGAACCAATGCCGCAGCGGCGTACGTGCGCTTGGAAGGATTGCGGGCAAACATGCTGCTTCCGATAAAGAAAAGCAGATTGACGCCGGGAATCAGGGAAAAAATCAGCGTGACAAACCAATTAAAAAAAGAAACCTTTTTCATATTCCTATCTCTGGCCATGTGTAATATGCCTCCTCAAGCAGGCTTTCCGCCCACTCTTATTTCATAGTGACAGTATACACCAGTTATTACAGAATGTCAAATCGTTTTGTAGCACTTTTGTAATATTTTACTTTGTTCCTCTAGACTCGCATCCTTTATAACAGACTCTGGTCTGTTTTTTCGCAAGGGACGGCTTGTGTGCCGTTCCCTTTCGTTTCTGCTGATTCGTGTGTCCAAGCTCCATGCGCGGGACGGGAAACCCTTCCCCTACGGCGTATGCAAGCGTTTTTTCAGAAATCAATCGTCCAGCATATTCCATAATGGAGGCGTTTCGCCTCCTAACGCCATTGCGCCGCATATTTACAGACCATAGTCTGTTTTATCCGGCCGCTTCTTGCCTATTCACGCCTTATTCCTTCTTCCAGAACATCGCGCTCATATGTCCGCCCTCGACGTCCGGAAGCGCAAAGCCCATATCCTCCATCATGCACAAATAATCCGCATCCGTAAGGTAGAAACAAACGTATGCGTCCTCACCCTGCGTCCGATACAGAACGGGAATCTCAAAGGCGGGGGCGGTCCTCGTTTTATAGACGCTGCCCGTCTTTTCATCTATGTACGCTTCATTTTCTTCATCCCAATGAAGCCCATCCGCCTGCTTCGGGTATGCTTCGCGGTATTGTTTCGCCGTCATTTCAATCGTTCCGAACTGAACGCGTTCATACGCCGCGTCGCCTGCATGGTTCATAAGGGAAATTACCGATATCCATCCCTTTTCAAAGGGATAAAACGAAATTTCTCCGCCGAAAAACTCATATTGCTTTCCATCCGTCTGCGCCTTTTCCACAGGGCGCGTTTCTTTTTCCCCCTGGCCGGCAATTTCGCATTCGTCGCCGTTTCGCGCAATGTCCATCTCTCCCATCACGCCGCCCGAAAGACTGCACGAGGCGTCAAAAAGCGCGAGATATGTATTTTCGCCCAGAGAATACAAAGGACAATCCGCGCCCGTTTTTTTGCTTTCGGAGCGAAAAACGACCGCCGTCGCCCCATTAATATCATAAGCGGACAATACGGTTATCGGGGCGTCCTTTATTATGAACAATACCCCGAAAAGTCCTATGGCGAAAAGCGCGACAATCAATACGGCAATCAGAATCTGCCTTAAAACACAATTGGATTTCATATTCTTTATCTTCATCTTCCTCTTCTTCCCTTTTTTTATTTAGACGGATTTTATGCGTATTTCGTTCCCAAGCGCTCACATCTGCATGAACTGAAAACATAACTTGCATTTTCCCATTCTTATGCTATAATAGTCCCATCTGTGATGGAAAGCAGTACGCGTTTTCTGCGCGCAAAGAGAGCCGCCGGTTGGTGCAAGGCGGAGGCGCAGACCGCCGAACTCGTTCCGGAGAATCCCATCCATTTGGGCGCAAGCCGGCGTTATATGGCACACAAGGCGGATCCTGCCGGATCAAGAAGAGTGGTACCGCGTGACAATGCTCACGTCTCTTCAGGCGGGGATGCGCTTATATTTTTATAGAGAGAAGAGATTTCAAATGAACAAGTACCCCGAGTACAATCCGAAGACCATCGAGAAAAAGTGGCAGGATCATTGGGACGCAACCGGATGCTTAAACGCGCTTGCGTCTCACGACATGCCCAAATTCTACAATCTGATCGAGTTCCCCTATCCCTCCGGCGCCGGCCTTCACGTAGGCCATCCGCGCTCCAACACCGCCATGGACATCATCGCCCGTAAACGCCGCATGGAGGGCTATAACGTTTTATTCCCCATGGGCTACGACGCGTTCGGCCTTCCGACCGAAAACTTCGCCATCAAAAACAACGTCCATCCCGCCATCGTTACCAAGAAAAACATCGATCATTTCCGCACGCAGCTCAAGCGCCTCGGCTTCTCCTTCGACTATTCCAGAGAAATCGACACCACCGATCCCAAATACTATAAGTGGACCCAGTGGATCTTCTTAAAGCTCTTTGAGCACGGCATGGTTTTCCGCGATAAAACCCTCGTCAACTACTGCCCCTCCTGCAAGGTCGTTCTGTCCAACGAGGACAGCCAGGGCGGCAAGTGCGACATCTGCCACGGCGACGTCGTTCAGCTTCCGAAGGACGTTTGGTATCTGCGCATCACCAAGTATGCCGACAAGCTCTTGGAAGGCCTTGAGACGGTCGATTATCCCGAAAACATCAAGCAGCAGCAGGTCAACTGGATCGGCAAGAGCACCGGCGCGTTCGTAAAGTTCGCCTTAAACGGCATTGACGAGTCCATCGAGATCTACACCACGCGCCCGGACACCCTCTTTGGCGTAACCTTCATGGTCATGGCGCCCGAGCATCCGTTGATCGACAAGTACGCCGATAAGATTTCCAACATGGACCAAATCCTCGCCTACCGCGAGGAGTGCGCCAAGAAGACCGAGTTTGAGCGCACCCAGCTTGTCAAGGACAAGACCGGTCTTAAGATCGAAGGCCTTTCCACCGTCAACCCCTTAACCGGCAAGATCGTTCCCATCTTCATCTCCGACTACGTCATGATGGGCTACGGCACCGGCGCGATCATGGCCGTTCCCGCGCACGATCAGAGAGACTGGGAATTTGCCAAAAAGTTCGGCATCGAGATCATCGAAGTCATCAAGGGCGGCGACATCGAGAAGGAAGCCTACACCGGCGACGGCGAAATGGTCAACTCCGATTTCTTAAACGGCTACACGAACAAAAAGGACTCCATTGCCCGCGTACTGGAAGAAATCGAAAAGAAGGGCTTCGGCAAGCCCGGCGTTCAGTACAAGATGAAGGACTGGGCGTTCAACCGCCAGAGATACTGGGGCGAACCCATCCCGCTGATTCACTGCGAAAAGTGCGGAACCGTCGCTGTTCCCTATGAAGAGCTTCCCTTGGAGCTTCCCGAGGTTGAGGATTTCCGTCCCGGCACCGACGGCAAGAGCCCGCTTGCGCACATCGAAAGCTTTGTAAACTGCACCTGCCCCAAGTGCGGCGCGCCTGCGCAGAGAGAAACCGACACCATGCCCCAGTGGGCCGGCTCCAGCTGGTACTTCCTGCGCTACTGCGATCCGCACAACGATAATTGTTTTGCTTCTCCCGAGGAGCTCAACTACTGGATGCCCGTCGACTGGTACAACGGCGGCATGGAGCACGTTACGCGCCACCTGCTGTATTCCCGCTTCTGGCATCGCTTCCTCTACGATATCGGCGTTGTCAACACGCCCGAACCCTATTTGAAGCGCACCGCGCAGGGCATGATTCTGGGCACCGACGGCGAGAAGATGAGTAAGTCCCGCGGAAACGTCATCAACCCCGACGACGTCGTAGACGAGCTGGGCGCCGACGCGTTCCGCCTGTACGAGATGTTCATGGGCGCATTCGATCAGGCCATTCCGTGGCAGACCGACGGCGCGCGCGGATGCCGCCGCTTCCTCGACCGCGTATGGAAGCTCATGGAAATCATGACCACCGACGAAGGCATTTCGAAGGACATGGCGTTCGACGTTCACACCTGCATCAAGAAGGTTTCGGAAGACTACGAACGCATGAAGTTCAACACCGCCATCGCTCAAATGATGACGCTGGTCAATCAGATGTATTCAAAGGGCCATGTCACACGCGGCGAAGTCAAGACGCTTATTCAGCTGTTAAACCCCGTAGCGCCCCACATCACCGAGGAAATGTGCGAATTGTGTTCCTTCGGTCAGGAACTTGTGCGCATGCCTTGGCCCAAGGTTGACGAAAAGGCGCTTATCAAGGACGAAATCGAAATCGCCGTTCAGGTCAATGGCAAGGTTCGCGGAAGGATCATGGTTCCCTCAACCCTCACCCGCGAAAATGCCAACGAATATTTTATGGCAAACGAGGAAGCCCTCCGCATGATCGGAACCAACGCGCCCAAGAAGCTCGTTTACGTTCCCGGAAGACTTTTAAACGCCGTAGTATAAAACAATAAATGCGAAAGGCGATAAACGCTTCGCCTTTCGCATAGATATGTTTCGGGAGGCGGAACATCCTTCCCGCCTTTCATCCGATAGGGGACGGGTTTTACGTCCCGGTCGTCGTTTGTATCAAAACGCCATCAAACCAATCGGGAGGGCTGCGCATTGGAAACCATTTCCTGGCTGAGCGCCATATTCATCGGTCTGTTTCAGGGGCTTACGGAATTTCTTCCGGTCAGTTCCTCCGGCCATATTATGATTCTGAACGAATGGCTGAACGTAAACCTTGAAGGCGGCGCGCTTCAGCTGTTCACCATTTTTCTGCATGTGGGAACGCTGCTTGCTGTTCTGATCATGTACAGGAAAAACATCATCGAAATGATCCGCCACCCCTTTGCGTCGGACTTTAAATGGCTGGTCGTCGCAACGGTTCCCACCGTCGTCTACGCCCTCGCCTTAAAGGTGACCGGCCTTGAAGACACGCTGGACGGCTTGGCAAGAACCCTGCTTCCGTGGATGTTCTTCGTAACGGGCATTTTCCTGTTCCTTGCAGACAAATTCGCGCAATACCACGCGGCAGGTAAATCCACGCACAAGAACGTGAAGTTCAAAGACGCGCTCGCCATGGGTCTTATGCAATGCATCGGAACCTTTGCCGGCGTGTCCCGAAGCGGCTCCACCATCACGGGCGGTCTTGTGACCGGCCTTAACCGCAAAAAGGTCGCGGACTTCTCCTTCATGATGTCCATCCCCGCCATATTGGGCGCGGTTCTTCTGGATATCCTCGACCTTGAAGGCGCAACTGCCACCGCGCTGACGGAATCCATCGGTCCTGTCATCGCAGGCATCGCAGTCGCTTTCATTTCAGGCCTCATCGCCATCAAATTCATGCTCTACATGATCCGCAAAATCCGCCTTCGCGTATTCAGCGTCTATGTCGGAATTCTGGGCGCGGTCATTCTCATCATGGATTTCATCAAATAATTCAATCGCCGCCTCAAACGGGGCGGCGGTTTTTTGCCCTCATAAAATTCTTCTCGATTCTCCATCGGCATTTTCAAACATCGGTCAAGCGCTTTACAACCAAATCAATATACTCGCACACTCCGCGGAAATTGTTGTCAATCTGCATGTTGGTAAAGCGAATCACTTTGAGGTCATATCCTTCGAGAATTTCTGTCCGAAACTGATCCATACGCCTGCCTTCTTCAGAAAAATGCTGCGATCCGTCAATTTCTATCACAAGCTTTGCACGATGGCAATAAAAATCCGCAATAAAATGGTCGATCGCCTTCTGACGCTGAAATCGTATCTCGTATTTGCTCAGAAAATCATACCACAAATGCCTCTCCTGACGCGTTGCCTTTTTTCGAAGGTTTTTTGCATGATCAATATTCGTCTTTTGATACGGAAGCGACATATAAACCTCCCTTTGGACATCCGCTCTATCAATAACCTGCGAAGCCAAAAGCCTTCCTCCGAGAGGAAGGTGGCGCGGCGCAGCCGCGACGGAAGGAGAATGCGTAAAGTTTGCCTGCGCTGTCGGTTTGAACAACAGACTTTGTGCTCGGATGAATCCTTCTCTTCATTCAAGCTTTTCCCCCGCTTTCTCCCTCAGTCGGCTTCGCCGCCAGCTCCCTCCCGGAGGGAGCCTTTTGGTACGCGAAATGCCGCTTAATTCATTATACCTTCTTTGTCAACGCTTTTTTGTTTCACATTCTGTGTCTCGCTTCTTAAATTTTCATTTTCTCTTTTCTTTCGCATATTTGTGGTGTATAATATAGAATAGCAATTTATGCATTCAGCTTTATATAGGGGGAAATTATCATGGAAAACAATCAGACGCCCAAAAAACGCATATTCTCCGGCATTCAGCCGACCGGTAATCTGACGCTCGGAAATTATATCGGCGCGCTTCGCAATTTTAAGCTGCTTGAAAACGAATACGACTGCCTTTATTCCATCGTGGACCTTCACGCCATCACCGTTCGCCAGAACCCTGCCGAGCTTCGAAAGGCTTGCCTGCGCACGATGGCCATTTTCCTCGCCAGCGGCTTGGATCCCGAAAAGAACATCATCTATTTCCAGAGTCAGGCGCCCCAGCATGCCGAGCTCGGATGGATTTTAGACTGCTTCACCTACATGGGCGAATTGTCCCGCATGACCCAGTTTAAGGACAAGAGCGCAAAGCACGCCGACAACATCAACTGCGGCCTGTTTGCCTACCCCACGCTCATGGCGGCCGACATCCTTCTTTATATGACCGACTTGGTTCCCATCGGCGCGGATCAGAAGCAGCATCTGGAGCTTGCGCGCGACCTCGCTCAGCGCTTTAACGCCATTTACGGCGATGTGTTCGTCGTGCCCGAGCCTTATATTCCCAAGGTCGGCGCACGCGTTATGAGCCTTCAGGAGCCCACGAGAAAGATGAGCAAGTCCGATCCCGAGGACACCTATATCGCCATCCTCGACAAGCCCGAAATCATCCGCAAGAAAATGCGCCGCGCCGTCACCGACAGCGACAACATGGTTCGTTTCGACCCCGAAAACCACGCGGGTATCTCGAACCTCATGTCCATCATGAGCGCACTCACCGGAAAGACCATGGACGAAATCACGAATGAATACGACGGACGCGGCTACGGCGTTTTCAAGGATGCGGTGGCCGACGCGGTCATCAGCGTGCTCGAACCCATTCAGAAGGAATACGACCGCATTTCCGCGGACAAGGCGTATCTTGAATCCGTCATGGTAGACGGCCGCGAACGCGCTCAGTCCATCGCCTACAGAACCATGCTCAAGGTTCGCAAAAAGGTCGGCCTTGCGCCCATGAAGCTGTAATACAAAGAAGGTTTTATGAAGATGACTCGTTTTGAAACCGCTCAGGCCGCCGCCGACTGGATCAACGGCGCGCGCTGGAAGGGCGAAAAAAACGGACTTGAAAACACAAAGGCGCTGCTTGAAGCCCTCGGACGCCCCGATAAGCGAATGGGGCGCATCATCCACGTGGCGGGCACAAACGGAAAAGGCTCGACCTGCGCCATGATCGACCGGGCGCTTCGCGAATGCGGCTATAAAACCGGCCTTTTCACTTCTCCCTATCTTTGCGCCTTTAACGAGCGCATCCGCTTTGGCGGCGCGCCCATTTCAGATGCAGATTTGATCGACGTTGCCTCCCGCGTGCGCGAGGCCGCCGAGAGCCTGTTTGCAAGGGGAATTTACGCCACCACCTTCGAACTTCTGACCGCCTGCGCATGCCTGTACTATGCAGACAAACAGGCCGACTTTTCCGTCATGGAGGTCGGCATGGGCGGACGGCTCGACTCTACGAATGTTTTAACCCCGGCTGTCTGCGCCATCTGTGCAATCGGCATGGATCACATGTCGAAGCTTGGAAACACGCTCTCAGAAATCGCGGGCGAAAAGGCCGGCATCATGAAGCAGGGCGTTCCCGCCGTCGTGCTTTCGCAGGATGAAGACGTGATGCGCGTTTTTCGGGAAAAGGCGAGAAGCGTGCATGCGCCGCTTTTTGAAACGGGCATCATCCATACGCTCAGTCAGGACAAAGCCTCCTTCGAAATCGCAGTCGAGCTTCCGGCAAACGGATTTACGCGCGTAAAGGGCAATCTCCCGGGCGAGCATCAGCAGAAAAACGCCGCGATCGCATTAAACGTTCTCGACCGCCTCGGCGTCAATATGGAAAAAGCGGTCAAGGGCGTCGAAAAAGCCGTCTGGCCGGGCCGCCTTGAATGGATTGAAAACGTGCTGATCGACGGCGCGCACAATCCGCAGGGCGCGCATGCGCTCAAGCGGTATCTGGACGCGTATGTGCAAGGTAAGCCCGTCGTGCTGTTAACCGGCATGATGCAGGATAAGCAGGTGGAGGCCTGCGCGTCCATCTTCAAGGAATTTTCCGATTATGTCGTGACAACCAACGTCAACTGGCCCCGCGCGGTTCATGCAAAAGAGCTTCAGAATTACTATAAAAATGCGATCGCCGTAGAAGGCGTGGAAAACGCTTTGCGTCACGCCCGCGGCCTTGCCGGAAAAGACGGCGTGGTGGTTGCCGCCGGCAGCATTTACCTTGCAGGCGATGTTCGGAATCTGCTTCTGCCGGAAGACAAGGGATGCCTGTAAAGGAAGCGGCAGGCCGAAAGGCTTCGCCTACGGAATAAGAGGCAGCGATAACGAAAAAAACATACAATTCCGCCGTAGGGGACGAGTTTCCCGTCCCGCCGGTCGCTGATTTCATATCTGCTCTTAGTATCATTGGAAATTAAAGTTAGCGCCACCTCATCCGTCTCGGCTCAAAGCCGAGACACCTTCCCCTCCAGGGGAAGGCTTCAGAAAAGCGTCATTCATTATTGCTTCAAAAAGGGACGGATCAAATGACGGAATTTATCCATAAATCGGTATTGCTGAACGAATGTCTGGAAGGCTTAAGCATTAAACCCGACGGCATTTACGTAGACGGAACGCTCGGCGGCGGCGGACATTCGAGCGAAATTTTAAAACGCCTGACGACCGGCAGGCTCATCGGCATCGACCGCGATACCGATGCGCTTCGCGCCGCCTCCGAAAAGCTTTCACGGGTGTGTCCCGATAAAGTTAAGAATGTGACGCTCATTCACGGGAATTTCCATGATGCGAAAATGCTGCTTAATGAAATCGGCGTTTCCAAGGTGGACGGCGTGCTACTGGATTTGGGCGTTTCAAGCTATCAGCTGGACGCGCGCGAAAGAGGATTTTCGTATCACGACGACGCGCCTCTGGACATGCGCATGGACGTATACCAGCCGTTTAACGCCCGTAACATCGTAAACGAGTGGGACGAGAAGGATATCGCCCGGATTCTGCGCGATTACGGCGAGGAAAATTGGGCGGTTCAGATTGCGCGCGTGATCGTGGACAGAAGAAAGCTTTCTCCCATCGAAACCACAAGCCAGCTTGTTTCCATCATCGACGCGGCGATTCCGAAAAAATTCCGCGCAAAGGACAATTCCCATCCCGCAAGGCGCACGTTTCAGGCGCTTCGGATCGCGGTCAACGACGAGCTTGAGCCGCTCACGCCCGCCATCAACGATTTTGTTAAGATGCTGAACGTCGAAGGACGCATCTGCATTATCGCCTTCCATTCTCTGGAAGACAGACTCGTTAAAAACGCCTATCAGACGCTTCAGAATCCCTGCACGTGCCCGAAGCACTTTCCCGTGTGCGTGTGCGGAAAAAAGCCCATGATAAAAATCATCACCCGAAAGCCCATTGTCTCGGGCGAAGAGGAGCTCAAAGAAAACCCGCGCGCGCGCAGCGCGACGCTTCGTATTGCCGAAAGGATTTAATCTCAATGATCGACCGACTGAATCTGCCCTCGGGCGAAGTTCGCCTGCCCGCGTTTTTCCCGGATGCGACGTACGGAGCCGTGCGCGCAGCGGGCTTTGAGGACGTATATGACGCGGGCCTTCACGGCCTTGAAATGAACAGCTATCACCTGTATTCCAAACCCGGCGCGCGGCTGATCAAGTCGCTCGGCGGGTTGCGCGCTTTTACCGGCTTCAAGGGCGCGATTTTAACCGATTCCGGCGGATTTCAGCTGTATTCCATGATCCGAGAAAATGCGGAATACGGAGAAATCCGTGAAAAGGAAATCCTGTTCCGTCCCGATCGCGGACAGGAGAAAATGCATTTCACGCCGGAAAAGTGCATTCAGGCGCAGTTTATGTACGGAAGCGACATCATGATGGCGCTGGATCTGTGCACGCACCCGGACGATCCGATCGAAGCGCAGGAGAAAAGCGTAAACCTCACGATCAAATGGGGCAAACGCTGCCGCGAGGAATACGACCGGCTGGTGAAAACGGTCAAAGGGCCCAAGCCCCTTCTGTTCGGCATCGTTCAGGGCGGAAGAAATGCAGCCCTTCGCATGGAATGCGGAAAGCGCCTTGAAGAAATCGGCTTTGACGGCTACGGTTTTGGCGGCTGGCCGACCGATGAAAACGGCAAAATCCTTTACGACGTTCTTCAAATGGCGGCGGACGCCATGCCGGACAATAAGGTCAAATACGCCATGGGCGTAGGAAGACCCGAGGAAATCGTAAACCTCGTCAAAATGGGCTATTCGCTGTTTGACTGCGTGATTCCCACAAGAGAAGCGCGCCACCAGCGGCTGTATGTGTTTAACGACGGCATGGATACGCCGGATGGCGTTTTTGTTCCGGACGGCAAATTCTATCATTTTCACTACGCCATGGACGACGAGCACATCAGAAGCGCTGAGCCCGTGGACAAAACGTGCGACTGCGCGCTTTGCAGAAATTATTCCAAGGCGTATCTGACTCACCTTTTCAAGGTCGGCGACAGTCAGGCGCTGCGTCTGGCAACCGCGCACAATCTCCGCTTTTACGGGCGGCTTATGGAGCAGATTCGAAATGGACAATAGGACGGAAAAAGCATTAAGCGATTTGCTGACATCCAAAAAATACGCGGACATCTGCCCGGACACGGTAAAAAACGCCTTTTTTGAGCAAACAAAGCGGCACGGAAAGCTGAAGGACGCGGACAAGGCCGCAAGAGCCCATCTGCACGCCATCACCGGCGCGTTCATATCGCCCGATGAACTCAAAAACGCCAAAAAGGCGCTCAGCGAATGGATGGCGGGCGATGAGGATGCGTTTGTTCGCGCGATGCTGTATCATTCCTCCACCAGAGAGCGCGTTCAGATTGCAGAAAAATTGTATGCCCGCGCGTTTTCCGCCTGCGAGGAGCTTAAAACGATTCTTGATCTTGCCTGCGGCATCAACCCCATTTTTTTAGGCAAAATGGGCTATACAAACGTTCTCGGCCTCGATATTCACGCCGGCTGCGCACAGCTTATAAACGAATGCGCACAGTTTTTTAAGTGGAATACGAGGGCGAAGGCGCAGGATCTGATTTTGAACCCGCCCGAGGAGGAAGCGGACATCACGCTTATGATGAAGCTCCTTCCCGTGCTTGAAACGCAGAAAACCGGCGCGGCAAAGGCGCTTTTAGAAAATATCAAAAGCCGCTACATGCTCGTAACCTTCCCCACACAAACGCTGGGCGGCAAAAAGGTAGGCATGGAAAGGCACTATACCGAGTGGTTTGAGGAAAAAATTCCGGAAACGCACAAGGTGATCGACCGCTTTGTGATCGGGAACGAATTAGCATATACGCTTGAAAGGAAATAACATGGCAAAGCTTTTTGTAGTGGCGACGCCGATTGGAAACCTAAACGACTTAACGCCCCGGATGTCCGAGGCGCTTTCGGCGTGCGACTTAATCTGCGCGGAGGATACGCGCGTAACGATGAAGCTTACGCAGTTTATCGGCATAAAAAAGCCGATGATGTCTTTGCACAGGCACAACGAGGATCAGAAATCCGACGGCGTGATCGAAAGAATGCTGGCGGAAGATCTGACCGTCTGCTTGACCTGCGATGCGGGCACGCCCGGCATCTCCGACCCCGGCGAAACGCTGGTAAACGCCGCATGGGAGGCGGGCATTGAAATCATTCCCGTTTCCGGCCCGTCGGCCGTCGTCACGGCGCTGTCCGTTTCGGGCTTTGATTCGAGGGAATTTGCGTTCTACGGCTTCCTTCCGCGGGAAAATAAGCCGCTTAAAGAAAAGCTATTGTCTATTTTGGAGACGGGCATTCCCGTTTCCGTCCTTTACGAATCTCCTCACCGCGTAGTTCAGCTTGTTGAAATGATCGAAAAAACGCTGCCCGGCGCAAGCGTGTGCGTGTGCTGCGATCTGACCAAAAAGTTCGAAAAAATCCTGCGGGGCGGCGCGGGCGAAGTTCTGAACGAAATGCGGTCAAATCCCAATGTCGAAAAGGGTGAATACTGCATCGTTCTGGATACGAGCCTCGTTCAAAAAAAGCCTAAGGAAAGAGCCGAGCTTAAGGCCGAGCACATCCTTCTTGACGCGCTGCTTGAAGGCCTTTCCATGCGCGAGGCTTTGGCGCGCGCAAGCGAAACGGGCAAAAGCCGAAACGAAATCTACAAAGCAAAGCTTGCCATCGAAAACCTGTTCGAAGGGGAGGAAGAATAAATGAAGCATCTGAAAAGGCTTTTGTGTTTCGCGCTTTCCGTCCTTCTGACCGCCTGTTCGCTTCTCCCCAAAGAGGAAATCAGAAGAAACGCGCCCCTGCTCGTCGAAACGGAAACCGAACAATTCAATCTCTCCTATGTCACGCGCGGAGACCTCTCCCTCACCCAGCGCGTCAGCTGCACCTATATTCCGATTCAGAAAATCCAGCTCTCCTTCGGCGTAAGCGGCGAATACATAGATGAAATCTATGTTCAGGCCGGCGACGTCGTGAAAAAGGGGCAGGTGCTGGGTCAGCTTCGCATGGACGGCGTGGACGATGTAATCCGCGATCTCAATTTCAATATTGATTCATTAAAGCTATCCATTGAGCATCTGTTCATGGACAAAAACCTCGCCATCGAGCGGCAAAAGATCCTATACGCCGCCGATCCCGCTAAATTGCAGGAGGCGGTTGACGATATCACCGAATCCTACGCGCTGACCGAAAAGGATTATCGGGATCGGATTTACCTATACGAAATGGAGCTTCAGGAAGCGTACGAGTTAAAGCGCAAAAGACAGCTGATTTCTCCGATCGACGGAACGGTGACCTATGTCAGAAAATACACCGAATCCTCGGTTTCCGACGAAAAGGAGCGGTCTGCGACTGTCGTTGACGCATCAATGTCCCTGTTCAGCGCATCCTCCGACAGATGGGATCTTTTCAAACCGGGCGACAGCCATATCATCACCTGCAACAAGACCGATTATGAGGCAATCGTCATTGATCCCGCCGAATACGGCATTGATCCCGGCGTGCGCGAAATCGGTAAACGCGCAAACGCCTATCTCATCCTCGTCGTGCCCGCGCTTGAGCTTGAGGACAACGACAAGGGCTCAATCGAACTCGTTCTGGATTCAAGAAAGGACGTTTTGATTGTGCATGAGGACGCAATTTCCTCGGCAAACGGCGAATCCATCGCCTATGTGCTGGGCGAAGACGGCATGAAGACGTATAAGAAAGTAAAAGTCGGCCTCAAGGTTGGAAAATATTACGAGGTCGTTGAAGGCCTTAAAGAGGGCGAGGAGGTAATCGTCGGATGAGAAACGAAAGAAAACGCCTCGCATTTCTCCTTCTTGCCTTCATTTCTCTTCTCCTGTCCGGCTGCGCTCAGGAGAAGGCCGAATTTGCCGCGCCTGAGCTTCTTCCCGCAGCAGGCGTCGCAAGAGACATCGCTTCGGTCATAAGAGGCGACCATGCCACGCCCAAATTGTATGAAGCATTCACCGTTTGCTATACGGAGGAGCTCAGCTTCAACGTAAACGGCATAGTAGACGAAGTAAACGTGCTGCCGGGCGATTTCGTTCATGCGGGCGACCGTCTTGTGACGCTGAATCTGGATGCCGAACGCGAACAAGCCGAGTCCTTGGCCGAATCGATTGCGCGGACGGAGGCGTCCAACGCCTATTCAAACCGCCTTGCCGAAATCGACATTCAGATTCTGGAGATTGAAAAGCAAGCGCTGATTGCGCAGAATGCCTCGGGCGATGAAATCCGCCTGAAGGAGCTTGACATCCTTCAAAAGAAAACGGATCTTGAGCAGGCCATAGAGATTCAAAGCATGAACCTTGCCAAAAGCCGCGAAGCGCTTGATCGTCTCAGCGACATTTTGGCAAATGACGCCATCATCGCGCCCTTCGACGGATACGTTTCGCGCGGCATCGAGGTTACAAAGGGTTCAGCCGTAAAGGCCTATCAGACCGTTATCCTCCTTGCCGATCACAGCCGCATGAAAATCATGTCTCCCTCCGTGTCCGAAATTACATTCAGAAGCGCAAACGGCGGAAGCTATGCGCTGATCGGCAATAAGAAATACACCATAGAGCGCATTGAGCTTGATAAGGACGAATACGCCGCAAAAGTTCTGGTAGGCGACGTTGTGTACGCCGAAATGAACTTCACCGGCCCCGAAGGCTGGGAAAACGAGGTTGAGCCCGGGCAATACGTTGGTTTGATGCTTGTTCATAATTATCTGCCCGATCAGCTTCTGATCCCCCAGAACGCGGTATTGAGCGGAGCCGACGGAAAATACGTTTACGTCGTGGGCGAAAACGGCGAAAGCGTCAAGCGTTTAGTAAAAATCAGAAATTACCCGGACTCCGTATACAGCGTAGTTCTGGAAGGACTTGAGGAAGGAGAAAAGATTTATGTCACGGATAATTAGAATTTTCTCGCTCCTGATCGCGTGTCTTTTCACCTTTTCCGCCTCCGCAAGCGAGTATCTGATCGACGTAACCAGCCTCACGCAGGAAACTGCCGCCAACTATAAAACCGTGGAGGTCAAAAAGGACACCTTTCAAAAGCTTCAAAACGGCGCCGTCCAGACCTATTATCCCAACGAATATACGGTGAAATATGAGGGCGCCGCCGCGCAGTTTGTCGCCTTCCACGTAAAGCGCAACGACGAAGTCAAAGTGGGCGATCTCATCGCCACCTTCTCCATTCAAAGGGACGAGGTCGAAATCACGCGCCGCACGATGAACATTCAAAAAAGCGAAGAGACTTATTTAAGAACGCTTGCGCAGTTTGAAGAAAGGCTTCTGTCGGCCGATGAGCAGATCGCCCGCGCGCAAAGCGCCTTCGAACGCGAAATCCGATCTCTTGAAAAAGAAAAAATCCTGATCGAACGCGAAAAATACATCTTTGAGACGGAAAATCAGATTTCCGATCAGAAAAAGTCGCTTGAGGAGCTTCTGGAAACCTACGAAAACACCAGCATTTATGCCGATTTCAACGGCATTATCAGCGAAATCACATATTTGCGCGAGCTTCAGTGGGTTTCTTCCGGAACCCAGCTGCTGAAAGCCTATGATCCGAGCGTCATCATGTACAGAGCAAACGACGATCAGGGGCGCATGCGCTACAACATGGAGGTCATGGTATCCGTCGGCCGCGCGGACAGCCGCGTATTCGGCAAAGGACGCGTCGTAGCCTGCCCCATGGCGCAGCCGGGCGGAAGCGGCGATAAATTCGCGTATATCCGCGTCGATTCGTTCTCCGGCCCCATTAAAACGCAGACCAGTCCTCAGGTCTCTTATTACGCTCAGTATCTCGAGGACGTTTTCGTGGTTGACCGCGAAGCAATCACGCAGCATAACGGCAGATATCATGTATATAAGCTTTCCGAAGACGGAATGGTTTCCAAAAGATATGTCGGCTTCGCCTTCGGAAGCCAGCAGACAGGCGTCATTCTGATTGACGGCGTTAAAGACGGCGAAAAGCTGATCATCGACAGATAGGAGGGAGTAAGCAACCATGCTGCGATTCATTTTCCGAAAAATCGCCTCTAAAAAATGGATGTTTTTGGCTCTCTTGATCGGAAACATCCTCTTGGTCAGCATCGCTTGCTCCAATCCCCTGTACTCCAACGCGGTCATGCAGCGCATGCTGAACGACGATATGGACGCTTATCTGTTAAGCCGCAATTCCTATCCTGGAAACATCATCTTTTCCTTCGGCGGCACGCAGCAAAAAAACGGCATCGTTCAAAAATACGAGACCCTGGCGCATTCCCTGCCCGAGAAATACGGCGTAAAGGCGCATTATCAGATTTGTCACCTCTACACCCCCGTCGCCGCCAACAACCCCGAAATTGTCCGAGACGATACCTACTATAAAAACGCCGCTCTCGGCTCCTTGACCGATCTTGACAAGCACGCCAAAATCATCGCCGGACGCATGTATTCGGATAAAATCCGCGAAGACGGCGTCATCGAGGTTGTCGTAAGCCAAACCGCGCTGATTGACCTGAACGTGCTGCTTGGCGAAAGGCGCACCTTCCCCAAATATACGGACAAAAACGGCGTTCCGGTCAC
Organism: Clostridia bacterium; assembly: GCA_017522345.1. Lineage (GTDB taxonomy): Bacteria > Bacillota > Clostridia > Christensenellales > Aristaeellaceae > SFHK01. The sequence continues at coordinate 12,869 of JAFWZN010000079.1, read as the reverse complement.
GGTCGAGGTGGTCGGCGTATACGATATTCTCGATACGTCCGACACCTATTGGGTCAGACAGCCCAAGCACTACAAATCCGAATACATGATGCCCGAAGACATTTTTCGCGAGCTTTTTGTCTTCGACGGCTCCAAGCTTCTTTTAAACGCCGCGTGGTACGAGGTGCTGGATGCGCACAGCATGCTTTCAAGAAACGCAAGCAGCATGCAGTCGGTCATAAAAGAAATGTCCGCAATCGACAAGGACGACAAATTCATTACCATCTCAACCTATTTTGAGAATATTCTAAACGAACACATCAAGATGAAAAGCAAGGTCGGCGTAACCCTTTGGGTGCTTCAGGCTCCGATTTACATCCTGCTGATCGCCTTTATCTTCATGGTTTCCCGCCAGATTCTGGAAACGGAAGCGGCGGAAATCGCGGTTCTTAAAAGCAGAGGCGTTAAAAATCGCCAGATTTTGGGCGTCTATTTTACTCAGAGCATTCTTTTAAACGTCGTCTCCTTCATAGCGGGCGTTCCGCTGGGCGTATTGATTACGCAGGTGTTGGGCTCCGCCAATGCGTTTTTAGAGTTCGTCTCCCGCCGCGCCCTGCCGATTGAAGTCACTCTGACGCCCATTCTGTACGCCCTTGCTGGATGCCTGATCGCAGTGATCGCCATGGTTTTCCCGGTCAGAAAATATACCAGAGGCTCCATCGTCACGCAGAAGCAGAAAAAGAACCGAAAGCAAAAGCCCCTTTGGCGTAAAGCATTCTTGGACGTAATCGCGCTGGGCGTATCGATCTACGGCCTTTATTCCTTTAACAACCAGAAGGAAATGATTGCGCAGAGGATTCTTCAGGGCGAAATGCCCGATCCTCTTTTGCTGCTGTGCTCGTCTCTTTTCATAATCGGCGCGGGCCTTCTTGCCATCCGCGTCATTCCCGCGCTGATCACCGTCGTTTACCACCTTTTCAAGCGCTTCTGGTCGCCCGCATTGTATGCGTCGTTTTTGAAGGTTTTAAGGCAGCGCAGCAATCAGGACTTCATCATGATTTTCTTAATCATGACCATCGCCCTTGGCGTGTTCAACGCCCAGACGGCCAGCACCATCAACGAAAACGGCGAAAAAAACATCCGCTATCTTTCCGGCGCGGACATCGTGCTTCGCGAATCATGGTCGTCCAACTCCGAACAGGTGCAACAGAATCCCTCGTTGGATCTCATCTACTACGAACCGGATTTCGGTGTTTATGAAACAATGGACGGTGTTCAAAGCGCCGCGCGCGTATACCGAAACGACAAAATCAACGCCTCCGTTTCGGGCGGAACGGTCAACAACATCCTGCTTTTTGCAATCGATACGGACGATTTCGGAAAAACGGCCTACTTTGATTTGTCGCTTTATCCCGAGCATCCCTATCATTTCTTAAACGCCATGGCCTATAACGCCCGCGCCGTGCTGCTTTCCTCCAACTTCCGCGACCAGTACGGTTTCGAGGTCGGCGACGTCATCAATTATCAAAACACCGCCAAGGATTCCAGCCGAGGCATTGTCTACGGCTTTGTGGACTACTGGCCGGGTTATCAGCCCTTTGTATACCGAAAGGGCACAGACGGCATCTATCGCGAATCGCCCAATTATCTAATCGTCGCAAATCTTTCTCAGGTGCAGGACGCGTTCGGCCTTCGCCCCTATGAAGTATGGATCGACGCTAAGGACGACGCCGGCTTTATCTACGAATACGCCGAAGAAAACGAAATCCGATTCCCGAAATTTATCGATATGGAGGCGGAAATCGTAGAGGGCAAGAACGACCCGATGCTCAAAAGCTTAAACGGCGTTCTGACGGTCGGCTTCATCGTAGTGCTCGCGCTTTGCATCATCGGCTTTTTGATGTACTGGATCTTGTCCATCCGCCAAAGAACATTGCAGTTCGGCATTTACCGCGCGATGGGCATGAGCATGCGGGAAATTTTCACAATGCTCATAAACGAGCAGATTTTGATCTCCGTCGTTTCCATCGTGCTGGGCGGCGCAATCGGCTTTATTGCCTCCTCCCTCTTCATGCCGATGATTCAGATTGCCTATTCCTCCTTCGACAACGCGCTTCCGCTCACCAATGCCTTGAACATCACGGCCACAACCCAGCTTTTCTCCGTTGTCGGCAGCATGCTGCTTCTGAGCATGATGATTCTCGGAATTATCGTCAAGAGAATGAAGATTGCCCAGGCGCTGAAATTGGGCGAAGACTGACGGAGGGGATAAGGAGAAAATTATGGCGGATAAACAAAGATACATGATTCAGGCGCGCGGGATCAAGCGCGCTTTCCCGGTCAGCAGCAAAACGTTCTGGGCGCTCAAGGGAATCGACGTGGATATCCCCGCCGGCGCGCTCACCATTCTAAAGGGCCGAAGCGGTTCGGGCAAAACGACGCTTCTCAACATTCTGGGCGCGCTCGACAAGCCCACCAACGGCAAAGTCGTCTTTAACGGCAGAAACATCTGCAAAATGGATGAAATGCGCAGAGCCCGGCTGCGCAGACGCGACATCGGCTTCGTCTTCCAGTCGGTCGCGCTCGTTCCCATGATGAGCGCGCAGGAGAACATTGAGTTCGCCCTGCGCCTGGCCCGCTTCAAGGGCAACCGCGCCAAGCGCGCGCTCGAATGCCTCAAAATGGTCGGCCTTGACAAACGCGCAAACCACATGCCTCAGGAGCTTTCCGGCGGCGAACAGCAGCGCGTCGCCATCGCCCGCGCCATCGCGCACAAGCCCAAGGTCATCTTTGCGGACGAGCCGACGGGCGAGCTTGACACAAACACCGGTCTTCGCGTGGTCAAGATTTTTAAGGACCTCATCGAAAAAGAAGGCGTGACCATCGTCATGACCACGCACGATACCGGTCTTATGGAAATCGGAGACAGGGTTTACGAGATTTTAGACGGAAAAGTGGCAGGTGATGACGATGAGTAAAAAGCCGGGACATATCATCGAATGCGATAACCTCGTCAAAATCTATAAAACGCCCGATATCGAAGTGCTCGCGCTTCAGGGCCTTGACCTGACCGTCGATTACGGCGAAATGATGGCCATCATCGGAAACAGCGGCTCGGGAAAATCAACGTTTCTGAACATGCTGGGCGGCCTCGACAGACCCTCCGCCGGAAAGCTGCTTGTGGACGGCAAGGACTTATTCAAGCTCAGCGATAAGCAGCTTGTCGAATACAAGCAAAAAACCGTCGGCTTTGTTTGGCAGAACAACGCCAGAAACCTGCTGCCCTATCTCACATCCATTCAGAACGTGATGATGCCGATGCTGTTTTCAGGCGAAAAGCAAAAGCGCGAACGGGCGCGGATGCTTTTAGATATGGTGGGGCTGTCCCACAGAAAAAACGCCCGCCTTTCCACCATGTCGGGCGGCGAGCAGCAGCGCGTGGCCATCGCCATTGCTCTTGCCAATCATCCGCGCCTTCTGCTTGCGGACGAGCCGACCGGCTCCGTCGATCAGAAAACCAGCGACTATATTCTGGACATGCTCAGAGACATCAACAAGCACAGCGGCGTTACCATCGTGATTGTCACCCACGACCAGCTGCTTGCCAAAAAGGTCAACCGCGTGGTCGCGATCCGCGACGGCAAAATTTCCTCCGAACGCATCATGAAGGAAAGCTATCTTGCAAGATTAAGCGACATTTCCGCCATGACGGACGTGAGCGAGGTTCAGGACGAGTATGTCGTTATGGATAAGGCGGGCCGCCTGCAATTGCCTTCTGACATGCTCAAGCGCTTAGGCGTTAAGGGCAACCGCGTGCGCATGGAAATGAAGGAAAGCGAAATCATCATAAGAAAGCCCTTTGAAGAAGAAACGCAGAATCAGTCTTGAGATTTCATAAAAGAAGTGTTATAATGAGAAAGCAGGGAATTTGCTTTTCCCTGATCCGTGTATTTAAACCATATTAAAGGAGATATAACCATGTCCGAGTGTACCCACAATTGCGATACCTGCACGCTCGATTGCGAAAGCAAGGGCGGCATTCAGAAAGAAAAAGCCAACGACAAATCCATGATCAAAAAAGCGGTCGCCGTCGTATCCGGAAAAGGCGGCGTAGGCAAATCCCTGACCACCGGCCTTCTTGCGACGCTTGCTCAGCGCATGGGCTATAAAACCGCCATTCTGGACGCGGACATCACCGGCCCGTCCATTCCGAGAATGTACAAATTCACTCAGCCCGCCACCGCCGACGGCGAGGCGCTCGTTCCCGCCGTCACCGCCACCGGCATCAAGGTGATGAGCGTAAACCTCCTGCTTGAAAACGAGACCGATCCCGTCATCTGGCGCGGCCCCGTCATTGCAGGCACGGTCAAGCAGTTCTATACCGACGTCAACTGGGGCGACATCGACATCATGTTTATCGACATGCCTCCCGGAACCGGCGACGTTCCGCTGACCGTCTTCCAGTCCATCCCCGTAGACGGCATGGTCGTCGTCACCTCCCCACAGGAGCTTGTGCAGATGGTCGTTCAGAAGGCCGTCAATATGGCGGGCATGCTGAACATCCCTGTTCTGGGCGTCGTTGAAAACATGAGCTATCTCGAGTGCCCCGACTGCGGAAAGAAAATCGAGCTCTACGGCGAAAGCAAGCTTGAAGAAGCCAAGAAGATCATCGGAACCGAAATCGGCGCACGCATGCCCATCAACCCCAAGCTGGCCGCGGCCTGCGACAAAGGCATGATCGAGCTGTTCGAAGGCGATTGGCTCAACAACATCATTTCTGAAATTCTTAAGTAAATTAAGATACATTAGTATTTTTAGGAGGAAACGACATGGCCAAGATCATCGGTAAAGCGCTTCCCAATATCCCGTGGGAGAACAAGCCCGAGGGATGCACTGACGTAGTATGGCGCTACAGCGCGAATCCCATCGTTCAGCGCGACGCCATCCCCTGCTCCAACTCCATCTTCAACAGCGCCGTAGTTCCCTTTAACGGCGAGTTCGCCGGCGTGTTCCGCTGCGACGACAAGAGACGCGAAATGCGCATTCACTCCGCCCATTCCAAGGACGGCATCCATTGGGACATCGATCACGAGCCCTTTAACCTCGTCAACCCCATCGAAGGCGAAGTCGGCCCGTTCATCTACGGCTACGATCCCCGCTGCTGTGAAATCGACGGCGAGCACATCGTCACCTGGTGCAACTGCTACCATGGCCCGACCATCGGCGTAGCCACCACCAAGGACTTCAAAACCTACACCCAGAAGGAAAACGCCTTCCTGCCCTTTAACCGCAACGGCGTTATGTTCCCCAGAAAGATCAACGGCAACTACGCCATGCTCTCCCGTCCCTCCGACACCGGCCACACCCCCTTCGGCGATATCTTCTATTCCGAGTCCCCCGACCTCGTGTACTGGGGCAAGCATCGCCACGTAATGGCTCCCAACGGCGGCTGGCAGTCCACCAAGATCGGCGCAGGCCCCATCCCGATTGAAACCGACGAAGGCTGGCTGCTTTTCTACCACGGCGTTCTCACCAGCTGCAACGGCTTTGTATATTCCTTCGGCGCAGCTCTGCTTGACCTCGAGCAGCCCTGGAAGGTTCTGTACCGCACCGAGCCTTACCTGCTTTCGCCCCAGAAGCTGTACGAGCAGGTCGGAGACGTTCCGAACGTTGCCTTCCCCTGCGCAGCCCTCGCCGACGCGGATACCGGCCGCATCGCCATTTACTACGGCGGCGCCGACACCGTCATCTGCATGGCGTTCTGCGAAGTCAACGAAGTCATCGATTTCATCAAGAAGAACAGCAAGGTCTAATTTTCTACCCTTTTCGGGCTGCCGCTTGTTTTATATGGCGGCAGCCCTTACTTATCCAAGCAGTCGGAGGAAAATCACGTGTATTACGATCGGCCGGGCAAACGAAAAAGACCGGAAGAAGCCCAAAGGAAAGAGAATACAGCGCGCGATAAGCGAATCGAGGAAAGCAGAAGGGAAGAAAAATCTTCTCTTTTCAAATTCTTCTTCGAAACGCCCGTTCACGCGCCCAAGGGATATCAGGAGCCGGAAGAAATAAACGACGCTGCACCGAAAAGAAAAAAGAAGCATTTTCTTTTGAAAGCCTTCGCCCTCCTTTTCGCTTGCCTTCTTGCTTTTTCCTTCCTTCTGTACCTTCTGCCCGTGGGCGTTTTCGGTTCGCGCTCAAAGAGCATGTATCTGGCCGATAACGAGCTTCCGGGCGGCTATGTTCATGTGCTGCTTGTCGGCGTGGATATGGATTCCGTGGGCACCAGCCGTTCAGACACCATGATTATTGCCTCCGTCAAAAAGGGCGAAATCAAATTGACCTCGCTTCTGCGCGATACCGGCGTAACCATTCCCGGAAAAAGCGGAACCCACCGCCTGAACGCCGCCTATGCCTATGGCGGCATTGAGCTGCTTTTAAAAACCATCAATTCGAATTTCGGTCTGAACATCACCCGCTACGCGATGGTGGACTACGACGGCTTCCCGAAAATCATTGATAAGCTCGGCGGCGTTACTTTATCCGTCACCGACGCCGAGGCCGAGGAAATCAACAAAAACGTGGGCGGTCTTCTCTATATGGACGTCCAAAAGGGCGTCATGCCCTATGACGAGGGCTATCAGCTTTATCAGTCCGAGCTCCTTGCAAGGGGCGGCGAAAGCCTGCATCTGGACGGCCTGCAAACGCTTGGCTATGCCCGAATCCGAAGCATAGGCAGCGACTACCAAAGAACAAGCCGTCAGCGCAAGGTGCTCTCGGCCGTTCTTTCCCAAGCCAAACAGCATCCCCTGCGCCTCATAAACGCGGCGAAAGCGGCGTTTAACGAAATCGACACCAACATGAATGCTCTGGAAATCGCCTCGATCGCTTTAAAGGCCGTTACAGGCGGCGTCCCCGATCAAACCCGCCTGCCCGCAAGCGGCACCTATACCGATAACGGCGGCATGTTTGAAAATGTGAATTACAAAAAAAACCACGACTATTTCGTGGAGTTTTTAAGCCAATAAAACATTCGTCCCGACCGCTGTAAAAAACGGTCGGGACTTTTTTCTTATATCTTCTTCTCTACGCCGAATTCCTTCCAGATCCCGCCGTAGAAATCCGCCATCCTGCTCCTTGTTTCTTCCACAGTGTATCCGTCGATGCGTCGCGTGCCGTAAACATTGGCTCTGTCCGCGTCGGGCACCATTTTATAGGTGGTCTGTACGCTGACGGGCGATTCTACTTTGAAAAGTTCGAATTTCTCGCCGTTTTTCAGACGCTCGACCGCCCTTTTTGCGCTCTCATACACGCGTTTTCTGCCGTATTCGGGCGACAGACACAATGCGCTTTGGCGGCCCAAGCCTTGCTTGACCATGGCGCTTTCAATGTTTCCGAGCATTTTTCTGCTTTCCTCGCACAGCTTGTCGTCGCCCGAAACCATCACAACCGGCACGCCGCATTCGCCCGCAATCGCCGCGTCGATTTCCACTTCACCAAACGGCACGCCGTTTACAACATATTGAAACCACGAAGCCGACGACATGGTGTGCTCTAAATTCCCATGCAGCGTGCCCGCCATCGCATGATACCCAATAAGAAACATGCCGTTCACGCTTTCATCCATAAAGGGAAATCTCGGCTGATGCGGCGTTCCCGCTAAAAACAGCGCGCGGGGATCCAGCTGCTCAACCAAAATATTGCCGCTTGCCGCATGCATGTCCGCAACGATCACTTCGTCCGCGCCCGCATCAAACGCGCCGCGCACTGCGGCGTTCACATCCTCCGTCATAAGCCTTTGCCCTGTCTGATATAAATGCGAGCTTCTCAGCACATAATCCGGGCTGTTTACGCCGCTGATACCTTCCATATCCACTGAAATATAGATTTTCATGATTCCTTCCCTCCGTGCTTTATGATCTTATTGTGGCATTTTTGCAATTGATATGTTATAATCAATCATCCTATCCAAGGAGGCGAAATTATGAACACACGCAAAAAGGAGCTCATGCGTTCCTTAAAGTTCCTTCTTTTCTCTGTAAGCGCGGGCATTATACAGGTTTTGTCGTTTACGCTTTTAGAAGAGCTCACCTATGCGCCCCATTGGCTCAGCTATCTGGCGTCGCTGATTTTGTCGGTTCTTTGGAATTTCACCTTCAACCGAAAATTCACCTTCCACTCCGCGGGCAATATTCCCGTCGCCATGACCAAGGTGGCGCTGTTCTACGTCGTCTTTACGCCTCTTTCCACGTGGTGGACGGATGCGTTAACCGGCGCAGGCATGAACGAATATCTCGTGCTCGTCGGAACCATGATCGTGAATTTCGTGACGGAATTCCTCTACGACCGCTTCTTCGTCTTCGGAAAAACGATCGATGCGGACCAAAAAGCCAAATAACAGGCACAAAAGCGAAGCAATCCGCCTGCTTCGCTTTTTTCTGTCTATTCAAGCTCCGTTCCGATATAGGGAACGCGATAAAAATCCTCCGGATTTTTGCGGATGATATAATCGATGTACGCATCCACCATATTAGCCGTAAAAATATAGCCCATGGGATTCATGTGTCCGTAGAGATTGAAGCGCCTTCCAAATTCCTCGTCATAGACCGGACCGTACTGGTAAAGGTCGATCACATAGGTATTTTCAAAAAATTCGGCAAGGGCGTATAAAAGCGCTCTGTGCTCAAGAACCAGCTCGTTTCTCTTCGCTCCTCTTTCGCCCTTGGGCATGGTGATCAAAAAGAATTTGGCCCTCGGCTGAAGCTTTTTGTATCTTTGGATGATCGCGGCATAATAGCCCGCAAAGGTGTCCTTATTGTTTTTGTAGTTTTCAAGATCGATATCCGAAATTGAGCCGACGGATTGACCGGCATTTAAAATATCGTTCACACCCAGCGCAATGACGTATGCCTGCGCGGCTTTTTCGGGCTGGAAAAAGCGGTTCGCGTCCGCATAGGAGGTCATATATTCCTTTGCCGTCATGCCGCCGCGCGAGAAATTGTAGGCGGTCAGGCCGTTTTTGCGCGCGATATACTGTCCCCACGAATATTCAAAATAATCGTGATAGCCTTTCGAATTGTCCGCGCCCCTCGACTCAAACTCGCCCGAGGACAGGCTGTCTCCGACAAAAGCCATGGTTCTGAAAATCGCGGTATTGCTGATTCCCTCGGGAAATCTGTCCAGAGGCTGTTCATTTTCCATGAAAAACAAGTTCTGCCAGTCCATAGTGCTCTCCTTTATGTGTCATTGGGTATCCGATATTATTATACCGTTTCTAAGCATTATTGACAAGCTGAACAGGCGCGCGGCACAAACTTTTTGACATATATAGGACATGCATGCTATAATATGCCGGCTGAAAAACACTCGAAAAGAGGGATCTTAATTCCATGCTCTATCTGGTTCTTGCGATCGTATCCAGCACGCTCATTACCGTTTTTATGCGTCTTAGCGAGGGCAAAAGCAAAAACGAATTAAGCCTTCTTTCCATGAACTATCTTTCCTGCAGCGTGATGGCATTTCTGTTTATGGAAGGCTGTCAGATTTTTCCCGCGCATGACAAGCTTTCCATCGTACTTCTTCTGGGCGTCATCGGCGGCGGCCTATACCTTTGGGCGTTTCTTCTGCTCAAATGGAACGTGAAAACAAGCGGCGTTACGCTGCCCGCTACATTCATGAAACTGGGTGTGCTCGTGCCCACCGTGCTGGCCGCCGCGGTTTTCAAGGAAGAGCTTCGCCCATCTACAATCGCAGGCATCTTCTTGGCGCTTGCAGCCATTGTGCTTCTGAAGGAAAAAAGCGCGCAGAAGACCAAAAATGCCGCCGGACTTATTCTTCTTTTAGTCGGCGGCGGTATGGCGGACGCAATGTCCAAGATTTATGACCAAAGCGCGCCCAGCGAATTGTCCGGGCATTTTCTCTTCTACGTCTTTTTTGTCGCGTTTGCGCTTTGCATTATTCTGGTGCTTGCAAAAAAGGGCCGCTTCTGCCTGTGGGACGTGCTTTTCGGCCTTTTGATCGGCATACCCAACTATTTTTCCTCGCGCTTTCTGCTTTTATCGCTTCGCGATATTCCGGCCGTGGTCGCCTATCCCACCTTCAGCGCGGGAACGATTATTTTAGTCGCCATATGCGGAAAGCTTCTTTTCAAGGAAAGCTTCACCCGAAGAAAAATGATCGCGCTTTCCATTATTTTGCTCGCACTCGCGCTTTTGAACCTTCCCAAATAAGCGCTACGGCTTCCAGTATTCGCCGATACACTCTTTCAAAATTTCCACATAGCGTTTTCCGCGCGAATAATCGCCGAAAATCGTGCCCACTTCTCTTTGGGCAATCTCAAATAAGCATCCGCTCGCCGCTTCGCAGACGTTTTTAAACGATTTGCGAAGCGCATTTTCGTCCATGGGACCGGGATTGGTCACATATTCCGCGCGCGGCTTGGAATAGTAAACGACGTTTGATCCGCGCAGATATTCGCCGATTCGATTTTCGTTGTTGAACGGCGATACCGAAAGCTTTCTAAGATTCTTCCACTTGGAAAGATAATCCGGCCATATCGCGTCCACACGCTCGCAGCAGCCGTAGGAAAGCAGGCCGTACTTCTTCACGAGGCGATCCTGATAGGGATAAACAAATTCTCCAAACATCTCCTTGGAAACCGCCGTGGTCTCCTGCGACTCCAAAAAGCCCCACACATCCGTGGTTTTTTCGGCCTTGTCCGTCGGAAGCTCGCTGTTGAACGCAAAGCTCTCCTGCGCTACAGGCGAAAACTCGCTCGTCGGAAGCAAAAGGCGTTCCCTTTCAAGAAAATCATAATAGTCTTCGTAGAGCCCGGTCGCCATATCCATAAGCGCGTGAAGGGCGTCAGGCGTATCGTACATGGCGAAATAATAATTTTCCATTCCCATCAGCTGCACAAGCGGATTGGTAATCGCGCCCGTTAAGCTGCCCATGGTCATTTTAACGGGCAGGATATCGCCGAAGATCTCCTCGGCAAATCGGAAATTCTTTTCCGTATCCGCGCGATCCACGGAAAACCCGCCGCCTCTGAGCTTGTCAAAATCCGCTTCGAGATTCTCAATCACAGGCTCGATGTGAAAGCCCTTCGCTTTGGGATCAATAGAGCGGCTTTTTACCGGCTGCACCCCGAAAAGCGTAAAATTCACGCTCCACGAAACGGGAAAATACGGCGCGATCGGCGTGTCGTCGTTAAACAGCTCTCGTCCGACAAGACCGGATACAAGCCGGCGCTCAACGGAACGCGCCTGCTCATTTTCGCAAACGAGGCGATTGTCGACAACCTCGTCCATGAAATTCGAAAACAAAAGGCGCACCGTGGGCGTTTCTCGCTTCCCTCTGGAAAGCGCATGCCACGAATTCAGAATTCTGTCGTTTTCCGCATTCGTCGCATATTCCATATGCTTACAGGCCAATTCGCGCAGCCGCTCTTTATCCCTGATCGAAATCATCAAAAGGCATCTCCCTTCGTCTCGGTCATTTACCGTCATTATACCATCTACGCGCGTTTTACACAATCCGGCAATGCTTTACGGATTGCAAAATCGCGTGTATAATAAAAAGCAAGATTCACTCAAAGGAGAAGCAGTATGTCCTTTACCGACTTTGAAAACAGCTGGATTAAAGCACACGTGAACGAAGCCGAAGCGCTTCTTAAAACGCTCGGCAAAATCCCCGCGCCCTCTCATCACGAAGAAAAACGCGCGGAATTTATACTTAACTGGCTCAAAGAGCAGGGCGCGAAGGACGTTTCGATCGACGAAGCCAAAAATGTGATCCTCAAAATCGGCAGAACCGACGTGCATCCCGTTTCCCTCGTCATGGCGCATACAGACGTGGTGTTTAACGATACGCAGCAGCTTCCCATGCGCGAAGAAGCCGGAAGGCTCTACGCCCCGGGAATCGGCGACGATACGGCAAATCTGGTTGCGCTTCTGATGGCCGCAAAATATATCCTTTCTCAAAATCTCATCCCCAAAGACGGCCTCATCATTGCGGCGAACGCCTGCGAGGAGGGGCTTGGCAACTTAAAGGGCGTAAAGCAGATTTTAAAGGATTTTGACGGCAAAATCGCCTCTCTCGTTTCCATCGACTGCTCAGCGGGCGAAATTGTGAACAATGCCGTCGGCTCATACCGCGTAAAGATCACCGTTTACGCAAAGGGCGGCCACTCCTATTCCAATTTTGGAAATGAAAACGCCATCGTGCAAATGGCGGAAATCATCACGCGGCTTTACGAAAAAACGCCTCCGACAGGCGCAAAAACCACCTACAACGCAGGCGTAATCGAGGGCGGAAGCACCATCAATTCCATCGCCGGCGAATGCTCGCTCCTTTACGAATACCGAAGCGAAAGCCGCGAATGCATGCAGGAAATGGATAAATATCTTACGGAAACCATCGATCATTTCAGAAAAAAAGGCTATAACATTCAAACGGAAGTCCTCGGCCTTCGCCCATGCAAAGGCGACGTGGACGAGGAAAAGCAAAGGGCCCTTACGGAAAAAGCCGTGAAGCTCGTAGAAGAAATCACAAAAGCAAGTGTATCCCTGCACGCCGCGTCCACCGATGCAAACGCCTCCCTTGCCATTGGCATTCCGAGCGTGACCGTCGGCGCAATCGTAGGCGGCGGCGCGCATACAAGAGGCGAATGGATTGAGCTTGGCTGCCTTGAAAACGCGATCAAAATCGCGCTGGGCATCCTCAAATGGAGCTTTGAATAGAAATTTCCTTTTAAGTAAACGCTGATTTATTCGGCGGCGACGCTGGCGATGCCTTTTCCGCCATCTGCTGCTCGCAAAAATCTCGATTTACCTCCAGTAAACCTTCGATTTTTGCAATTGCATCTGACGAAAAATTCATTCGCCATCGTACCA
>JAFWZN010000078.1 GCA_017522345.1 Clostridia bacterium | reverse complement strand
TCAGACCATCAACAAACCCTTGGGAGAGGTTTGGAGAGGGAGCGCACTCCCTCTCCATTTTCAATCGATTTTGGCGGCATGTACTTAAAAATCGCGCGTTTTCACAAAGCGCAGCGACTGAAAACGCTTCCCCTTTCCGATTTTCGCCCGGAAATCCCGCAGGATTTCAGAAAATCGGCCCCTTCATCAAAAAAGGTACTTTTTTGATGACTTGATCCCGTCTCCGTTCGGAGGCGGGAATTTTCTATTCTTCAAACGTCAGCGTTTTCGACTGACCGTCGATGCTGATTACAGTGTTTTCGAAAATGGATTTTATGGGTTCCTCGAATTCTTCCGGGTGCGGCGTGGCGGGGCTGTAGTGCGTGAGCCAGAGCTCCTTTGCATTGGCGTTTAAGGCGAGTTTCGCCGCTTCCTGCATGGTCATGTGGTTGGTTTCGATGGCGCGCGCCTGTTTTTCCGCTTCTCCGAACATACCTTCAAGAATGAAAAGATCGGCATCTTTTCCATACTGGAGTATTTTGTCGACAGGGCGCGTGTCGGTGGCGTAAAGGAGCGAAAGCCCGCGGCGCGCGGGCCCAAGCACATCGCTTGGCGCGAAGCCGCCGACGGCTTCGCCCTTTTGCAATTGCCCCCAAAGGGAAAGGGGAACGCCATTTTGCCTTGCGCGAGCCGGATCGAACTTTCCGGGGCGGGAAAGGGCCAGATGATAGAAAAAGCAGGGCATGCCATGCTCGGCGGAAACGGCTGTGACCGAAAGATTGGCCGCTTCAAACCGCGCGCCCTCGTGCGGAAGCTCGTGGAAGATCAGATCGTAGGGAAGCTCTCCGATGATGGTGAGAAACGCGCTGATCACGCGCGTCAGGCCCGTGGGGCCGTAGAGGTGGATCGGCTCTGTTCTGCCTTCGTTTCCGATGGTCAGAAACAGGCCGGGAAGGCCGCTTACGTGGTCTGCGTGGAAATGGGTGAGAAGAATTGCGTCGATGCATTTGAAACGCAGGGAGGCCGTGCGGATGGCGGTTTGGGTGCCCTCGCCGCAGTCAATCAAAACGGCGCGTCCGTTGGTGCGGACGTAAAGAGAAGTCAGAAAGCGGCCGGGCAGGGGCATCATGCCTCCCGTGCCGATAAGCGTTACGTCGATCATAGAATCACTCCATAGGGGGTTAATCAGCGATAAAACGGGGTGCGTATATGGTAATACTTGTTCATGTAATCCGAAACCGTGTAAACGGAGGTGGAAATGGTGTTGATGGCGTCCTCGCTTCCGCCCTGTTCGATGAACACAGCCTGCGTGTGCGCTTCATCCGCCCAATAAAGGAACATGACGACGTGGATGCTGTGGCGTACCAGAATGTCGCCGGCCAGCAGGTTTTCGGGATCGTCGGTTGTAATGAAGCGATTATCGTAATACAGCGTGGAGGTTTTGACTTTTTCGCCGTTGTACATGACGTTTCCAAAGTATGCGAGGGAAACAAAGGAGGAACAGTCGCTTCCGACATACAGACCGTTGTTCAATTCGTGATTGCGGTTGAAGATGTAGTAATCGCCGTCAGATGAAGGAAGATAACGCTCCTGTTCAAGCGCGCGCTTTACGTCGTATGTGCGGTCGGAGTTTCCGCCGGAAATATAGGGCAGACCGTAATACATAATGCCGGGTTTAAAGTCCTTCGCGCCGTTTTCGGAGTTGTCGTCGTTCCAATATCTTTGCACGGCTTCAACCATCCACGGAAAAGCGTACATCTCAAACGCCGAATCGACGACCTCGCTTCTGCGCTCATATTCTTCCAGAGCAATTTCTCCGGCTTCATATTCCTTTAAAAGCATTTTCTGCGCGCTTTGGCGAACATTATCGATCAAACGCATGTTTTCCTCAAGCCCGGATTTATCCGTTCTTCTTTCGGGCATGACGAGGGTGTATTCGTCGGGCTCTACGGTTACATAAAACTCGACGAACACGGCGGTTTCGTATTTGTTGACGGCGCGGATTTTTGAAACGCCGGGCGAGTGGGCATAAATCACGCCGTGTTCATCGACAGACGCGATTTCGGGATTGGTACTTGTCCATGTGCACGGCTGGCTTGCGCCCTCAGGAAGGAAGGTAATCACGGGCGCGACCGTTTCACCCGGCTTGAGAACGGGTTTAAGCGATATGTCGCTGACGGCGGACAGGGGAGACAGATCGTCTTCAACGATCACCTTGATTTCATCGAAAAGGTCGGGATTTTCAAAAGAATATACCCGAACAATCGTTTCGCCGCGGCGAAGCGCTTTGATTGTGCCGTATTCATCCATTTCGCAGATGCCGGGATTGGAATATGTGCAGGCGATGGCGTTTCCTGCATCCGCGGGCGTTTTTTCGATAGCGACGGATGCGGTTTCGTGACGCGGGATTTTGATTTCGTGTTCGTCCAGCGAGAGCGAACGGATTTCCTTTCCGTATTTTACGGTCACGGGAATTTTGGCGCAGACCTGATTTGTATGGACCGACTGGCAGAAAATGGTGCATTCGCCTTCTCCCATAGCCGTGACGCGGCCGTTTTGGTCAACGGCTGCAACGTCTTCGTTGTTGGACGACCAGACAAGTTCCGCGTTCATGGTCTCGGGAAGGATCAAAAGGGAGACGTCGCGGAAATTGGAAGGCTCAAGGCGCAGATAGGATGGATGCGCAATGATTTTATCCGGGATGCGTGGATCCTTTACGGTCAGAAGGATCCTTTCTGTCAGCTTTGGATTTGCGGCGCTTTTTACGGTTATGGTGCATTGACCGTAGGAAAGCGCCGCAACAGCGCCCGTTTCGTCTACGGAGGCAATGGAAGGATCGGAGGAGGCGTACTGGATGATTCTGGAAGCGTCGATAGGCTCGATGACAGGCGCAATTAAAAAGCTGTCGCCCACATACAGCGTATATTCGTTAAACGGCAGAGAAAGAGAAGCAGGCGCTTTCAGATAGCGCACCGTCAGGCGAATCTGACCGCGGACGCTTTTATTGTCTTTGGCATATGCGCGGATATATACGGAGCCCGGGCGCTTTGCGGTGACAACGCCGTTTTCGTCGATGGTTGCCACCCGCTCATCGAGGCTTTCCCAAGTGACGAGCGAAGAGGCGGTCTCCGGCTCGACGCTGACGGAAAGCGCAAGGGTTTCGGTGGGCTGAAGCGCGTCTGTTTCGCCTGACAGGATCACGATTTTTTTCGGCGTTTCCGCAAGTGCGATAAAAAAGCAAAAAAGGAATAACAAAGCAGCGAGTGAAAAAATATAGCGGAATTTCTTTTGCATGCGTTTATTCCTCCGTACCAATATATCTCTATTTATATTATCGCAAAAATGTATCCAAATTGCAAGCGCCAAGTAAAAAGAAAAAGGCTTTGCGTAGGCGTTATTTCCGCAAAGCCGTAATTTTATGAAAGGATGGAAAGAATGTGGGCGTTTGTGCGCGATTGAGGGAAGATTTTCATGATTTTGTTTCGAGCGGCAGGGTCGGGCGCATAGGCGGACAGCAGGAGAAGAAGCCTGTGGATTCTGAAGGCGTCCGATTTTGCAGATCGAAGATCCTTCGCCCAATCGCCGGAGGGCTTTTTGGAAAGCGCGGGATTTAAGTGCGTTTCGTCGCTTTTGTAAAGCATGTCAAACAGCATCAGCGCGCATTTTTCCGAAATCTCGGACATGCTGTAAAGCAGCTTTGACAAAGGCTCGTCTTTTGCGCTTTGTGAAAGATTTAATAAAAAAGCCGCGTTTGTGAGAAACAGAAGCATGCATTCCTGAACGCGGGCGGAATAATCGCGGTTTGTTTTCATAATGAAAGCTCCTTTTTGAAAGGATGTGCCGCTTTATCCTATGAAAACGGATGTGTTTAAGTGAAACGTGAAAAGCCGCCAAACCTAAGCGGCTTTTCGCATGTTTATTCGGAAATATCGCGCGTGACGATTACGTTTACGCCTGTAGACAGAATGTTTTCAAACGCGACGTCTCCCGTTTGGACCGGGGCCTTCAGGGAAATTGCGTTTAGCGCCTTGACTGCGTCAAACATTTTGGCTTTCGGGATGGGCTTTTCGGTTCTGACGGGGCAAAGCTTCATAATTTTACTTTCGATGCGCACGGTGGTCGTGAGCGTGCGGACAGGATTTAGAATCTCGTTTTTTCCGTATTCCGCGCCGCGCTGGCACTGATTTCCGCTTACCGCGCAACCGTTTTCTTCATCCACCGCCAGGCGGCAGCCGCGGGGACAGACGATGCAGATCAGATTCTTCATATTAGTTCGCCTCCTCGCAGCTGATTACAATGCTTTTTCTCTGCGCCTTTTTAAGCGTTTCGCTCGTCAGCGTAATTTTTTCCATTTCGCCGGGCGCCATATGGGCGCGCGGATAGGAGACGAGGATTTCATCGCCGGCGGTTACGCGGATGGCGCTTTTTTCAAAAATGCGGTTGACGCGGAAGAATACGCCGACGGGCTTTTCGGTGTTTTTGATTCGCTTAGGCACGGTGTAGGTGACGGATGCGCCGTTTTTGATTTCAAGCGCACAGGATACTTCCGACGGATTTTTGAGGTATTCCGCCGCGGCCTGTCCGGCCCTTTCGCTTTCCATGGATACATAGTCCACAAGGTCGTGCACATGAACGACGTTTCCCGAGGCGAATACGCCCGGAATGGAGGTTTCCATGTTTTCGGATACGATCGCGCCGTTTGTGCGCGGGTCAATCTCAATGCCCGCAGCTTTCGTCAATTCGTTTTCGGGGATGAGGCCGACGGAGAGCAGGAGCGTGTCGCAATCGAAATGCATTTCCGTACCTTTGATGGGCATTCGCTTATCGTCCACCTTCTGAACCGTTATGCGCGATACGCGTCCGTTTTCGGAAACGACGTCGGTCACGGTGTGGGAAAGGTAGAGCGGGATATCGAAGTCTTCAAGGCACTGAACGATGTTTCGCATAAGGCCGCCGGAATAGGGCATGACCTCGACGCATGCGAGCACCTTCGCGCCTTCCAAAGACATGCGCCTTGCCATGATCAGCCCGATATCGCCAGAGCCTAAAATGACGACGCGGCGTCCGCACATATAGCCCTCAAGGTTTAAGTATCTTTGCGCCGTGCCGGCTGTGAAAACGCCCGACGGACGGTCGCCAGGAATGCCGATTGCGCCGCGCGTGCGTTCCCTGCAGCCCATGGCAAGCACGATCGCTCCGGCTTCAATTTCCATGTAGCCGTGCTCAGCGCTTACGCAGACGACCTTTTTATCGCCTGTTACGTCCAGAACCATGGTGTCCGTCATAACGGATACGGACGTGCTTTCAAGCATTTTGATGAATCTGCCCGCGTATTCGGGGCCGCTTAATTCTTCCTTGAATCTGTGAAGGCCGAAACCGTTATGAATGCACTGGTTCAGAATTCCGCCAAGCGATTTGTCGCGTTCGATGATGAGGATATCGTCTGCGCCGGATTCGCTGGCTTTGATGGCTGCGGCAAGACCGGCAGGACCGCCGCCGATGATTACAAGACCGCGCTTCATGATTTCGCCTCCTTTTTGATTTCTTCGGTGAGGATGTAGCTTCCTTCCTTGTCCTTCATGATGGAAAGGGGAGGCTTGCCCGTTTCGCGGGCGAGAATTTCAAGAACGCGAGGGCCGCAGAAACCGCCCTGACAGCGTCCCATGCCGCTGCCTGCGCGCCGCTTGACGCCGTCGATGGAGACGGGCGGTACGGGGGAATGAATGGCCTGAACGATTTCGCCCTCGGTGATGGTTTCGCAGCGGCAGATCACGCGTCCGTAGAGCGGGTTTTCCTTGACCAAACGCGCTTTTTCCTCGCCGGAAAGATGCTTGAAACGAAGCGTCTTTCTTGTGGTTACGGGGTTTTCCTTCGGAATCAGCGTAAGGCCGTTTTCGGAAAGAATTTTGACGGCTTCTTCGCCGATGGCGGGAGCGCTGGTTAGGCCGGGAGACTTGATGCCCGCAAGATCCAGAAACTGATCTTGCGCCATGCCGATAATGAAATCGTCTCTGTCGGTGTTTGCGCGCATGCCGGCGAAGTTGCGGATGGCGTTTCGGTAATTGATGTCGGGAACGGACTTTGCGGCCATTTGCTTTACGAAGGCAAGACCCTCCTGCGTGGTGTTTACGCGGTGCGCATCCGTGCACGAAACCGCGTTCGGGCCGACGATCAGATTTCCGTGAACGGTGGGGGAAACGAGCACGCCCTTTCCGGCCTCGGACGGGCACTGGAAAAGAACGCATTTCGCCTTATTGCCCTCGGCCTTATCCATCAGATAATAGTCGCCGCGGCTGGGCTTGATCGTGAAGGCTTTGGGCGCTACCATTTCGTGAACGGCGGCGCTGTCGACGCCAGCCGAGTTGACGACGAATTTTGCGTCCACATAGCCCTCTTCGGTGTGCAGGCGATAGCCGAAATCGGCTTTTTCAATTCCGGTTACGCCGCTGTTTAAGCGGATTTCGCATCCGTTCAGCACAGCCGTTTCCGCAAAGGCCAGCGCGTATTCCCAAGGGTTAATGATGCCGGCGGAGGGAGCGTAAAGCGCGCCGATAACGGCGCTTGATACGTGCGGCTCCATTTCGAGTACTTCTTCCTTGGATAAAATCTTTTGCCCGGGAACGCCGTTTTTTACGCCCCTGTCGTAAAGCTCTTTTACGGTTTCCATTTCCTTTTCGGAAAACGCCAGTACCAGAGAGCCATTTTTGATGTAGGAAACGTCCAAATCCTTAGAAAGCGTTTCGGCTAATTCGCATCCGCGCACGTTCAAACGCGCCATCATCGTTCCGGGCTTGGGATCGTAGCCCGCGTGGATGATTGCGCTGTTGGCGCGGGTTGCGCCGAGGGCGATATCGTTTTCCTTTTCCAAAACGACAAGATTCAGCTTGTATTTGGAGAGCATGAACGCCGTGGCTGCGCCCGTGATTCCGCAGCCGATAATCGCGACATCAAACATGGTGTTTTCTTCCTTCCTTCTGAAAACGGACAATAAAAAAGAGCACGCGAAACACAGCCATTGCTGTGCGCCTCGTACTCTCTAAAATCTCTGTATTCGGTACAAATCAACTGTACCTATTGTATCACATTTTTCTCTCAATTACAATTGGAAATGCATGCGCTTATGTTTCTTTTGTGATAAATGCTTTATTCAATTCGATTAAGCTGCAATTTGTCACGGAAACGGCGATAGCGCCCGCCTCAAGCGCGTTTAATACGTCGCCGGGATCGCGAATGAGACCGCCGGTAATGACGGGGATATCGGCGAGGGAAGAGGTGACTTCTCGAATGATCTTCGGCATGGCGCCCGGAATGACTTCGATGAAATCGGGATTGTTTAAGCGGATTTGCTTTGAGATATTGGAAAGCGCCAGAGAATCCAGAAGGAAAAAACGCTGAATTGCGATTAATCCCGCTTGCTTCGCCCGCTTGATAATCACGCTTTTTGTGGATATGATTCCCGCGGCGCGGGTGCGGTTTTTAATATAGTCGACTGCCGAAGGCGCGGCGGATAAACCGTCGATCAGATCCAGATGAACAATGGCGATTCGGCCTGCGTCCGCAATTTTCGCTGCGATGTCGGGAATATCCAATATGTTCCCGAAAAGCACCGCGACCACGTCGCAGGGCGATGAAAGGCATGCATCAAGCCCCGCCTCGTCCTTGGCGGCGGCGATGACGGGCGATTTTTTGAGCGCCTGTAAAAATGCTTCGTTTCTCATTTTTCGTATCTGTCCCAAACGGTATTTTTGGCGTAATTTGCGCGGGTTTTGGAAACGGAGGCGCGGTTTGCGGGACCTTCATAGTGATAACAGAAATACCACGCTGCGTCGTATGCGCCCTGCTCGTTTTCAAAGACGTTGTTTTTAAGGTAATTGAGCACCATCGGATAATGCTTTTCGAGCTCGTATTTCATAAACCAAAGCTGACCCTCCAGCGTGTCGGGGCTGTAGCCGTTTTTGGCGCAGAAGGTGGTCAGGCGGTTCCAGCGCGTTGAAAACCATTGGCAGATGCCGTAGCTTCTGCCGTTGTCGCCGAGCGCGTCGGTACGGAAGCCGCTTTCATACTTGATGTTGGCGATAATTCCGCAGGCGGCAGCTTTGTTTAATTTCATTTCCTTGACGATAAATTGGTAGACGATTTGTTCATTGGTAAGCGAGGCGTCGGTTAAGTAGCTGTTTTGATCATATATGCGCTCAAGACCGCTTATTTTGGCATAGCCCTTGTTGCCGTTCAGCTCTATGTACGCCCAGCCCTTGCCGTAGGCGGAAACGTTGACGACCACGCCCTTTTTGACGGAACCCAGATATTTCGAGGACGTCGAGGCTTTAGCGTACACCTTGACGGACGAACTTTTAACGCGCGCCTGAAAGTTTTCGTAGGTGATGCCGGAGACAGCGGTTTCTTCCTTCTCGACGGCGGCCGGAGCTACCTTCTTAATGTCGTCTACATGAATATAGCCGATGTTTCCGTCCTTCTCGACCATCGCGCAAATGCTGTTCTCATACTGAAGAAGATACATGGTCGTGCCTTTTTTGACGGTTACATGGCTTGCGGAATAGGAGGGCTTGGAATAAACCTTCGCGTCCTTCACAGCCTCAACGAGCGTTCCCACAGAGGCGACGGTTGCAAAGTCCCTTACGCGGACAAAGCCGATTTTACCCTTGTAGCTAATTTTGGCAACGCCGTCCTTGTGCTCAAGCACCGTGACGATCGTTTTGTTCGGAAGCGTTCCGAGCTTGCCGGATAAAAATTCGCTCGAATATACGACGGCTTTGTCCGCCTTTACATATGCCGAAAAGCTTTCTTCGGCAAAACACGAAAAAACACATACGGAAAACAAAATCAGCGCGCTCAAAAACGCGCGGCGAAGAAATTTGTGCATAAAAATGCCCCTTTCGCAAGGAATTGCAAAATAATTATAACACATTTGAAATATTTTGCAATATATATTTGCGAAAGGGGGATTGCGTATCGGGTTAAATCTCCATGCGGAAGGCGGCGAGGCCGTTTTTATAGGTTTCCTCCGCAGCGTATTCGGGATCGATTCCGCGGATTTGAGCAAGCTTTAAAAGAACGTGCTTTACGAACGCGGGTTCGTTTCTTCTGCCGCGCAATGGAACGGGCGCCATATAAGGGCAGTCCGTTTCGATGAGAAGGCGGTCAAGCGGCGCGTTTTTGCAAACCTCCGTGAGTTTGGGCGCGTTTTTGAAGGTGAGAGAGCCGGAAAAAGAAATGAAAAGGCCCATATCGAGATAGGTTTTCGCGCTTTCCCAGCTTCCGGTGTAGCAGTGCATAATGCCGCCGGGCATTCTGCCTGCGCGCACCTGCGCAGTGAGGATATCCGTCGCGTCGCCGTGAGCTTCGCGAATGTGGAGGATTACGGGCTTATTGAGGGTATAAGCCAGATCCAGCTGGCGGGCAAACGCTTCTTTTTGAATGCCTCTGGGCGACAAATCGTAGTGGTAGTCAAGCCCGATTTCACCAAGCGCGACCACTTTGTCAAGCGCCATCCAGTTTGTTATGTTTTTTTCGCATTCATCCGAATACGCGCTTGCGTCGTGGGGATGAACCCCGGATGCCGCGAAGAGAAAGGGGTGGTTTTGAGAAAGAGCATATACTTCATCAATCGGCTTTGTGCCGTCGGCGACGACGACCGCGCGGGCGACGCCCTCTTCGTGCATGCGGAGGATGACTTCGTTTCTGTCCTCGTCAAAGCGTTCGTCGTTAATGTGACAGTGGGTGTCGAATAAGCGCATGGGAAAGGATCCTCCTCAAAATGAAAAGCCGGAAGCGCGCCTCCGGCTTTGTTAGAAATGTGTATATTATGCGTTTTTGCTGCCGTCAACAATTTTTTTGCCGCTGGACGCGCCGATTCTGGAAGCACCTGCGTCGATCATGGCTTTGGCGGTTTCGTAATCGCGGATGCCGCCGGAGGCCTTTACGCCCATTTCGCAGCCGACGGTCTTTCTCATAAGCGCGATGTCGTGGGTGGTTGCGCCGCCGGTGGAGAAGCCGGTGGAGGTCTTGACATAATCAGCGCCCGCAGCCTTGGCAAGCTCGCAGGCCTTGACCTTCTCCTCGTCCGTCAGAAGGCAGGTTTCGATGATGACCTTGACCAGCTTTCCGCCGGAGGCTTTTACAACAGCCTCAATGTCCTTTTGGACATATTCGTAGTTGCCGCTTTTGAGCATGCCGACGTTGATAACCATATCGAGCTCTTCAGCGCCTTCTTTTTCGGCGTAGGCGGCTTCAAAGGCCTTGACTTCGGTGGCGTTCATGCCGAGAGGGAAGCCGATCACGGTGCATACCTTGACGTTGGTGCCCTTTAAAAGCTTCGCGACCAGGGGAACATAGGCGGGGTTTACGCAAACGGAAGCGCAGCCGTATTCGATGGATTCCGCGCAAAGCTTTTCGATGACGTCGGGCGTGCAGTCGGCCTTTAAGGCGGTGTTGTCGATATAAGTCTGAATTGCGTTCATGGAAAGCCTCCTGAATGTGTATTGATTGCAAATTGCTGTGATATATGCTATTATAGCTCAAACGGAGCTTCTATGCAAGAAAGAAATGGTTATAGATTGAAAGGAGCGTGAAATCCGAATGAAAAAGATGACGCTCATATTGTTGGCCTTGATCTTCTTCATCCTGCCGGCGCATGCGGAGGAAACGCCCGACGGAAGCGTCAATACGGTATATTTCCCGTTTTTTGAAAAGGATGCGCTCGTGGGATTTCAGTATGTTTTGTATCCCGAAAAAAGCGGACTTCTGCTCTCTGCGTATTCTGAAACGGCGGAGATCGCCGTGACGGCGGAGCAAAGCGAAACAGCGGATGCGCGTGATTTTCTGGCGGACTATGTAGAGGGAATGACGCGCTATGCAGCCTTGCTGAACGAGCCTGAAATTCTTCCTTGGGAGGTTGGCGGCGCACAAACCCGCATTGTGTACAGACACAATAAAGCGGCAGATGAAGAGGAAGCGTACACGACGGACGCATTCGTTTCAAAGGTCGAAGAAGGCATGTATCTTCTTATTGTGTTCAATTCGTGGCTGAATGAAAACGAACAGGCGCTTATTGATGCGCAGGAGAAATTCTTCGCGTCGTTCCGCCTGGAGAGCATCGACGTATCGGACGCGTATCTTGCGCAGGTGAAAAACGCAAGAAGCGACGATGAGGGAAATCAGTATGTTACGGTTGATTTCTGCTCCGTTATGTACGACGCAAGCATTTTTACCGTGTATGCACAGAATATGGAAGAAAAAAGCGTTGAATACAAGCTTTCAAAGGACGCGCTCATCTGGAGCTATGATCCCGAGGCTTCTTTGTATACGCAGGTATTGATTGCGCCGGCGGCGGAAAATCTGGTTGAGATTTCGGCGCACTATTATGAAAGCATGGGCTTTGACGTCATTTTCCGGATTTTATTTGATACAAAGGGCGAAATTATCTGGATGATGCACTATAACGCGTTTTAAAGCATTGATTTTTAATGCTTTTTCGTATAAAATATATAAGTTAAAAACTGCCCTTTTGGGGTTTGGAGGACATGTTCATTGGCACAGATATCGCAAAAGCGAATCAGAAATTTCTGCATCATTGCGCACATCGATCACGGCAAATCAACCCTTGCCGACCGTTTGCTTGAAAAAACGGGCGTGATGGCGCTTCGGGATATGACCGATCAGATTCTGGACAGCATGGAACTGGAAAGAGAACGCGGCATCACCATCAAATCCAAGGCCGTGCGCATGCCCTACAAGGCGCCGGACGGAGAGGAATACGAGCTTAACCTGATCGACACGCCCGGCCACGTTGACTTTACGTACGAAGTCTCCCGTGCGCTGGCTGCATGCGAAGGCGCGATTCTGGTTGTGGACGCGTCGCAGGGCATCGAGGCGCAGACGCTGGCCAATGTATATCTTGCGCTCGATCACGATCTTGAAATTCTGCCCGTTATCAACAAAATTGATCTGCCCAGCGCGCAGCCGGAAGTGGTCAAAAAGGAAATCGAGGATGAAATCGGCCTTGATACCGAGGGGTGTCCGCTCATTTCCGCAAAGGCCGGCATCGGCATCGAGGATGTTCTTCGCGACATTGTCGATCGCGTGCCGCCGCCCGAGGGAGACCCCGACGCGCCCCTTCAGGCGCTCATTTTCGACAGCTATTACGATAATTATCGCGGCGCCATTTCTTCCGTTCGCTTAAAGGAAGGCACGGTTTCCGTGGGCGACCGCATCCGCATGATGGCCAGCGGTCACGAGTTTGACGTAACAGAGGTCGGCGCGTTCACGCCCAACGGCTACTACCCGACCAAGACCTTAAAGGCCGGAGACGTTGGCTATATCGCCGCTTCCATCAAGGATATCGCAGATATTCGCGTGGGCGATACGATTACCAACGCCGTGAAGCCCGCGTCCGAACCGCTGCCCGGCTATAAGCCCGTGCTTCCGATGGTGTACTGCGGCATTTATCCGGCGGACGGCTCCGATTACGAGGCGCTCAAGGACGCGCTTGAGAGACTGCGCTTAAACGATGCTTCCCTGGCGTTTGACCCGGAAACTTCCGTCGCGCTCGGCTACGGCTTCCGCTGCGGCTTTTTGGGTCTTCTTCACATGGAAATTATTCAGGAGCGTCTGGAACGCGAATTCGACCTTGACCTCGTCACCACCGCGCCTTCCGTTGTGTACCGCGTGCACAAAACGGATGGCGAGATGCTTTCCATCGACAACCCCACCAATCTTCCGCCCGTAAACGACATCGATTTCATGGAAGAGCCGTATGTCGATGCGCATGTAATCTCGCCCGCCGATTACGTCGGCGCGATCATGGATTTGTGTCAGGAGAAGAGAGGCACGTTTAAGGATATGAAGTACATCGACGGCGGCCGCGTGGCGCTTTCGTATGATCTTCCGTTAAACGAAGTGATCTACGATTTCTTTGACACGCTCAAGAGCCGCACGCGCGGCTATGCATCCTTCGATTATGAACTCAAAGGCTATGTCAGAAGCGACCTGGTCAAGCTTGATATGCTTTTAAACAGTGAAATGTGCGACGCGCTGTCCATCATCGTTCACAAGGATCGCGCCTATGCAAGAGGCCGCTCGATTGCCGAGAAGCTAAAGGACGCGATTCCGCGCCAGCTTTTCGAAATCCCGATTCAGGCTGCCATCGGCGGAAAGATTATTGCCAGAGAAACCGTAAAGGCATTGAGAAAAGACGTTCTTGCCAAGTGCTACGGCGGCGATATCACAAGAAAGAAGAAGCTGCTTGAAAAGCAGAAGGAAGGCAAAAAGCGCATGCGTCAGGTCGGCTCGGTCGAGGTGCCTTCAGAAGCGTTCATGGCTGTTCTCAAGATGGATTAACATGAAAGCCTCCATTTATGTTCATGTGCCCTTTTGCGCCTCAAAATGCGCCTATTGCGATTTTGAATCGTATGCAGGCAAGCTTGCGTATGCGGACGAATACATCGCCCGCGTGCTTGATGAAGCAAAGCGGGCGAAAACGGAATACGGCGCGTTCGGCGTACCCTCCGTCTTTATCGGCGGGGGTACGCCCTCTTTGCTTTCAAAAGAGCAGATCGGAAGAATTTTGGGCGGGCTATCGGATTTGTTTGCGTTTGATAAAGAAATTGAAATCACCATGGAAGCCAATCCCGGAACCGTTGACGGGGAAAAGCTTTCATATATAAGAAAAGCGGGCGTCAACCGCATTTCCTTCGGCGCGCAGGCTGCGCAAGACGTCATCCTTTCATCTCTTGAACGGATTCACAAATGGGTGGACGTCGAGGAAGCGGTCAGCAAAGCGCAGGACGCGGGAATAGACAATATCAATGTCGATCTTATGTACGCGCTTCCCGGTCAGACAATGGACGACTTCGTTTCATCCGTTCAGAAGGCGCTTGATTTAAACATCAGACACCTCTCCATGTACAGCCTGATCCTTGAAGAGGGCACAAAGCTTTTTGAAAGGGCCGAGAGGGGAGAAGTGACGATCCCCGGGGACGACGAAAGCGTTTCGATGCAGGAAAGGGCGATTGAGGAGATTGAAAAGCGCTGTATGAAGCGTTATGAGATTTCCAACTATGCTTATCCCGGATATGAATGCCGCCATAACATCGTGTATTGGACGCGCAAAAATTATCTGGGGCTTGGATCGGGCGCGCATTCCTTGATGAACGAGGCGCGATTTTTCAATCCATGCTTTTCTTCCTATATGAATGGCGAGGGATTTGGGGAAAGAGAAATGATATCGGAATATGAGCGCATGGAAGAAACGATCATGCTCGAAACGCGCATGACGCGCGGATTGGACATGGAGGCTTTTTCAAAGGCGTTTGGAAACGAAAGGGCGCAAAGGGTTTTAAAGGAAGCGGATGAATTTATAAAAGCCGGCTTTGCCGAAAAAAACGGAAGCTTCCTCTCCTTCACGCGCGAGGGCATGAATGTTCAAAATGCCTTGATTGTGAAATTGCTTGAAAAGCTTTAGTTTGAGCGGGCGGCTGATTGCCCGCTCAGACTTTTTTTCTTCGCAAATCATGACAAAACCATGCATATTTGATTGAAATTCCAACTTTAACATGTTTTTTCTTCCCGGGCTATTGACAAACTACCCCGGAGAGTGCTAATCTATGCAATGTAATTAGCACTCACCACAAATGAGTGCTAACGACGAAGGAGGTGAGCGCATGACGCTGGACGATCGCAAGTTTATGATCTTAAAAGCGATCATCGACGATTACATCCTGACTGCAGTTCCGGTAGGCTCGAGAACCATTTCGCGCAAGGCGGGCGTCGGCTTTTCGCCGGCCACCATCCGAAATGAAATGAGCGATCTGGAGGAACTCGGATATCTGGCGCAGCCGCATACTTCCGCGGGCCGCATCCCGTCCAACAAGGCGTATCGCCTGTATGTGGATCGGCTTTTAAAGATGGGCGGATTGAGCCAGGAAATGAAGATGCGTATCGATCAGCACATGAACCATCGCTCCAATCAAGTGGAGGAGATGATTCGGACCGCAGCCTCCGTTCTTTCGGACGCGACGCAGTACACAAGCGTGATCGTCGCCCCGCAGATGCATTCCCTTCGCATAAAGCGCGTTCAGCTGGTTCCGATTTCGGACAATGCGGCGCTTATGGTTGTGGTAACGAGCGCGGGCATTGTGAAGGACGCGGTCGTGCGCGTGCCGGAAGGGATTACTTCCGAGCATCTGTACCGCATTTCCGAGATGCTGACGGGCGAGCTTCAAAACCATACGTTAAGCGAAGTCAGACAGATTTTCGCGCAGCTGTTTCGCGACTTGTCCATGCACCGTCGCCTTCTCGGCGGCGTGATGAGCGCGATGGAGGATAAGCTGATGGAGGATGCGCCCGAGGACATCGTGATCATGGGCCCCACCAAAATGCTCAATTACCCCGAATACAGCGACGTTGAAAAGGCGAAAAACATTTTATCCGTATTTGAATCGCGCGACAGACTCATGAACATCCTCAAAAAATCCGGCGGCATGGAAATCTCCATCCGCATCGGCCCCGAAACCGGGCTTGAGGAACTCAAGGATTGCTCCTTGGTAACTGCAACTTACAGTGTAGGACCGCACGGCAAAGGCACGCTCGGCATCATCGGGCCCACCCGAATGGATTACGGACGCGTCATCGGCGTGATGGGATATATGGGACAGGTTATCAGCAACCTGTTATCTGGAGAAGAGCAATGAAGAAAAAGGGGAAGACAATGAAAAATCATCAGGAAGAAACGGTTTCTCAGGAAAATCTGAACGCCGAGGAAACCGCGACCAATGAAGAAATGAACGAAAACACCGAAAATGCCGAAATGCCCACGCAGGAAGAATGGGCGGAAGCGCTTAAAAAGTGCGTAGAGGAGAGAGATTCCTATAAGGATATGATGCTCCGCGCGCAGGCGGAATTTGCGAACTTTAAAAGAAGAAACGCAACCGTCAGAACCGACGCCTATGACGACGGCGTTCGCGAAACCATTTTCGCCATCCTTCCCATCATCGACAACCTTGAACTCGCCATCAAGCACGCTGCCCAGCAGGGTGACGAGGGACCGATGGCTGAGGGCGTAAAGATGACCCTGCGCCTGCTTCTGGACGCAATGGGCAAGCTCGGAATGGAGGAAGTTGAGTCGGAAGGCGTTTTGTTCGATCCCGAAAAGCACAACGCAATTATGCGAGAAGCGGGCGGAGAAGCCGACATGATCGCCGAGGTCTTCCAGAAGGGCTACAAGGTCAAGGACAAAATCATCCGCTATGCGATGGTTAAGGTTTTTTCCGGGGAAGAATAATAGAAAAGAAAGTTCACACATGTAGGAGGATAAAAAATTATGTCTAAGATTATCGGTATTGACTTAGGTACTACCAATTCCTGTGTAGCCGTTATGGAAGGCGGCGAGCCCACTGTTATCGCCAACGCCGAAGGCAACCGCACCACGCCTTCCGTTGTTGCTTTTGCCAAAAACGGCGAGCGTCTGGTCGGTCAGGTTGCAAAGCGTCAGGCCGTTACCAATCCCGACCGCACCGTCATCTCCATCAAGCGCGAGATGGGTTCCAATTTCAAAGTAGCCGTTGACGGCAAGGACTATACGCCCCCGGAGATCAGCGCCATGGTTCTTCAGAAGCTGAAGGCGGACGCGGAAGCCTATCTCGGCCAGACTGTTACCGAAGCCGTTATCACCGTTCCCGCTTACTTCTCCGACGCGCAGCGTCAGGCCACCAAGGATGCCGGCCGCATCGCGGGTCTGGATGTAAAGCGCATCATCAATGAGCCCACCGCGGCGGCGCTCGCCTACGGCCTTGACAAGGGCGAGGTACACAAGATCCTCGTTTACGACCTTGGCGGCGGCACGTTCGACGTATCCCTCATGGAAGTCGGCGACGGCGTATTTGAAGTACTTGCAACCGCCGGCAACAACAAGCTCGGCGGCGACGACTTTGACAACCGCATCATCGAGTGGATCGTAGCCGAATTCAAGAAGGAAAACGGCATTGACTTAAAGAGCGATCGTCAGGCGCTTCAGCGCCTCAAGGAAGCTGCCGAGCGCGCCAAGATCGAGCTCTCCGGCAACCTCAGCGCCAACATCAATCTCCCCTTCATTACCGCCGATGCGACCGGCCCCAAGCATCTTGACATGACGCTCACCCGCGCCAAGTTCAACGAGCTCACCGGCGATCTCGTGGAAAAGACGATCGTTCCCCTGAATCAGGCGATGTCCGACGCGGGCCTCACTCCCTCCCAGATCGACAAGGTCATTCTGGTCGGCGGTTCCACCCGCATTCCCGCGGTTCAGGAAGCCGTGCAGCGCGTGACCGGCAAGGAGCCCTTTAAGGGCATCAACCCCGACGAGTGCGTAGCCGTTGGCGCAGCCATTCAGGCCGGCGTTCTGGGCGGCGACGTTAAGGACGTTCTGCTTCTGGACGTAACGCCCCTGTCCCTCGGCATTGAGACCCTGGGCGGCGTATTTACGCGCCTTATCGAGCGCAACTCCACCATCCCCACCAAGAAAAGCCAGGTCTTCTCCACCGCCTCCGACGGACAGCGCTCCGTTGACGTACACGTTCTTCAGGGCGAGCGCGAGATGGCGCAGTACAATAAGACCCTGGGCCGCTTCCAGCTGGACGGCATCGCGCCCGCACCCCGTGGCGTTCCCCAGATCGAAGTAACCTTTGACATCGACGCCAACGGCATCGTGCATGTATCCGCGAAGGATCTCGGCACCGGCAACGAGCAGAAGATCACCATCACCGCTTCCTCCAACATGTCCGAAGAGGACATCAAGCGCGCCATGGACGAGGCCGAGCGCTATGCCGCCGAGGACAAGAAACGCAAGGAAGAGGTCGAGACCGTAAACCAGGCCGACAACCTCATTTATCAGACCGAGAAGACCATGAAGGACATGGAAGGCAAGCTCGACCCCGCCGACAAGACCACCCTTGAAACCGAACTTGCCGAATTCAAGAAGGTTCGCGAAGGCAACAACGCCGAGGAAATCAAGGCGGCTATGGAGAAGTTCACCCAGAAGTCCTATGAAATCTTCGGCAAGGTTTATCAGCAGGCCAATCCCGAAGGCAACCCCGGCGCAGGCTTTAACGGCCAGCAGGGCGCGCAGGACGACGGCACCTATGAAAGCAACTTCACCGACAACTAATACAGCGAAATAAACAAAAATATGTGATTAACACACGCGAAAGTCGGATTTTTTCCCGGCTTTCGCGGTTGTGTTGATGCAAGATTTGACATAAAGAGGTGTGGAATTTGGCAAAGCGGGATTATTATGAGGTGCTTGGCCTTGAAAGAAACGCCGACGATGCGGCGATTAAAAGGGCATACCGCCAGATGGCCAAAAAGTACCATCCCGACGTCAACCCCGGCGACAAGGAAGCGGAAGAAAAGTTCAAGGAAGCGAACGAAGCGTATTCCGTGCTGTCCGACGCCCAGAAGCGCGCCCGCTATGACCAGTTCGGTCATGAGGAGCCCGGTCAGGGCAGCGGATTCGGCGGCTTTGACGGCTTCGGCGGTTTTGGCGGGTTCGGCGGCTTTGATGATATATTCAATATTTTTACAGGCGGCGGCGCGACGGGCGCACGCCGAAACGGCCCCGTGCAGGGCGACGACATCCGTATCGGCGTCTCCCTGACCTTTGAAGAGGCCGCAAAGGGATGCGCAAAAGAGATTAATCTGGTTCGCACCGAAACGTGCGAAGAGTGCAAGGGAACCGGCGCAAAGCCCGGAACCAAGCCGGTCAGCTGCGCAAGATGTAAAGGAACCGGCGTTGAAACGGTGATTGCAAACACCGCCTTCGGCCGCGTTCAGAACAGACGCGCCTGCTCCGTTTGCTCGGGCAAGGGTCAAACGGTTTCCGATCCCTGCCCCAAATGCGCGGGCAAGGGCAAAATCCGTACCTCCAAGCGCAGAAGCGTGAACATTCCAGCCGGCGTTGACGAGGGCAACATTGTTACCGTATACGGTCAGGGTCATGCGGGCGACAACGGCGGCCCCTCCGGCGATCTTCAGCTGATTATCTCCGTAAAGCCGCACAAGCTGTTCATGCGCAACGGTTCGGATATGTTTATCGACGTTCCGATTTCCTTTACGCAGGCGGCGCTGGGCGCGGAAATCGACGTTCCTACGCTTGATAAGCCCATCAAATACACCATTCCCGAAGGCACGCAGCCCGGCGCGCAGTTCCGCGTTCGCGGCATGGGCATTCCGAATGTCAGAACCTCCAATAAGGGCGATCTTTACATTAATGTCAAGGTGGAAGTGCCTAAAAAGCTCACCGACAAGCAGAAGGAAATCCTTCGCATCTTTGACGAGTCCACCACCGGCAAGGAATATGAGCAGAAAAAGTCGTTCTTTGACCGTGTGAAGGAAGCGTTTTCTTAAAACGGAAGGGGGACACGCCAAATGGATTGGATGAAAATTACCGTGCTCACGACCACGATTGCCAGCGAAATCGTTTCCCAAATGCTGATTGACGCGGGCAGTCAGGGCACGATCATCGAAGACAAAAACGACGTTCAGCTAAACCAGCGCCCCGAGGGCCAGTGGGACATTATTGACGAGGAAATCGCAAGAAGAATCGGCGACGACGTAAAGGTGACCGGCTTTTACCCGATGGACAACCGCGCGCCGGACACCCTTTCGTATGTGAAGGACAGAGCCAGAGAGCTTCCGAATCTTGCCCCCGGCATCGACCTTGGAAAGCTTGAAGTTACAATGTCCACCATCGACGATGAAGACTGGGCGGAGAATTGGAAGAGCCAGTATAAGCCCTTCCGCCTCGGAAAGCACATCGTCATCCGTCCCGGTTGGGAGGAGTATGACGCGGAGCCCTCCGACAAGGTCGTCACCATCGACCCCGGCATGGCGTTTGGAACCGGCACCCATGAAACCACCGGCATGTGCGTTTCTCTCGTTGAGGAATATGTAAAGCCGGGCATGGACGTCATCGACGTCGGAACCGGCACTGGCATTTTGGCCATTGCCGCCGCGCACATGGGCGCAAAGCACGTGCTTGCAAGCGACATCGATCCCATGGCGGTTCGCGTTGCCGCGGAAAATATTGAAATCAACGGCTTTAAGGATATTATCGAAGCCCGCGAGGGAGATCTTCTGGAAGCGGCGGATATCACGGCGGACGTTGTGATTGCAAACATCATTGCCGACGTCATCATCATGATTTCCGCGCCCGTCCGCGCTTTCATAAAAGAAGGCGGCGTGTTTATTTGCTCCGGCATTGCCCGTGAGCGCGAGGACGAAGTCATCGAGGCGCTTCATAAGGCCGGCTACGGCAAGCTTGACAAGCGAAACGACGGCGAGTGGACGGCCATTGCCTGCCAAAGGGACTGACCCATGCATAGGTTTAAAATCAATAAAAATGAAATTGACAACGCACGCGCGCCGCTTTCCCAGGAAGAAGCGGCGCACGCGCTTAAAGTGCTTAGATTAAAGGACGGCCAAACCGTTCAGGCGCTGGACGGCGAGGGCGGCATGTGGAGCGCGTGCCTTCGCGTAGCGGACGACAAAAATGCCTATCTTGAGCTTACCGAAGCAATTTCCAATTCCGAAGCGCCCATCGACGTAACCGTCTATATGGGCATTCCCAAGGGCGACAAGTTCGAGTTTCTGTGCCAGAAATTGACGGAATTGGGCGCAAGGCGCTTGGTGCCTGTGCGCATGGAGAGAAGCGTCGCCAAAATCGAGGAGAAGGAAAAGGACAAGAAGCTTGCGCGGTTCAGGAAGATCGCGCAGGAGGCTCAGAAGCAGTGCGGACGCGGGATGGAGATGGAAATTGCCGATCCCATCAGCGTAAAGGAGCTTGAAAAGAAGGTGCGCGAGCATGAGCTAACGCTGCTTCTTTGGGAAGAAGCCGAGGGCTACAGAACGCGCGACGCGCACAAGGAATATCCGAACGCTTCCGATATCGCCTGCATCATCGGGCCTGAGGGCGGCATTTCCGAAAAGGAAGCGGACGCCTTCGTAGAGGCGGGGGCGAAGTGCGTGACGCTCGGTCCGCGCATTCTTCGCGCCGAAACAGCCGCCGTTACCGCTGCAGGCGTGATTATGAGCCTCTGGGGAGATATCTGATTTATGAAAATCGCAACGCACACCTTAGGCTGCAAGGTCAATCAGTATGACACTGAAGCTATGCTGGAGCTTTTTGAAAACGCAGGCTACGAGAGCGTTTCCATGAACGAGGACGCGGATGTATACCTGATAAACACCTGCACCGTCACGGGAACGGGCGATCAAAAAAGCGTGAAGCTCATTCGCAGAATTCATAGAGAGCATCCAAGCGCCCATATCATCGCAGCCGGATGCCTCACGCAAAGAGATGCAAAACGCGTAATGCTTCCCGGCGTAATGCTTGCAATCGGCGTTCAGGAAAGAGCGAATGTCGTAACGCTCTTTGAAGAGGCGGTCAGAACCAATACGCCTCTTGGCGCGACCGCTTCTGTCAAGGGCGCGAAGTTTGAGTGCCTCACCGTCATGCGCCACGAGGGGAAAACCCGAGCAACCATGAAGATACAGGAAGGGTGCGACCGATTCTGCACCTACTGCATCATTCCGTATGTGCGCGGCCCGGTTCGCAGCATGCCCCTTGAAGACGTCAAAAAGGAAGCGAAGCGCCTTGCGGACGCGGGGTATCTTGAAATCGTCGTAACAGGCATTCACATGGGATCCTACGGGCGGGAAATCGGCGCAAAGCTCATTGACGCGATTGAATGCGTGTGCCAAACCGAAGGCGTTAAGCGCGTCAGGATCGGATCTTTGGAGCCTGTTACCGTAACCGAGGAATTTGCCCAAAGGCTTACCCAAAACCCCGAAATCTGTCCTCAGTTTCATTTGTCGCTTCAAAGCGGAAGCGAAAGCGTGCTAAAGCGCATGAGGCGGCGATATACGCCCGACGAATACCTTGAGGCTGCGCGAATTTTGAGGAAATATTTTCCGAACTGCGCGCTGACGACCGATATCATCGCGGGCTTTCCGGGCGAAACAGAGGAGGAAGCCGAGGAAACGCGCGCGTTTGTCAAAAAGGCGAATTTCGCGCGGATTCACGTGTTTCCCTATTCCAGACGCTCTGGAACCGTAGCGGACGCCATGCCCGGTCAGGTACCGGAAGAAATCAAGAAGCAGCGCACGCAGAAACTAATTGAAATCGGGAACAAATTGGAGCTTGAATACGTCTATAAAACGGTAGGTACTTATGAGGAAGTGCTTTTTGAAACCGCGTCGCCTGACGGCGGAGCGGAGGGGTATACAAAAAGCTATGTTCGCGTAAGAGCCGACGCCGAGCCCGGAGAGATGAAAAGAGTGCTGATTGAAAAAACAGAAGGCGCTGTCGCCATCGGTCGGGCAGAGATTTGATATGGAGGTGAACGACGTTGGGAGACTGCATTTTCTGCAAGATCATCGCGGGCGACATCCCGTCGAATAAAGTTTATGAGGATGAGCTGGTTTATGCATTCCGCGATATCAATCCGCAGGCGCCCGTACATATTCTGGTAGCGCCCAAGGAGCATATGAAGGATATGAAAGAGTGCGCAAGCCGCACCGATGATCTGGCGGGCCACATCATGAAGGTGTGCGTCAAAATCGCAGAGCTTGAGGGCCTTGTAAACGGATTCCGCCTTGTGACCAACAAGGGCGAGGATGCGCGCCAGAGCGTAGGCCACCTGCATGTGCATGTTCTGGGCGGCGGCGAGCTTTCCGAGAAAATGGGATGAGAAGTTTACAAAAAATCACACAAATGCCCAAAGCTCTTAAACGTTAAAAGATATGAAATACTTGACTCATGACTTGCTTTAGGGTATAATAGTCTTTGTAGCGCACCCCATGCTACATTGGCAAATGAGTGCCAGCATTCAGCGAGGGGAGGGAAAACAATTGTCTGAAGTTCGAATTCGGGATAACGAATCTCTTGAAAGTGCTCTGAGAAGATTCAAGCGCATGACCGCCCGTTCCGGCATCCTTGCCGAGGCGCGTAAAAGAGAGCATTACGAAAAGCCCAGCGTAAAGCGCAAGAAGAAGGCTGAGGCCGCCCGTAAGCGCAAGTATTAATTGCCAATCAGGACCCCTTTGTTTAAGACAAAGGGGTCACTTTCCTTTTTAAGGGAAATTTTGATTTAAACGTATAATTTGGCTCGATCAGGCATTCAATAGATAACGGAGAAAACCAGATGAAGTACGCACTTGTTTTGTGGCCTTTAAGCAACCAGCGATACGAGCAGTCTCACATCAATCCCGCCATTTCGGAGCTTGAAATCATTTTGCAGGCCGCGGGCATTCACGAAAGCGTTTCGCATATGACGCTTGCCGGCGCGGGCGCTCTTTCGTTTTCTTCCGGGGAATTGAGCGAAAGGCAGCTTGCGTATATTAGGACCCACTCCTTGTTTTTTATGTTCGGCCGGTGGGACGGAGAAAATTTTGCGCCCATTATGATGCCCGGAGGGGACTATCTGGGAAGCGATCTTGCGGCGATTCAGAAATACAAGGGAAAGACGAACGAGCGTTTTACCAATCAGCTGATCAATCTTGCGCTTTATTCCTGCCGCTTCCATGACGCCGAGGAGAAAATCCACTTGCTCGACCCCATGTGCGGGCGCGGCACGACGCTATTTCAGGCGGTCAACCGCGAATGGAACGCGACCGGCGTCGACACGGACAAAAAAGACGCGCTGGAGTGCGTATCATTTTTTGAGAAATATCTGAAATTCAATAAAATCAAGCACAAGCGGACGCAGTCGTCCAGAACCATTCCGGGAAAGGGCGCGGTCAGCGTGCATTCTGTGCGCTTCGGCGGAGACAAGGGTGATTTGCTTTGCTTAAACTGCGCGATTGCGGATGCGAACAACACATCGAAAATCTTTGGAAAAGAAGCGTTTTCCATCATTTGCGCCGATTTACCCTACGGCGTTCAGCATGCGCCGAGCGGTCAGGGCGGAGCAAAAAGCTTTGAAAACATGCTTCTGTTCGCGCTTCCCGCATGGCGCGAGGCGCTTAAAAAAGGCGGCGCGATCTCGCTTTCCTATAACACGCACACGCTGAAAACCGAGCGCGTTCGCGAGATCATGGAAAAAGCGGGCTTTGAGGTTATGCGCGGCGGCGCGTACGACAATATGGAGCATTGGGTAGAGCAGGCGGTCATGCGGGATATTGCCGTCTGCGTGAAAAACTGATTTCTTTAATAAGCGGAGGTTTTGCGCTTGGATCATCAAACGCTTACCATGAAAACCGTTGCGTCTTTAAAGCAGTTTGCCCGGGAAAACGGAATCAGGATTCCGGCGGGAAGCCTAAAAGGGCAGATCATCGATATCATCGAAAAAAGCTTTGAAAAAGATGCGCAAAAAGAAACAGAAGAAAAGATACAGGATACAAACGAAGCCGGAGCGGAGAAGGATGCGCATCCGGCTTTACGTATGAATGGGGAGAATGCGAAAGAAAAAAGGGACATGCCGCTCATCCGCCGGGCAAACGCATTTGCGTCCCAAAGTCCTGCAAAAATTCCCGGCGTCTGTCCGGTCAGGCTTAACGATACGCAAACAGCCTCGGGTGTTCTTGAAATTCAGCCGGAAGGGTATGGATTTTTACGAAGGGAAAATTTTTTGCCCGGAAAAAACGACGTCTATATATCGGTTCAGCACATTAAAAGGTTTAATTTAAGAAACGGAGATTTCGTAGAGGGAAGCGTGCGCCCGCAAAGGGAAAATGACAAATATGCGGGCTTGACGTTTGTGTCAAAGGTAAACGGAGGGCCGATTTCATGCCTCATCCGTCGCGCGAAGTTTGATTCGCTCACGCCCGTTTACGCAACAAAAAGGATGTATCTTGAAAAAGAAGGGGAGGAAAACGACCTTTCTGTGCGCTTTCTGGATCTTATCGCGCCCATTGGAAAAGGGCAGAGGGGAATGATCGTGTCGCCGCCCAAGGCCGGAAAGACGACGCTGTTAAAGCTGATTGCCAAATCCATACTAAAAAACAATCCCGAAGTTCATTTAATCACGCTTTTGATAGACGAGCGGCCTGAGGAAGTGACGGATATCAAGCGGGAAGTTGGCGCGGAATGCGTGTATTCCACCTTCGACGAACGGCCTGAAAATCACGTGCGCTTGTCTGAAATGACCTTGGAACGCGCAAAACGACTGGTTGAAGCGGGAAAGGACGTGGTGATATTGATGGATTCCATCACGCGTCTTGCACGGGCGTATAATCTCGTGATTCCGCCCACCGGACGATCCTTATCCGGCGGACTCGATCCCGGCGCGCTTCATAAGCCCAAGAGATTCTTCGGTTCGGCAAGAGCGATTGAAAACGGCGGAAGCCTCACCATTCTTGCCACCGCGCTCATTGAAACCGGAAGCCGCATGGACGATATTATCTATGAAGAATTCAAAGGCACGGGCAATATGGAAGTGCATCTGGACAGAAAGCTTTCCGAAAAACGCATTTTTCCGGCGGTGGATCTTTTGAAATCCGGCACGCGAAAAGACGACCTTCTGATGGATGATGAGGAAAAAATGTGCGCGCAGAATATCAGAAAGCTGATCGCATCAAGAGCGAGCGACGAGATGATGCATAAGCTGATTTCTCTGATGGAAAAGACGATAAGCAACAAAGAATTCGCCCGAAAAATGAAGCTTTGGGTCGAAAAATGGCAAAGGGAAGGGTATCACCTGGGATAGGATGCTTGAGCAAGTAAGAATAGTGTAAAAGTTCCAAAAATCCATTGCGTTCGGGCGGGGATTGTGATATAATAGCTTCTGCATGACGACACCGGATGCCGTATGCTCAAGCGAACGACAATCCGGTTTGTGCGGACTTGCAAGTCTGTGCAAGAAAGGTGAGACAAATGAAAGAGAAGATCCATCCGAACTATGGTAAGTCTGTTGTTCGCTGCGTATGCGGTGAAACTTTCGAGACCGGTTCTGTGAAGAAGGAACTGCGCGTTGACATTTGCTCCAAGTGCCATCCGTTCTTCACCGGTAAGCAGAAGCTCGTTGACAGCGGCGGACGCGTTGACCGTTTCAAGAAGCGCTACGGCATGTAATCGCTTGCGTGCGATTGCAATCCTTAGGCGTGCGCAATGGCTATTACAGATCGGGCGTGCATGCCCGGTCTGTTTTATTTTGTTTAGCTGTATATGAGGTATATTGGATATGAGTAAATTAACTGAGGCGTTTAAACATTGGTGGACGGGCAAATACCCGGATGCGTGTCCCTCCGTCGGCGGTCAGGCCGTCATGGAGGGCGTTATGATGCGCGGTCCCGTATGCGAGGCGATTACTGTCAGAAAGCAGGACGGCACGATCACCTATCATACCAAGCCCATCAAAAAGGTAAAGCATAAGTGGATGACCTGGCCGGTCATTCGCGGCGTGGTCAATTTTGGCATGATGCTGGTAGACGGCATGAATACGATTACGGAGTCTGCCGATATGGCGGGCTTTGACGCAGAGGAGCCCAGCAAGTTTGAAAAGAAGCTTGCCAAGATTTTCCATTGCAAGCCCGACGATATCATGATGGCCACTGCGGTTGTTTTGGCCGTTATCCTTGCCATTGGACTTTTCTTCGTGCTTCCGATTTCGCTTGAATGGTGCGTAAAACAGCTTATCAAAAATGAGCTTGTCATCAACCTAATCGGCGGCGCTATCCGCATTTGCGTATTTCTCCTTTACGTCTATCTCTGTTCCAAGCTCAAGGAAATCCGCCGCGTTTTTATGTATCACGGCGCGGAACATAAGGCGATTTTCTGCTTTGAAAGCGGTCAGGAGCTGACGGTGGAGAACGCTAAGAAGTTTACCACGCTCCATCCACGCTGCGGAACGAGCTTTTTAATGATCGTCATGATCATTTCGATTCTCCTTTTCACGCTCTTTAGTCACTTGGTCGGCGGCGTCGTCAATTCGAACATTTTCCTTCGCATTATTACGAAGCTTGCGCTTCTTCCGCTGATTGCAGGCGTTTCCTATGAAATCCTCAAGTGGCTTGGACGCGCCAAGGATAATGTTTTCATCCGCATCTTAAAGTGGCCTGGCCTTATGACCCAGAAGCTTACGACGAGAGAGCCGGACGACGATATGCTGGAAGTTGCCATCGTGTCGTTAAAGGCGTCCCTGGGTGACAAAAAGCCGCTGCCCGCTTCCTATTACGAGAAGGATGAGGAAGAAAAAGCCGAATGACGCTTTCTGATTGGCTTATTTATGCCGAGGATATTTTGGAAAAGGCCGAATGCTATGACAGCAGGCTGGACGCAAAATTGCTTGCCGCCGGGGTTTTGAAAAAATCCCCCGGCGAAATTCGGTTTTTGGGTAATTGCGCGCTTAAGGATGAGACGCTTGATATTCTGAATCAGTATCTTTCAAGGCGCGCGGCGGGCGAACCGCTTCAGTATATCGAAAACACCGCCTATTTCATGGATTTTGCGTTTTTTGTAGACGAAAATGTGTTGATCCCGCGTCAGGACACCGAAACGCTTGTCGAGCTTGCGCTTGAAAAAATAAAGGGGATTAAAAATCCTGAAGTGCTTGACATGTGTACGGGCAGCGGGGCGATCGCATTGTCCCTCGCGCATTACAGGAAGGACGCGCGTGTGACCGCTTCCGACATCAGTGAAGACGCTTTGAATGTTGCAAAGAAAAACGCTTTTTTAACGGGCGCGAAAACAGAATTCGTTTTAAGCGACCTGTTTAACGCCCTTGCAGGCAGAAAATTCGACCTGATCACCGTCAATCCTCCGTATCTTACAAAAGAAGATATGAAATCTCTTCAAAAGGAAGTCAAAAGGGAACCTGCGCTTGCGCTGTACGGCGGGGAAGACGGGCTTGACATTTACAGACGCATCGCAAGGGAGATTTACCGCTTTTTATCGCCCGGCGGATATGCGCTTTTGGAGGTCGGGCAGGGGCAGGCAAAGGATGTTTTGGCCCTTTTATCAAATGAAAATACGTCCGAATCGGGCATTGAAAAGGATTTATGCGGCATAGACCGCGTTGTATGGATAAGGAGTTTGTGATTTTTATGGAAAACGCAATGCGCGAACGGGAGCGAATTGCCCGTCAGATGGAAGCCATCGAAGGAAAGTTTGAAGAGCTTTCCATTCGCATAACCCTTCCCGAAGTTATCAGCGATACGCCGCTTTTCCAAAAGCTCATGCGCGAGCACAGCGACATGACGGAAATCGCCGAGGCTGCGAAAAACTACGGTCAGCTTCTTAGACACATTGAGGAAGCAAAGGAAATGGCCGAATCGGGCGACGAGGAAATGGCCGAAATGGCGAAGGAAGAGCTGGAGGAGCTCGAAAAAGAGCTCACGGTCAAGACGGACGAAGCCAAGCGCCTGCTTCTTCCCAAAGACCCGGACGATAAGCGCAGCGCCATTGTCGAGGTTCGCGCGGGCGCAGGCGGCGACGAAGCCGGTCTTTTCGGCGCGGAGCTCATGCGCATGTACGCCCATTATGCAGCGTCCCGCGGCTGGAAGGTGGAAATCATCGAAGGCGGCGAGACCGAAATCGGCGGTATCAAGGAAGCGGTCATGTCCATTGAGGGCAAAAACGTATTCGAACGATTGAAATTTGAGTCCGGCGTACATCGCGTACAGCGCGTTCCTGTGACCGAAAGCAACGGAAAACTGCAGACATCGACCGCGACCGTCGCGGTGCTTCCGGAAGCGGAGGACGTTGAAGTCAGCGTCAATATGAACGACCTTCGAATCGACACCTATCGAGCCTCCGGCGCGGGCGGACAGCACGTCAACCGTACCGATTCCGCCGTTCGCATTACCCATATTCCGACCGGAATTGTGGTAACGAGTCAGGATCAGAGAAGCCAGATTCAGAATAGGGAAAAGGCCATGCAGGTTTTACGAAGCCGCCTCTACGAAATGGAGCGCGAGCAGGCGCAAAGCGAATACGCCAGCCAGAGAAGACTGCAGATTGGTTCCGGAGACCGTTCCGAGCGCATTCGCACCTACAATTTCCCGCAGGGCCGCGTGACCGACCACAGAATCGGCCTTACGCTTTATAAGATCGGCGACATCATGAACGGCGATCTGGACGAATTGATCGACAAGCTCATTCTGGCCGAGCAGACCAAGCTTATGGAGGCTCAATGAACACGAAATTGGTAAAACCCTGTGCCGCGTCTTTTGAAGAAGCGGCGCAGCTTATAAATAAAGGCGAAGTCGTCGCCTTTCCGACCGAAACGGTGTATGGCCTGGGCGCGGACGCAACCAACGGGGAAGCGGTCAAAAAGATATTTCTCGCTAAAGGACGTCCGGGCGACAATCCGCTGATTGTTCATATTGCATCGGTTGACGACATCAAAAACGTTATTTCGGGCGAAATGCCCGAGTGGGCGAAAAAGCTTGCCGAAGCCTACTGGCCGGGCCCGCTTACCATGATTTTTGAAAAGGGCGAAAACATTCCGTCCTGCGTAACGGCGGGGCTTGATTCCGTTGCGGTTCGTATTCCAAACCATGAAGACGCCAAAAGGCTCATTGAAGAAGCGAAAAAGCCCATTGCGGCGCCCAGCGCGAATCTTTCGGGCCGTCCCAGCCCTACGACCGCAAAACACGTTTTTGACGATATGAACGGATCAATTCCCATGATTATCGACGGAGGCGAAAGCGACGTGGGCGTTGAATCCACCGTTCTCGACGTGCGAAGTCTCCCCGTCAAGGTGCTTCGTCCCGGCGGCGTAACGCCCAAAATGATCGCGGACGTGGTGGGGGAGGTCGAAGTTGCCGGAAGCGTTATGCGGCCTCTGAAGGAAGGCGAAACCGTGCTTTCTCCGGGCATGAAATACAAGCATTACGCGCCGGAGGGGGCGCTTGTGATTGTAAAAGGCGCGCCGCGAAGGGTTGCAGACGCAATCTGCAGTTTGTACGATTCAACCGAGGGCAAGAAGTGCATTCTGGCGCTGGAAGGAAATCTTGCTCTGTATCGGGGCAAGAACGTTTTTTCTCTCGGCAAGGATTCCTCTGAAATGGCGCACCGGCTGTTTGACGCGTTAAGGAGAATGGATGAGCTGGGCGTAAACGCTATTTTTTCAG
Source organism: Clostridia bacterium (assembly GCA_017522345.1). GTDB lineage: Bacteria > Bacillota > Clostridia > Christensenellales > Aristaeellaceae > SFHK01. The sequence continues at coordinate 44,859 of JAFWZN010000078.1, read as the reverse complement.
AAGCGGTCGACGCAGAGGGCATTGGTCTTGCCGTCATGAACCGCTTGGGAAGAGCCGCGGCGTTCCACATTGTGGACGCGGGTGAATAGGCATGCGGTACGTATTTGTGTGCATGGGCAACACCTGCCGAAGCCCCATGGCGGAAGCAATTATGAACGGTGAGCTTTCAAAAAGGGGAAATTTCGATGCGCGGGCGGAATCCTGCGGCGTGATGGCCTATGAAGGCGCATCTGCAAATGAGAACGCAAAGCGAGCCGTATCGAAATACGGATATGGGCTTGATTTTCATTCGGCAAGGCGGATCAAATCCGAAATTGTTCTTGGTTCAACGGTTTTCTGCATGGATAAGTCCTTGACAGACTGCGTTCGCGCGGCGTTTCCGAATGCGGATGTGTACGATTTATGTACCTATGCAGGCGTGGGCGGAGCAATATCCGATCCGTATGGCATGGGGCAGGACGCCTATGACAGGTGCGCGGAAAAAATCAGAAGCTGCATTCTAAAAATCCTTGATTTTGAGGCGCAATAAAGAGAGCGAAGCGGGATACGCCTTAGGCTCATTGTGAAGATACGCGAAAGGGGCATGACGCGTGGCGAAATATACAATCGGAATTGATTTTGGAACGCTTTCCGTCCGCGCATTGGTTTCGGACGTCGAAACCGGACGCGAAATGGGCTGGGCTGTATGCGATTATCCTCACGGCGTGATGGATGCGTCTCTTCCGGACGGAACCATCCTTCAAAGCGATTGGGCGCTTCAGCATCCGGAGGATTATATTTATGAGCTTAAAAAAGCGGTGAAGGAAGCTGTGCGGAAATCCGGCGCGGATAAAGAAAGCATCATTGCGGTCGGCGTGGATTTTACAGCGAGCACGGTAATTCCTGTAGATCAAAGCATGCGGCCGCTTTCCGATAAATATCCGTCCAATCCTCATGCATATGTGAAGCTCTGGAAGCACCATGCCGCTCAGACGCAGGCGGATCGGATGACTCGAATCGCAGAGGAGCAGAATTATGATCTTCTCGATTTTTACGGCGGCAGGGTTTCGTCCGAATGGACGCTTCCCAAAATCGTTCAGATGCTTGAGGAGGACGAACGCCTTTTTGATGAAACCGACCTTTTCGTCGAAGCGGGCGACTGGATTGTTTATTGTTTGACCGGAAAATACCGAAAGAGCGCAATGATTGCCGGCTATAAAGCGTTTTACAGCACGGACAGGGGATATCCAGAAAAATCGTATCTGAAGGCGATTCATCCAAAGCTTGAAAATATTTTTGAAACCAAGCTTCGCGGCGAAGTGTATCCCGCCGGTCAGAGCGCGGGCACGCTTACAAGGGAAATGGCGCAGGCGCTTTCCCTTCCCGAAGGAATCGACGTCGCGATCGCCGCGATCGACGCGCATGTTTCGCTGCCCGCTGCGGATATTACCCGAAACGGCGAGATGCTCATGATCATGGGAACCTCTTCGTGCCACATTGTGCTTGGCGGCGATATGAAAAAGGTAAACGGCATGTGCGGCGCGGTCAAGGATCAGGTGATTCCAAATCTAACGTGCTTTGAAGCCGGTCAGAGCTGCGTGGGAGATATGTTCGACTGGTTTGTCAGAAACAATTTCCCGGCGGAATATGAGGAAAAAGCCAAGAAGCTGAATATGAACAGGCACGAGTACTTAACGCACCTATCAAAGGACAAAAAGCCGGGCGAATCGGGCCTTATCGCGCTTGATTGGCTCAACGGCAATCGCTCCGTGCTTGTGAACGCCGAGCTTTCGGGGCTGATTCTGGGAATGACGCTTTCAACCAAAGCGGAGGACATCTACCGCGCGCTTATTGAAAGCGCGGCTTTCGGCACGCGAATGATTGTGGACACGTTTGATAAAGCAGGCGTTCCAATTGAAAAAATTTGTGCCTGCGGCGGAATTTCGACAAAAAATGAATTTCTGATGCAAATCTACGCGGATGTGTTGAAGCGGGATATCCGAATCGCACGTTCCGCTCAGGCCTGCGCGCTCGGCAGCTGTATTTATGCTGCATCTGCAGCAGGCAGCCCAAAAGGCGGGTATGACGATGTTTTTGAAGCAGCCAGGCATATGGGCGGGGTTTCTGAAAAGGTTTATCGCCCGAGATTGGAGAATACAGGCGTATACGATCGTTTGTACGCCGAATACAGGCGTCTTCACGATTTCTTCGGACGGGGCGGAAACGATGTGATGAAACGGCTCAGAAGTATCAAGAAGGATGCAAGCCGCTGATTGCAAAATGACCGCGCATGTGATATAATTATAATGGAAAGATGAGAATAATAATGCGGAGGATAAAAGATATGAAAAAGAAGGCCTGTGCGCTGATTCTCGCGATCATCATGCTTTTTTCGCTTGTGGGTACGGCGGAAAACGGTTATTTGACGATTTCTGATCCTTACTACACGGATGGGACGAATATATTTGATCTGACGGGGCTTTCCGTCAATCTATCTTACGCGAGAATGGAAAATGTATTTCAGCTGATTCTTCGCGCCGTTACATCCTACGGTCAGACGGCGGGCGGCATTGAGATCGAAAACGAAACCGTTTCTCTGTATGCGGACGGCTTTAAAAACCGCTATACGATGACGGTAAACGATCTTATGGGATTGCTTTCGGAAGCCATGGACGGACAGACGGATCTTTCCGGGCTGGTTCCCATGCTGTTTTCGGGCAATGATGCGCCGGCAGAGGAAGAAACGGAGAACATTTCCCTTGCAGATATGATCGGAGAAATCTACGATGGGATTTACAAGGACGGAAGTCAGCTTAAAAACGCCAAGACCAGTCAGGTGGATACCTTCCTTCACACCGGCATGAGCGGCTTTGTCGTGCCGATTGATATAAGCGTCGAAGAGGTCGACGAAATGTTTACGCAGTTTTTGACCATGCTTGACGCTCAGGAAAGCTTTATAAGCGCGTTGAACGAGTATTATCCGAGCGATCCGTATGCTGTTCAAAGCGGAGAAACCGAAAATACGCCCGTAACGAGCATGTCGATTTATGAAAGCGCGATCAAGCCGCTGAAGGTGAACGTCAAGGGAAACGCCTATTATGGCGAGAACGACATTTTCGTCGAATGGAATATGTGCTGTGGCGACGAAATTATCATCCCGGCCTTCTTTGAAGTGACCAACACGGAGAAGCCTTCTCTGTATATGAATATACAGATGCAGGGCGATTCGGACAGTAAGGTGGTTTTATACGCGACCGTTGAAAGCAGTCAGGATGCGAAGAACGATTATCTTGAAATCGGTCTTCTCAATAACGACCGTACGGTTGGGCTTATTACCTATCAGGTGTACGAGAGCGCGGGAATGCCGGTTCAGGATTTCTATCTGGGCATCACGGAAGGAAACGCATTGTATAATTTCTCCTTTGTAAATGCCACAGATAACGAAACGGCGCGCAATATCCACGCGAGCGTGTATTTGGACGGTTTGGAGGCGCAGCTTTCCTACTCTGGCGCGATTTCAAGCGATTACGGCGACAAAAATGAACAGGGAACGATTCAGCTGGCGACGAACATTGGGGTTCAGGCCAAGGTGAACGTAGGCTTCGGAAAGGGCTCCGGCGCACCCGTTTCCTTTATCCCCGAAGGTGTCCCTGCGGTTGACATCTTTTCGATGAATGACGAAGAAAATACGGAAATGCTGCTCGATTTTAACAATATCGTTGATGCGCTGATGACATCAATGATGATGGGCGTTCCGGGTCTTTCTGAGATTTTCGGCGCGAGTTACGCTGAAGGATAACGAAATAAACAAAAACGGCGCTTTCGCATTTTGCGCGAAGGCGTCGTTTTTTATACTATTGTTCATTGAGCGAATCAAGAAACAGCCCGGAGAATACGTCGCAGATTTCCTGCGCGGTTTCCATGTCGCGGGCTTCCGAAACAACGCTTAAAACAGGCTTTGCTTCATCCGGCTGAATCCACGCGCATCCGGCTTGGTTATGGTAGAACCATTCCTCGCATTCGTATTCCCCGGGCGCGCGCGTTTTGATTCTTTTGAGCATTCCGGCGCGCTTTTCGTCGGGAAGCGGGATGGAGAAGTTTGCCCGGTATACGCTGGGGAAACGGCGGAGAATTTCATCCAGATGCGTGTTTTTGCTAGAAAGAACGTCCATAACCAAAAGGGACAGATAGATTCCGTCCGTTCGGGCGAAGAACTGGAGTGCGGAGGATTTTGAAAGCTGCTCCCACAGCGCCCGTTCGTCTGAAAAGTACTGAACGCTTGCGCCGTACGCCTTTGCAATCTCGTCAAGCGCGTGCGTCGCGCAGGGCGGTGCGTAAATGATTTTTTCTTCTCTTTCGAGAAGCGCCCACGCGATCAGCATTTCGTTTTCGGCATCCGCAAGACGTTTGTTCGTTTGGGAAAACGCCGCAGTTTTTCCATCGTCCGATAAAAAAACGCCGATTTCGTCTTCTGAAAGCTCCATCAGCTCTTCTTCCCATTCCGCGCGGCAGACGTAATTTAAGCGCCTGAATGCGTTCTCTGCGTAATAAAGAAGCTGTTCGCGATTGGAATGCACGGCGGCTTTGAAGCGGCGCAGAGGACTTGTAACGGCGGATTCAAGATGTTTGAAATACACTAAATCAAATCGTCCTGCATTTTCAAGGCGGCTTGTGAACGAAGTATAGGAAAGCGGAGCGTCCTGCCTTGAAAGCGCGGCGCGGATCATGCGTTTTTCGGAGTCTGAGACGGGAAGCGCGTTTTTCCTGATCGGCGTAACGCTGTCGCCCGTCACATAATAGCCGCCGTCGGCGCAGCTTTCTCTCATCGCGCACATGAGAAGGGGCAGGGTAGCGTCGCCCATGTCGTACACGTGAACGCCCTCCGCAATCAGACCAGCGGAAAACGCGCGCGCCTGATTTGCCGCGACTTGCGAGGCGCTTCTTGCCACAAGCGAAACCGGCGCGTTCAGCTTCCATGCGCAGGCCTCGGCGGCGCTCACCGCCTCCGTGGGCGTTTTTATGCGGATGGACAGGCCGGAAAAATCGTCTCGGGATTTTTGCCCCCATACGATGCTTTGAGAAATCCTGCGGCCCTCGGAAATGACCTTTCCCGGCCAGATTTTCGCGCCTGAATCGATGACGCAGCCTTCGCCAACATGCGTTTTCTCGCCGATCACACAGCCCTCAAAGATGCTTGCGCCGTTGGATATAAACGCATGCGGGGCGAGCACGCAGCCGCGAAGCTGAACGTTTTCACCGATCCGGCTTCCCGGATAGATGACGCTGCGCTTAACCGACGCGCCTTCCATGACGATTGCGCCGCCTCCAATGACCGAGCCTGCGCCGATAAAGGTATTTTTCATGATGTGCGCGCCGGCACCGATGAAAACGGGGCCCTCGATGCGGCTTCTTTCATCCACGATTGCCCCCGGCATTCGGATAATGCCGTTTTCGGGAAGGGAGAAAGTGGTGAGATTTCCGTTAAGAACGTCGATATTAGCGCAAAGATATGCGTCCAAATTGCCAACGTCGCACCAATAGGCGTCGGATTCAAAGCCGAATACAGCCAGATTCTGCCTGACAAGCTCCGGAAACAGCTGTTTTCCGAAGTCATATGCTTCCCCGTCCGGGATGAAGTCAAGAATCTCGGGTTCAAGAATATAGATGCCCGTGTTGGCTGTGTCGCCGTCCACCTTTTTCCATGCGGGCTTTTCGGTGAAGGATAAAATGCGTCCGTCTTCGTCCGTATGAACAAGGCCGTACTCGGTCGGGTTCTGAACGCGCGTAAGAACCATCGTGGCCAAGGCGTGTTTCTCATGATGAAAAGAAAGCGCTTTTGTTAGATCAACGTCGGTGATTCCGTCGCCCGACAATACGATAAAGGTTTCCTTCAAGAAATCTCTGCATAATTTTACGCCGCCGGCGGTACCCATCGGGCGACGTTCGGTGAAATAGTGAAGCGCTACGCCGTCAAATTCATCCCCGAATGCGTCCATAATGACGCTTGGAAGATAGCCTAACGTAACGGCGGCTTCCGTTATTCCGTGTTTTTTAAGCAAACCAAGCGTATGTGCTAAAATCGGCTGACCGCCGATCAGCGTCATTGGCTTTGGAAGCGTGCATGTCAGCGGACGAAGCCGTTCGCCCTGACCGCCCGCCATAATTACGCCTAACATAAAAAACCTCCTTATGCAAAATGCGTTTTCCTTATTTTGCACGGGGAGGTTTCTTTCTATTCGGTTACAGGATGTATTTGTGAAGATCGGCGTCCTTGACTTCGCCCATGATCTGCTTTTTGACATATTCCGCGTTTACGACGACCTCAATCTCGGGCGCGTCGCCGCCGCCTGCGTTGAAGGCGATATCGTCCAAAATTTGCTCAAGCACGGTGTGAAGACGTCTGGCGCCGGTGTTTTCGCTGTTTTCGTTGGCGCGCCATGTGTATTCCGCAATGGCTTCGATCGCGCTGTCTTCGAACTTGAGGTCTACGCCGTCTACCTTCAAAAGCGCCTGGTACTGGCGGATTAAGCAGTTTTCGGGCTGCGTGAGGATGTGCTTGTAATCGTCCTTCGTCAGAGGCTCAAGCGTCACGCGCACAGGGAAGCGGCCTTGAAGCTCGGGAATCAAATCCGTGACCTTCGACACGTGGAACGCGCCGGCGGCGATAAAGAGGATGTGATCGGTTCTGACCGGCCCGTATTTGGTGGAAACGGTCGAGCCTTCTACAATGGGCAGGATATCGCGCTGAACGCCTTCGCGCGATACGTCGGGGCCGTGTCCGCCGCCTCGTCCCGCAACCTTGTCGATTTCGTCCAAAAACACGATTCCGTGCTGCTCTACGCGGGCGATGGCGTCGGAATATACCGCGTCCATGTCGATCATTTGGTTTTCTTCTTCAGAAATCAGGATGCGTCTTGCCTCGCGCACGGGCACTTTTCTTATTTTGGTTTTCTTGGGAAGCATGCCGCCCAGCATATCGCTCATGTTCATATCTATGCCGGGAATCTCGGTCTTCGGCGTAAACTCCTCAACCTCGATTTCAACAAGCGTATCTTCGAGTTCTCCGCGCTTTAAGCTTTCGCGGATGTCGTCCCGCTTTACGGCCAGCTTCTGCTGCTCGCTTTCGGGAAGCTCGGGCTCTTTCGGACGGTTGCCTAATATAATGTCGATGGGATTGGCCTTTTTCTTAACCGGCTTTACAATGAGCTCGACCAGACGGTTTTCGGCTGCCTGCGCGGCCATATCGTGAATGAGCGTGGTCTGCTGCTTTTTGACAAGGCGAATGGCCGCCTCGGTGAGATCGCGGATGATGGACTCGACGTCGCGGCCGACATAGCCGACCTCGGTGAACTTCGTGGCCTCGACCTTTACAAAGGGCGCGTCCACAAGCTTGGCAAGTCTCCTTGCGATTTCTGTCTTGCCGACGCCTGTCGGGCCGACCATCAGAATATTCTTGGGCGTAACTTCCTCGCGGATTTCCTCGGGAAGCTGCATTCTGCGATAGCGGTTTCGAAGTGCAACCGCAACCGCGCGCTTGGCGGAGGCTTGACCTACAATATAGCGGTCAAGCTCTCTGACGATTTCACGGGGCGTAAGCGTGTTCATTCTTATACTACCTCGACAATAATGTGGTCGTTTGTAAATACGCAGATGGAGGCGGCGATATGAAGCGCCTTATCCGCAATGTCCTTTGCGGAAAGGGAAGTGTTCTCCATAAGCGCACGGGCGGCGGACAAAGCAAAGTTTCCGCCGCTTCCGATGGCGAGAATGCCGTCGTCCGGCTCGATCACTTCGCCGGTGCCCGAAACGAGCATCAGATTATCCTTATCGGCGGCGATCAGCATGGCTTGCAGCTGACGCATTTCCTTATTGGTGCGCCAATCCTGTGCAAGCTCAACAGCGGCTCTTTGAAGGTTTCCGGAAAATTGGGAAAGCTTTGCTTCCAGCTTTTCGGAAAGGGCAAACGCGTCGGCGACCGCGCCGGCAAAACCGATCACAACCTTGCCGTCAAAAATTCTGCGCACCTTTTTCGCGCCGTTTTTCATAATCACGCTTTCGCCCATGGTCACCTGACCGTCTCCGGCGATAGCGATTACGCCGTCACGCTTGACGGCGCAGATAGTGGTTCCTCGAAACTGAGACATGATATCCTCCGATCAGAGATGATAGGTTGCTTTGATTTCATTTACGCGCGCAAGGGACAATTCGGCCAATTTTTCATAACGGTTGCGCTTTCCGCGGATGCGCTCTGTAAGCTTATCCAAAATGCCGAAATTGGCGTTCATCGGCTGAAAGTCGGGCGTGGGGGAGACGACGTGGCGGGCAAGCGCGCCCAAAACCGTGTCGCCCGTAAATTCGGGCTCTTCCTCGCCTAAAAGACGCTTGGCAAGAGAAATACCGGCAATTAAGCCGCTTGCGGTCGATTCCATATAGCCTTCAACGCCCGTAATCTGACCGGCAAAGCGCATATCGGGATTGCCCTTCACGCTGAAATTTTTGCTAAGAACATCGGGGCTGTTCAAATATGTATTTCGGTGCATTACGCCGTATCTGACGAACTCGGCATTTTCAAGCCCCGGAATCATGGAGAAGACGCGCTTTTGCTCGCCCCACTTAAGGCGCGTTTGAAAACCGACCAGATTAAAAAGCGTGCCCTGCTCGTTGTCCTGACGGAGCTGAACGTTGGCGTACGGCGCTTTTCCGGTTCTGGGATCGACAAGACCTACCGGCTTTAGCGGACCGAAGGCCAACGTCTGACGACCGCGAGAGGCAAGGATTTCGACGGCCAGGCAGCCTTCAAAGACCTGCTTTTTGTCAAACTCGTGAACCTCGGCAAGCTCGGCTGACATAAGCGCGTCGTAAAATGCGTTGTATTCGTCCTCGGTCATGGGGCAGTTTAAGTAGTCGGCGCCCTTTTCATAGCGCGAGGCGCGGAAAACCTTGTCCATATTAAGGGAATCGAGGGTTACGATGGGCGCGGCGGCGTCGAAAAAATGCAGCGCGCTGAAGCCGGGAAGACGCGTGATGGCTTCCGCCAGAACGCTATGCGTCAGAGGGCCGGTTGCGATCACAACAGGCCCGTCGGGAATTTCGTCGATTCTTTTCCTTATGACGGTGATGTTTTCGTGGTTTTCCATGGCGCTTGTGATGTAGATAGAGAAATTATCCCGGTCTACGGCAAGCGCGCCGCCGGCGGGCACGCGCGCATGATACGCGGCTTTTAGAATTAAGCTGTCCAACAAGCGCATTTCAGCCTTCAAAAGGCCGGAAGCGTTCGTCAGATGCTCGGCTTTTAAGGAGTTGGAGCAAACAAGCTCGGCAAAGCCGGACATTTTGTGGGCAGGAGAATAGCTTTCCGGCTTCATTTCATAAAGCGTTACGCTGATTCCGCGCTCAGCCAACTGCCATGCAGCTTCGCAGCCGGCAAGACCCGCGCCGACAACTGTGCAGGTTTTATTCATTCTCGTCATCCTTGTTTGTATTTTCGACCGGCACGCGCGTCTGACAGGCTTCGTTAACGCAAACGTGCATGATTTCGCCCTTGTGCGTGCGCTTTTGAACCATTCTGTCGCCGCAGTTTGGGCATTTATCGTTTACCGGCATATCCCATGAAACAAACTGACACTCAGGATACTTTTCGCAGCCGTAGAACTTTCTGCCCTTTCTGCTTACGCGCTCGATGAGCTTTCCGCCGCAGTCGGGGCAGGGAACGTCAAGAGACTTCAGGATGGCCTGCGTGTGGCGGCACTCGGGGAAGCGCGGGCAGGCTAAGAAGCGTCCAAAACGGCCCATCTTATACACCATCATCGCGCCGCACTTTTCGCAGGGCACGTCGGAGACCTCGTCCTCCACCTTGACCTTTTCAATCGTGGCTTCGGCGGCCTCAAGCGTTTTTTCAAACGGGCCGTAGAAATCGGTGATGACCTTATGCCATTCGGCTTCGCCGGACTCCACCTGATCGAGCTTGGTCTCCATTTCGGCGGTGAACTGAATATCCACGATGTCGGGGAAGGAGCGGGTCATCATGTCGTTTACGACGTTTCCGAGTTCGGTGGGGAACAGGCGCTTCTTTTCGCGGGAAATATAGCCCCTCTGAATGATCGTCGCAATCGTGGGCGCATAAGTGGACGGGCGGCCGATTCCCTTTTCTTCCAGTGCTTTTACCAGCGAGGCTTCGGTATAACGCGCGGGAGGCTGGGTAAAGTGCTGCTCGGGAGAAGCGGAAATAAGGGATACCGTTTCTCCTTCGGAAAGATTCGGCATGCGGTTGTCCGTCTCGATGGCTTCTTCGTCGATGCCCTCTTCATACACGGCGGTAAAACCGGCGAACTTCAGCTTCTGGCTTGTGTGGCGGAAGACAATCTCATCGCCGGATGCGATATCGGCAGAAAGCGTGTCGTACACGGCGGGCGTCATCTGGCTTGCGAAGAAGCGGTCGTAGATGAGTTTATAGAGTTTATACTGATCGTTTGTAACAAGTCCCTTCAGCTTTTCGGGGCGCAGGCTTGCGTCGGTCGGGCGAATGGCTTCGTGCGCGTCCTGCGCATTTTTGCGGCTTTTGTATACGTTGGGCGTCTCCGGCAGATATTCCTGACCGAAGCGCTCTAAAATGGCTTCGCGAAGCTGAACCATTGCGTCGTCGGAAATGCGGGTGGAATCGGTACGGATGTAGCTGACCAGACCCAACGAGCCCATGCCTTCGATTTCAACGCCCTCATAAAGCTGCTGGGCAACCTGCATGGTCTTGATGGCGGTGAAGTTGAGCTTTCTGGAAGCCTCCTGCTGAAGATTTGAGGTGGTGAAGGGCGGAGCGGGATACTTTTTGCGCTCGGCTTCCTTGACGGATGATACGGTAAAGGCGCCGTTTTCGATGCGCTGCATGATATCGAAGGCATCCGATTTGCTCTTTAATTCCTTTTTGTCCGCGCCTGCGGATAAAAAACGGGCGGAGAAGCGCTGCTTGCCGCTTACAAATTCCGCGTCAATCGTCCAGTATTCCTCAGGTTCAAAGCCTTCGATTTCTCTTTCCCTTTGGCAGATCATGGCGGCGGCGACGCTCTGAACGCGTCCGCCGGACAGGCCCTTTCGAACCTTGCTCCAAAGCAGAGGACTGATTTTATAGCCCACAAGGCGGTCGAGCACACGGCGCGCCTGCTGGGCGTTGATCAGGTTCATATCCAGCGGCCTCGGGTTTTTGACGGCGGCTTTGACGGCCTTGCTGGTAACTTCGTTAAATTCGATGCGGCAGGCGTCTTTTTCGTCAATGCCCAGCATTGCGGCGAGATGCCAGGAGATGGCTTCGCCTTCGCGGTCAGGGTCTGTCGCGAGGAAGATGCGGGACGCGCCCTTGGCTTCCTTGCGAATGCGGGTTAAAATATCGCCGCGACCGCGGATGGTGATGTATTTGGGTTCAAAATTATTTTCAACGTCCACGCCAAGCTGGCTCTTGGGCAGATCTCGGACGTGACCCTGAGAGGCCTCGACCTTATAGCCGCGGCCCAGATATTTGGAAATCGTTTTGGCTTTCGCCGGCGACTCAACGATGAGAAGCTTGTAGGAAGACATTTGTTACCCTCCGGTTTATGAAAAGGTTTAAATAATGCGGTAGGAATTTCCGGGCGTCTTTATTATTATTCCCCGAAGTACGAGCATTGTCAAGAGCGAATTTAGCGTAGAGGAAGAAAATTGCGTTTGTTTTGAAATTTCGTCAAAGGATAAGGGCTGTATTTCAAGTAAGTTTACGATAACCGTTTCGTTTTCGTTCAGTGAAATTTTCTTTTTGGCGTCCTGCTTTTCACCCGGTCTTACGCCCCAGCGCTCGGCCTCCAGAATATCCCAGGGGGAAAGCGCGGGAAACGCTCCGTTTTGAATGAGGTGATTCGGCCCCTCGCTGAGTCGCGCGTAAATGGACCCCGGAATTGCGTATATGTCGCGGGACAGATCAAGCGCGTTCGCGGCGGTAATCATCGCGCCGGAGGTCTTTTTGCCTTCAATAATCAAAACGCCTTTGGAAAGCGCGGCGATGATGCGGTTGCGGGCCGGAAACGACCATTTCTGAGGGCCTTCATCCGGCGGCATTTCGGAAACGACCGCGCCGCCCGTTTGGATGATGTTTTCACAAAGCTCTGCGTTTTCCGGCGGGTACATGCTGTTTAAGCCGCTTCCGAGAACGGCGATTGTGCGGCCGCCCGATTGAATACAGCTTTCGTGCGCGATGGTATCGATGCCGCGCGCGAGGCCGCTTACAATCACAACGTCCTCCTCCGAGATGGCTTTGACAAATTCCGACGCGGTTTTCTTTCCGTCAAAGGTAGGCGTGCGCGTTCCGACGACCGCAAGCATCTTCTCTTCCTTCAAAATCTCGATGCTTCCGCGAACATAGAGAACAGGCGGCGGATCGAACAGATCCAAAAGCGATTCGGGATAATCAGCGTGAGAGGAGGAAAGCGCAGTGATCCCGCTTTTATCAAGGGTATAGAAAAGCCTGATGAACGCTTCCTGAGCGCGCGCTTTTTTGAGCTGCTGAAAGGTTTTTTCATCAATCAGATCCTTCGCCGAATCGGGATTATCCCAGATCGCCTGCGCATCCTCAAGCGTTTCCATGAGCAGCTTGTACTTTCTGGGCGTCATTCCCCTGACGGATGCAAGCCAGATTCTGTACTGCTCCTTGATCTCATATTCCAAGCGCGTTCACTTCCTGTCAATGCCAGTATTTATCGTCAATGGCGCGGTACTGAAGCGCCTCTGCAATATGCTCTGATGTAATTTTTGATTTACCCTCAAGGTCTGAAATGGTTCTTGCGACCTTGATTATGCGGGTAAAGGCGCGGTTTGAAAGCCCCATGGATTGCGTGGCCAAATTCAGCATTTCTCTGGCGTCTTTGTCCATCGGACAAAATCTTTGCAGCGTCTGCGCAGACAAGCGGGCGTTGCAGGCGAGGGAAGGCAGGGCGGCGTAACGCTTTCTCTGAATGGCCCTTGCGTTTTCTACTCTCGCATGAATATCCTTGGACGGTTCCGATTCCTGCTCGTCTGAAAGGCGCTCGGCGGGAATGGATTCAACCTCGATGTGCATATCGATTCGATCCAGAAGCGGGCCGGAAATGCGGCTCAAATATTTTCGGATGTCGTTGGGCGTGCAGCGGCATTCGTGGGTTTTCGATCCGTAATGTCCGCAGGGACACGGGTTCATGGAGCAAATGAGCATGAACTCCGACGGGTATGTGCTTTGCGCGCTCACGCGGGTGATGGTTACAAACCCGTCCTCCATGGGCTGTCGAAGCGCTTCGAGAACGTCTCTGCGGTATTCGGGCAGCTCGTCTAAAAACAAAACGCCGTTATGGGCTTTGCTGATTTCGCCGGGCACGGCATGAACGCCGCCGCCGACCAAGGAGACGTGGCTTGCGGTATGGTGAGGCGAACGGAACGGGCGCTCGGTCAGAAGGCCGTTTTCCGGCATCGAGCCCGCGACGGAGTGAATACGCGTGGCGACCAGCGCCTCGTCAAAGCTCATGTCGGGCAGGATGGAGGGGACGCAGCGCGCCATGAGGGTTTTGCCGGAGCCGGGCGGGCCGACCATAAGCACGTTGTGACCGCCGGCAGCGGCAATTTCAAGGGCGCGTTTTGCGCTTCTTTGCCCCTTCACATACCGAAAATCAAAGGCGTGCTCTCGCGATTGAATCATGCGGGAAAATTCGATGGTTTCAACGGGCGCGATCGGTTTTTCACCGGATAAAAGCTTTACAACGTCGGTAAGGTTTTCAACGGGATAAAAGTTTACGCCCGATATACACATGACCTCTTTTTCGTTGCCCTTGGGAAGAATCATATCGGTTATGCCGTGATCGTGCGCGGAAATCGCCATGGGCAGAACGCCGCGGACAGGGCGCACCGATCCGTCCAGCGCAAGCTCGCCCAGAATCGCGCGCATGCATATGGAATTTGGGTTTACGCGTTTTTGGCACGCAAGAATTGCCACGGCAATCGGAAGATCAAACGCAGGTCCTTCCTTTCGGATGTCGGCGGGCGCAAGATTGACCGTAATCCGGTCGTCCGGGAAGGGATAGCCGCAGTTTTTGACGGCGGCGCGGATGCGCTCACGGGATTCCTTGACGGCTGCATCCGGGAGACCTACGATTTCAAATGCGGGCAGTCCGTTGGACACATTGACTTCCACAGTGATTTGTATGCCGTCTATGCCGCTCAAACCGTATGAAAGCGTGGTGGAAAGCATGTGCGCGCACCCTCCTTTTTGTTATTGCAGTTGGAAATTGTACCAGTCAAACCAGCGCAGGCGAAGCGCGTATTCATAGGCGCAGGGGAAGCCGGATTCTAAGGGATAGAAGGCGGCGAACAGGAAAAGCGCCAGGCCGCAAATGGTTCCGGCAGCGGTATAGAACGCGTATACGTCGGCTTTTTTAAGCTCGCCTAAAAGATAGACCGTTGCAAGAATAATGAAGGGCACGGAAGCAAAATAGTGATAGATGAAGGTGGAGCGCGTAATCAGCACCCACGGCAGGAACTGGGACATAAAGCCGACTGTGATCAGGAAGGGCGCAGAGGATGTTTTTCTTCTGAGCACAGGATACATGAGCACTATAACAAGCGCGGCTGCGCCCGTCCACCACACGGCGGGATTGCCCATGCAGGAGATGGACGATACGACGCCCAGCCCAAGATAGGCAACGTCTGAAGAATAATACCACATCGGCTTTTCAATCAGCGGCCATTCGTGCCACGGGGAACGGAAGAAATGCGGGTCTCCGCCAAGCCCATTGTGATAGTTAAACATCTGCACCTGCATATTCCACACTTCGCGAACGTTGAATTTTCCCCTTGGCGCAAAGTGCCAGTAATAGGTGAGGTAGTAAATGATAACGGGAACAACCACGAACATGACCACGCAGAAAAGAAGCGTGATGACAAGACGAAGAGGGAACGCCTTTATATTTGCATCCGGCGCGTTTTTTCTTTGATAAAGGTATTCCTTGAAACGGAAATATACGCTGGTAAAGAACAAAATCGCAAGGCCGGCGCCCGCGTACAGGCCGATCCATTTGCTTGCGCAGGCAAATGCGAAGAAAAGGCCGGAAAGCCCCAGAGGAATCAGCGTCTTTAAAAACGGATCCCTGTTCATGTTCATCTGCCAGTAACGAATCATAAACAGGTACATCACCATGATGAAAAACACGGCGTACGTGTCGACGGTCGCAATTCGGGACTGCGTAAAGTGCATGGAATCGACGGCCATCAGGAACATGGCGATAAAGGAAAGAGAGGTTTTTTTCGTAAGCTGTTTTGCCAAAAGATACATCGCAGGCAGCATCATTACGCCGAAAAGAGCCCCCATAAAGCGCCAGCCGAAGGGATTCATGCCGAAAAGCTTGACGCCGACCATGATCAGAATTTTACCGAGATGCGGGTGCGACCATTCGAGAACCTCTAACTCGTTATCAAATTCGTAGGCGGTTCTCGCATGATAGATCTCGTCAAAATACATGCCGTTAAAGTAGCTGGGCGTGAAAGCGACGGTATCCTGCTCGTCAATGAGACGGCCGTATTCCGCGCCGGGAACGCTTCCCGTAACGGCTTTGACTTCATAAAGCGTTTTGTTTTCAACGTCCCAAAATCCCACTTCGTGCAGGGGCAGGCCGATCCCTTCAATCGTTAAGCGAATGAAGCGCGCGGTCTGCTCGGGATAGGGCGTGTTGGCGGTCGGATAGTTTACATATGCGCTGCCGTCGTTTGTTCGCGAAACATAAAAAGGCTTCGAAGCTGAAGAGAACTTGTTGTTTTCATAGGTTTTCGGCGACCACCAATGCCATCTGAAGATGTCGCCCTCGGAGTATACGGCGTAGTTTTCTTCCGTCCAGTTTATGTTGTCATTGGACAGGGAAACGGTGAAGACTGAGGGACTGATGCCGCCGTAATAGGTCATGCGGAAGGTTTTGGTTTCACCGAGATCGAACACGATCTCTTCTTTGTAATCGCTGTTTTTGTAAAAGCTTTCGGGCGCTTTCGTCGTTCCGAGGTTTAAAAAGGCAACGACGGCGTAAACGCAGGTTATGGAAAGCATTAGGATATAATCGCGCTTGGTCAGGCGCATTTTGTAATCGGAGGTTTTTTCAAGACGCGTTTTCGGGGGATTGACGAGGGGAGATGCGGGCGTCAATTCCTTTATGCGCTTAAAGATGCAGATATCCGCCGTTACATAGATCAGATATAAAGCGCCCAGAATATTTACGATGGAAAGGAATTTGTTTAAAAATTCCTCGGAAGAAGAGAGATGACCCATGCTCGCGTATTCCTTAACCATTCCGCACTGAAGCACCAGCGCCTGATTTAGGTACTGCGTAAGCGTAAAGGCGAGAAACACATACAGGATGCGCTTGTCTCTGTACCAAACATAGCTTAAAAGAAGCAAGGCCAGCGCAGGGAACAGATATCTTTCGTGCATCATCGGGCCGAAAGCATAAATGAGGCTGATTAATACCGCGCCGGTGAGCGGCAGCGATTTTCTATCGCGGGAGAAAAGGTAAAGAAGCGAGGATACGATGTAGGCGAAAGCCATCATGATCCAAGAAAAGGTTTTAAAGAAGGAGAGGGATTCGACGCTGACCCAGTTTAAGTCAAACAGTTGATAGAAATTGAGCGCGTTGACCGTAATGTAGGAATAGCCGGAGGTCGTGCCCGCATACAGGCCAATGAGCCATGTGACAGGCGCGATTAAGGTTTTTATAAAGCTTTCGCCAAGCATTCTGGACTCGTACACGGCAAACGGGAAGGCGGCCAGATACAATACGGCAAGGGAAATCACAAGCGAAAGTCCCATTCGGATCAGCGCCTGCATGTTTTTTCTGTTTTTGCATGCATCCCAAATAAACGCAATCAGGCCGAGCGGGCCGAACAAAAGCGCCTGCGGCTTTAAAAGCATGGAAATTGCAAACACAGGAAGGGCAATGTGCCAGTGGCTTCGGACAGCGAAAAGAAGGCACACGGTAATTGCCAGCGCAAGCACGCTGTCCACCTGTCCCCATGCGGCGCTGTTGATGATGTAGGCTGGGTTAAACAGCACGCATACAAGCAGCCAACGCGCGCGGGAAGAATTCAAATGCTTTTCGGAAAGAACATAGAGAAGGCCGCCGAACAAAAGATCGCAGAAAATGGGCGCGAGCTTGATGATCAGAACATGCACGCTTGAGTCGTATGCGACGCCGAAAATGCGCCGCACAAGGTCGGCAAGACCTAAAATCAACATATAGAGCGGGGGATAATCGTGAAGGCCGCTTTGAGAATAGAAGGACGCGCCGTTTGTGAAAAAGGTGCTGCCCCAGATTTCAAAATTCGTGACGTCGACATAATAGCCGCGATAGCGAAGCGCTACAAAAACGCGGACAACAAGGCCGATCAGTACGAGAGATATAAAAATCAGGTTGGAGGCAAGCCGGTTTTCTGAGACAAGCTTAATTTTTTCGCGCTTAATGCGCATGTATCGGATTGCGTAAAGCGAGACGAGCAGTACGGCAAAGGTAAAAAGCACATGAGTTTCCGTTTTGCGTGCAGGGGGTTCCTGTTCGCCATCCGAGCCAAAGGAGTCGGCGCTTGCGTTATTTTTATTGTTTGCGGGCGCAAAGGTTGAAAGTATGACGGGGATGATTCCGCTTTCTGAAAGCGCCGAAACATCCGCTTCTTCCATTTCGAAGGATTTGAAATAGGCTTTTCCGCTCGATACGAAGCCGTAGCCGCCCAGACGCGCGCAGACGGAGAGCGTGGTTTGGCCCTTGCCGGTTTTTCCGTATAGGGTGATTCGGGTCCATTCGCCGTCTGTGTCATAAACCGCATCGGAATAAACGCTCGTATTTAAAAACGAAATACAGCCGCCCATGGCGTCTATGTTGTTAACGCCCTCCGCTTTGGCAAGACATGTGAATTTATAGACGGTGTTTTCCTGGACCTTTACGTCCTGCACAAACCTTGCGTCGTTATCCGTAAAATTATAAAGGACGATTGCGTTTTCGCCGTCTTCCTGCGTTTCCACGGAAAACTGGGTGTTGTGAAAATTCCACGCGTCGGTGTACCAGCCGACGGGAAGCCCCCAGTCATCGAGCTGGGAAAACGAAGGATTGTCCAAAAGGTTTTGCGCCTGCGCAGTAAAGCTGAAAAGCAGGACAATTAAAATGATAACGGAAGGAAGTTTTCGCATAACAGGATCCTCATACATTTATTGAAAGTCGGATAAGGCTTAACGGAATATGGACGAAAATGGAAGTTCATTTGTTCATACGGAATTGTTCTGCGCCAAAGGCGCTGCGGATATATTTGATCGTTTCGCCCGAGACTGCGGCGACGTCAAAGCGCATTTTAGCGCCGTAAATATGGTTTTCCTTCAAATACATAAGCGCGGTCATGATGATTCGCCGCTGTTTTGTTCTTGTTACGGCTTCGGCGGGCGAGCCCTTCGTATCTGTTGCGCGCGCTTTGACCTCGATAAACACAATTGTGTCCTTTTCCTTGGCGATTAAGTCGATCTCGCCGGTAAAGCGCTTATAATTTTTGCAAAGCGGGAGCATGCCGAGCTTTTGAATGTATCGGCAGACTTCCGCTTCCACTAAACTGCCTTGATAGCGCGTGTTCATACATTCGCTCCGGGCAAAAATTTTTGTATAAAGGTCATGCGGTGCTCAGGGCACGGGCCGTACTTTTTGATGGCCTCAATATGCTCCTTTGTGCCGTAGCCCTTGTTTTTGATAAAATTGTACATGGGATATTTTTCGTGAAGAAGAGCCATATAGCGGTCGCGCTCGACCTTGGCGACGACCGAGGCTGCAGCGATCATATAGCTGACCGCGTCTCCGTGAATGATGGAAACCGCTTCGCCCGGAAGCTTGAGCCCCTTGACAGCGTCAACCAGAAATACGCCGTTTTCAAGCGCGGCGGCGCATTCCTCCATAGCGCGCTTGGTGGCGTTTAAAATGTTGATTTCGTCAATGACGGCAGGGGAGACCCACGCGGTCTTCGCGTAATGGGCGTTTTCCATCAGAAGAGGATACAGCGCGTCGCGGCGGATTTCGGAAAGCTTTTTGGAATCGTCCACGCCCGGTACGAGCTTTGAAAAGGGAATGCTCACGCAGGCCGTTACGACCGGCCCCGCAAGAGGGCCGCGGCCTACTTCGTCGATTCCTGCAATGAATTTGCCAGGATGAGACATAAGAATCTCGCGGTCAACCGTCGTCATGCGTTCGAGCTTTTCTTCTTTGCTTTCCCGTGCCATTCGTTATCTGTCCTCCGGTACTTCAAGGCTGATTTTGCCGATTTTGCTGCCTCTGAATTCGTCAAGAATCAGCGCGGCGGCGCGTTCTGTATCGCATCTTGCGCCGGACAAAAGCCAGCCGCGACCGCGGCACGCGTCCTCCAAAATCTCCTGAACGGTCTTGTCCTTCGCGTCTTCCTTCACGCGGAAACGCGCCATCGTTTCATTGGGCGCGATGCTCATAAGCGTCTTTACAAGGTTTCCCGCCAATTCCTCGGAATCCATAATCTGATCGCGGATGGAGCCGAGATATGCCAAAATTTCGGCGTTTTTCTGGTTTTCAAGCTTCGGCCAAAGCATGCCGGGGGTATCCAAAAGCTCTAAAAACGGGCCTACCTTGACCCACTGATTGCTTCTGGTAACGCCGGGGCGGTCGGAGGCCTTGGCGATGGCCTGCCCGCGCAGCTTATTGATGAAGGTGGATTTTCCTACGTTCGGAATGCCCACGACCATCATGCGAACGGTCTTGTTTGCGCCCCTCGCCTTCATGCGGTCAACCGCAGGCTGGGCGGCCTTCTGGATGAGATTCAAAACGTCCTTTGCCTTTCCGCCGGTGGACTGAAAG
The DNA here is from genome assembly GCA_017522345.1 of Clostridia bacterium. GTDB lineage: Bacteria > Bacillota > Clostridia > Christensenellales > Aristaeellaceae > SFHK01. The sequence goes on along the minus strand of JAFWZN010000078.1, from coordinate 25,006 downwards.
CGGACGCAGGAAATGCCCTGCGCCTCAAAATGGGAAATCCATCTGCGGGTAACGTTGTCGTTTGCAAGATCGCATTTATTTAAAACGAGAAAATGATTTTTTCCCTTTGCAATCTGAACGAGATCGGGGTTACGCGTTGCGCCCGGCGCGCGCGCGTCGCAAAGCTCGATGACCGCGTCGACGGATTTGACCTGATCGACTAAAATGCGGCGCGTTTTGGCCATATGACCGGGATACCAGTTAATTTCAGGCATAGTATTTTCGTCCTTTTTCGTTATGAAAAACAAAGGCCGCATGTCGCGGCCTTTGTTATATGTGTGTTAGGCTTCCTTAACCTTGGCGGCCTTACCACTGCGCTGACGCAGATAGTACAGCTTCGCGCGGCGAACCTTACCCTTGCGGGTAACGGTGATGCTGTCCACACGGGGCGAATGCAGCGGGAACGTACGCTCTACGCCTACACCGTAAGAAGTGCGGCGAACGGTGAACGTTTCGCGGCAAGAGCCGTTGCGGCGTGCGATTACGACGCCTTCGAACGCCTGAAGACGCTCACGGTTACCTTCAACAACCTTAACCTGAACCTTTACGGTGTCGCCGATGTTGAACTTGGGGATGTCCGTGCGCAGCTGAGCATTCTCGATGGAACGGATGATTTCATTCATTGCGATATCCTCCTTCCTCTTTAGGGCGTTCATAAACGGTGACTTTTCGCCAGCGGACCGCCCGATATCACAGCATACAGTATATCATTAACGGGCGCGTTCAATAAAGCACATTTACGTTAATTTGCTTCAAACAAACATCGCATACATCATATAGCAGACGGGGATTGCGAAAATAGCGCTGTCCACGCGGTCCAAAACGCCGCCGTGGCCGGGGATGAGATTTCCGTAGTCCTTGATGCCGGATTCCCTTTTGATTGCGGAGGCGGCAAGGTCGCCGAACGCGCCGGCAACAGCGGAAAGAAATGCGGAGGTGAGAACTGCCCAGAGGGGAATGATGTTTCTGTCAAATGCAATGAGGATGTAATAAACGGCAAGGCCGGAAAGCGTTCCGAAAAGAAGTCCCGAAATAAGGCCCTCCCACGTCTTTTTGGGGCTGATGTGCGGAGCAAGCTTGTGTTTTCCCAAAAGCATACCGCCGAAAAGCGCGAAGGTGTCGGAAACGATGGCGGGCAGGATGGCGTTTAGAAAAACAGGCGCCCACAGATGATCCTTAAGCGCGATATATACCATCAAAAGAAGGGGGGAAAGCGGGTAGGCCATGATGCCGATGGTTGCGTAAAGATTTTTGACATTCGGACGGCCCGTTAAAATCATCTGACCGAAAAGCGCGATCATAATAATCATGAAAACGGGAAACACATAGCCGGATTTGTTTACGCAAAGAAGCCCGGTACAGAACGTACACAAAAGGAACGCCGGCCATTTTTCCACATGCCAACCGGAATTTTTGAATGCCTTCGCCATTTCGCGGCCTGCGATCATGCTGGCAACCACCAAAAACGCGACGCGCGTATAAACCGATATAACAATACAGGCGATGGTAATGAGCGCGCAGATCGATCCGTAGATCACTCGCTGTTTCATACCGTTCACTCCTTCAAAAATGATCCATTGGATCAATTATATCAGTTAGAATTTGAAGTGTCAACGCGCAATAACGACAAAAAAACGCCGTTTGCAGAAAAGAAATTTGAACGAATTACGTTTCTGAGGCGCTGTTTATTTGTGAGATAGGACGAAATTTTCGATTTGGGGCAATTTCCGCTTGATTCTGCGTTAAAAATCGTGTATAATGAAGCTGCAAAACGAAATCTTAACGCAGGAGGTTCGCTTTTATGAAGCTTATTATCGCGATTGTTCAGGATGAGGACGCTTCCAAGCTCGTCAGCACTCTTATGAATGAGGGCTACAGCGTAACGAAGCTTGCAACGACCGGCGGTTTCCTGCGCGCAGGCAACACAACCCTGCTTTTAGGTGTTGATGACGCGAAGCTTGACGGCGCTCTGGCGGTTATTGAAAAGGTATGCCATTCCCGCAAGCAGATTGCCACTGCGCCCACTCCCATGTCCGGCGCGGCAGGCGCGTATGTACCGTATCCCATTGAGGTTATGGTTGGCGGCGCAACCGTATTTGTGATGAACGTCGAGCAGTTCAAGAAATTCTGATGCCTGAGGTCAGATCCTTTTCCGAATTCCGCGCAAGGCGGTTTTTGAAAGAACAGTTGATGCGTCCGGTGAAAGCCGGGCGCATTGTCCATGCCCAGCTTTTTCAAGGTCCCGAGGGCACCGGCAAGCATACGGCGGCAAAGCTTCTTGCAAGAAGTATGAACTGTACGGGCTTGGGAGAAAAGCCGTGCAATCTGTGTCCCAGCTGCCTTCAGTTTTTATCCGGCAATACGCCGAATCTGATTGAAATCGAGCCGGAAAAAAATGTCATCAAAATCAGCGCGGTCCGAGAGGAAATTCTAAAAAAAATCGCGCTTCGCCCGGATTTTGGCCGGATGTTTATTATCATCAATGAAGCCGACAAGATGAACGAAAACGCTCAGAACGCGCTTTTAAAAACCCTTGAAGAGGCGCCGGAATACGCGGTGTTCATCCTTTTGACGGATAAGCCTGGCGCGCTTCTTCAGACAATTCGCTCAAGGTGCGCCGTTTACCGTTTTGCGCCTTTAAATGAGGAAGAAACGGCTGAAATTCTCAAAAAGGCGGGCGTGGATGAAAAAAGAGCCGCTCAAGAGGCGCGTATATCCGAGGGAAGCCCCGGGCGCGCGCTTTCAAGAATTAAAAGCGAGATCTATAAAGACCTGTATGTGCGATCAATTTCGGCGTTTGAATCTATAAAAGGAAAAAAAGATGTTTCGGCGGCTTTTTTGAAAATCGCTGACGACAAGGATTCGGGGCGTGAGATTCTCGATATATATGAATTCTGTGCGCGGCGCATGATGCGCGGCGAGATGGGCGAAGATAAGCGCTTAAAGGGCGGAAAGCTTCTTGAAAGCGTGATAAACGCCAAAAAGCAACTTAAAGCAAACGTGGCCTATCAGTCCGTAATGGAAATTCTGTTTTTTGATGTGGCCGGTCAGGAGGAAACCATAAATGGCAACGGTAATCGGCGTCCGCTTTAAAAAGGCGGGCAAGGTATATTATTTCAGCCCCGGCGAGGTCTGGCCTGCGCCCGGCGAATTCGTTATTGTTGAAACCACGCGCGGCGTCGAGCTGGGCGAGGTTGTGACGAGCGCGCGCGAGGTCGCGGACGAAGCGCTGGTTGCGCCGCTTAAAAATGTTATCCGCAAGGCGACGGATCATGATCTTGCGGTTCAGGAAAAAAATGAAGCGCGCGAAAAGGAAGCGTTCGCAATCTGCGTTCAGAAGATCGAACAGCACAAGCTTGAAATGAAGCTTGTGAGCGTTGAATATACCTTTGACGACTCAAAAATCATTTTCTATTTTACCGCCAACGGCAGGGTGGATTTCAGAGATCTTGTCAAGGATTTAGCCGGCATTTTCCACATGCGTATAGAGCTGAGGCAGATTGGCGTTCGCGACGAGGCCAAATGCTGGGCGGCTTGGGCGCCTGCGGACGACAGATTTGCTGCGGCGCTTTTCTGGGCGATTTCCAGCCTGTGTCCATCAAGATGGCCAAGGAGCAGAACCTGTCGTTGAATCCCACGAAGATCTCCGGCCAGTGCGGACGTCTCATGTGCTGCCTGAAATATGAGCAGGATTATTATGAGGAAACGCTTAAAAAGCTTCCCCGCGTCGGAAAGGACATCATGACGCCCGACGGCGTCGGCGTGGTTACGGAAATCAACGTTCTCAGAGAGCGCGTCAAGGTTCGTGTAAAGACCGGCGACGATACATTCGAAGTCAGGGAATACGAGCTTCCCGACGTAAGAAAGCTTGCGCCCGGCGAAAAGGCGCTCTATCAGGAAACCGCTTCCAAGGCGCCCGAAGCGCCTTACAAACAGAATGAAGCCAAAGAGGACGAGGAACCTAAGGAAGAAAAGGTCGTCAAGCGCTATCCGAGGCCCAAGATCGTCAAGACCATGAATACCGACCAGTATATGGAAAAGTATTCGGAATCACAGGGGGATAAGGATAAGACGGAGCAAACTGGCAAACGCAATTTTAAAAAGAGCGAGAAAAATGCGGAGGAAAATGGGGAAGAAGGAAAGGACGAACACGCCGAGCGCAAAATGCGCCCGCGCCATCGCCATCAAAGAGGCAATAAGTCCAGTAAACCCAAAGACGGCGAATAATTTCCGCTGCAGTCAAAGTTTTGTAAAGAGTTGAAAACCTCTGTACATTTTCGAAATTTCATGCTATAATGCATTAAGCCCAAAATGAAAGAACCTGTTTATGCCGTATCCCTCTAAGGTGGTGTCCCCTCCGATGAAAGGAACGAATCGACAAGGAAAATCAATCATCTAAAAGGGCGCCAAAAGATTTAGGAGGGTTTTATCCATGTACGAAGATAAGACTTTGGTATGCCGTGGATGCGGCAATGAGTTCGTGTTCACCGCTTCCGAGCAGCAGTTCTTCGCCGACAAGGGCTTCCAGAACGAGCCCGGCCGTTGCCCCGCTTGCCGCGCGGCTCGCCGTCAGCAGAACAATCAGAACGTAAACCGCACCGAGCGCCAGATGTTCGACGTTATCTGCGATGGCTGCGGCCGCAACACTCAGGTTCCCTTCCAGCCCCGCGGCGATCGTCCCGTTTACTGCCGTGACTGCTTCGAAGCGAATCGTCAGCCCCGCTATTAATTGAAGCTTATAAGGTCCGAGTGCATTGCATTCGGGCTTTATTTTTATGCCGGAACACGTTTTTCTTGACAGGCTTATGGGAAAGTGTTACAGTATTTTTGAGAAAATGAATGTTTGGGAGGCGCGTATATGAAGCCGTTTATGAACGAGGATTTCCTGCTTTCAACGGAAAGCGCGAAAAAACTCTATCACGAGTTTGCCGAAAATATGCCCATCTGCGATTATCACTGCCACCTGATCCCGAAAGAAATTGCCGAAAACAAGCAGTTTAAAAATATTACCGAGCTCTTCCTCGGCGGCGATCACTATAAGTGGCGCGCCATGGCCTCCGCGGGCGTAGACGACAGGTTTATCCGCGGCGACGGCGACGATTTCGAGAAGTTTGTATATTACGCCAAAACCATTTCCATGGCGATTGGAAATCCGCTTTACCATTGGACGCATCTGGAGCTCAAGCGCGTATTCGGGATCGATACGCCGCTTAATGCGAAAACCGCGCCCGAAATCTGGGAAAAGGCGAACGCGCTTCTTAAAACCGAGGAATTCCGCGCCAAGCGCCTGATTGAGAAGTTCAACGTTACCCACGTCTGCACGACCGACGATCCGGCCGATTCATTGGAATATCACATCGAAATTGCAAAGGATACGAGCTTCAAAACCAAGGTTCTTCCGACCTTCCGCCCCGACAAGGCGATTAAAATCACCATGGCGGGCTTTAAAGCGTATATCGAGAAGCTTTCCTCCGTCAGCGGCGTAGAAATCGCCTGTGTGGAAGACGTTGTGAAGGCGCTCAGGGTTCGCGCGAAATTCTTCCACGAAAACGGCTGCCGCGTGTCCGACCATGGGCTTGATACCGTGCCCGGCGGCGAGGCGTGCGCATGCAAGGCGAACGAGGCGTTTAAGGCAGTCATGGCGGGCGAAACGCCTTCAGCCTGCTCATCTGAGAGCTACAGAGCCTATCTCTTGGTTGAGCTTGGCGGCATCTATAAGGAACTTGGCTGGGGACAGCAGTACCACATGAACGCCCAGAGAAACAACAACGGCCCCATGTTCAGAAAATACGGCCCGGACACCGGCTTTGACTCCATCAGCGACGAGCTGATTTCCGAAAAGCTGGGCAGAATTTTGAACGCGCAGGAGGAAAAGGGCAATCTCCCCAAGACCATCCTCTACACGCTCAATCCCAACGCCAACTACGTTTTGGCAAGCGCCATCGGAAATTTCCAGACGGAAGCGGGCGTCGTGGGAAAAATGCAGTTTGGCTCCGCGTGGTGGTTCTGCGATCAGAAGGAAGGAATGGTTCAGCAGATGAAGGATCTGGCGGCGCTCGGCCTGCTTTCCGCGTTCGTCGGCATGCTGACGGATTCCCGCTCCTTTGTTAGCTATCCAAGACACGAATATTTCAGGCGTATCCTGTGCGAGCTCATCGGCTCATGGGTGGAAAACGGCGAATATCCCGCCGACTGGGACGCGCTTAAAGAAATTGTTCAGGGCATCTGCTACAATAATGCGATTCGGTATTTCGGATTTTAAATACAACGCCCATCCCGAAGCAAGCGATTCGGGATGGGCGATTTCATACTTCGGCATGTATGACCTTTTCAAGAAAGATCCTTTTTTCAAATCCGCCGCGCTTTTCCTTTTTGGAAAGGCGTATTTTTTCGACATCTTCCATAGAAAAGCCTCGCGCGGTAACTACGGCGTGAATCACTTCCAGCAAATCCGCGATTTCTTCCATGGATTTATCCGCAAAATATTCGTTTAACTCTTCGGAAAGCTTTTTGTCCAGCATTTCAAGATATTCGTCTTCCGCGAGCGTTCTGCAAACGGGTGTGTTACCGCTTTTTTCGACTATATCGGGAATCCTGTCCCGAACGAGCTTATTGTGAATAACGGTGTTTTCCATACGCATTACAGAGGAATTACGCAGATTGCGCAGCCGACTTCGATTTCGGCGGTCGTTTTTCCGTTTTCAATCAATTCCACCGTATGACTCAGCTGATTGGCGGCGAGAAGGCTGCTTTTATCAAGCGGCCAGATGTCGCGCGGGAAATTGCCGGAGACGGGCAGGATGGTTTTATCCGAAAGCGAGCCGTCCTTTCCAATCAGGAAGCGGCACGCGCTGTGAAAACCGCGATTGGAAATGAAAAGATAGTTTTTGTATTTTCTGACTGCCGCCACGCTGCTTTTGCCCGTAAAGGATTCAGGAAGCGTCGAAAGCGTCTGAAGGCATTTCCATTCGCCGTTTATTGATTCAAAGAACATGACCTCATTTGAAAGCTCGCATCCCAGATAAAAGCGGTTTTCACCGTCAAAAATCAGATGCCTCGGGCCGCATCCGGGCGCGCAGGAAATGGCGGTTTCGCGGATCAGATGCCCTGTTTCCTCGTCCTTTTGATAGACGATCACTTCGTCAAGCCCAAGATCGCACACGAACAGACGGTTTGAATTCGGCTGAAAAATCGCCTGATGCACATGCGCGCATTCCTGACGGTCGCTAACGACCATGGACGCGCCCGTGTGCTTGATCAGCTGCTCGCGCGGCATAATATAGCCGTCCTGCACGGGGAACACGGCGAGATTGCCCGTCATGTAGTTAGAGGCATACAAAAAGCGCTCGTCTTCGGAAAGCGTAACATGACAGCAGCTTGTGCCGCCGGTCGGCTGAAGCGACAGCGGCGTGAGCGTATTGTTTTCCAATCGATAGGAAGCCACCGCGCCCTTTTCGTCCTTTGCGAAAGAAGCGGCGGCGTAAACGGTCTTTTTATCCCGGGTAATAAGCAGATACCCCGGGTTATCAATCGCGCGGCATGCGCTTATCATGCGAAGCTCGCCTTTATTTACCTCAATAATGCATGCGCCGGGTCCGCCGGCGTTTGTATGCGTTCCAACAAGAAATTTCATTTGATCCCCTCCGCACACTAATGTATCACAGAAATTCCTCCTCGTCAACGAAAGGCGCGTGAACAAATCCTATAATCACGTTATTTCGGATATTCTTGGTTTGCGGGCGGATTGATTCTCTTAAGAAGTTGTGCTAAAATAAACTCGATTCAGTCCGAATACCCGGCGCGCTGAATGAATAGCATGAACAAGTCAGAATGTGCGTGGGAGGGATTGGATGATTTATAAGTTTGGGCTCAAATGGCCGCATGTCATCGCGGCTGTCATTATTCTGATTGCGATTGTCGCCATGTGCGTGCCGCTTGGCGATAAGAATGAAGACGCGGCTCCGGGACGAAGCGAGAGCACGCCCAGCCCGTTTTTGACGCCGGTTGCGGATGCGTCAAACGCAAGCATGAACACCGTCTGCTATTATCAGGATGACAACGGCTATCTCGTGCCCGTGATGCGTACAATCGGCGCGGAAGAGGGTATCGCGCGGGCGACGCTGAATCTTATGGTCAAAAGCGTTTATAACGATATGGAAGCGGCCAGAATGGGATTAAGATGCGTAATTCCCGAGAACACGACCTTTGATCTGGATATTTCCGGCGGCGTTGCGCGGCTTGATATGAGCAAGGAGGCGCTGAATTCGCCGGACGCCGTCAGCGAATACAACATGGTTTCCGCCATCGTTCAAACGCTGACCGACTTCCCGACGGTTGAAAAGGTTCGTTTTTTGATCGACGGAAAGGAAAAAGAGCGGCTGACATACGGAACGAGCATTTCCGGCGAGTTTTCACGCGGCTACATGAACCTTGAAAGCACGTCTCTTACGGATGCCGCAGACACGGTTACGCTGTATTTTACGGGAGATTCGCCGTCCATGATCGTTCCGGTAACGCGCGCCGTATACGGAAGGGGCGATATTCAGACGGCGGTGATGGAGTTGGTAAACGGTCCTTCGTCAATGTCGCCTTTAAACGGCGTGATTCCTTCGGGCTGCGGCTTAAGAAGCGTGAAGGTCGTAGACGGCGTTGCGCAGGTCGATTTTACGCGCGAATTCATTTCCATTGCCGAGGAAACGGACGGCGGCCGCCTTGCGCTTCGGGCGCTGGTGCTTACGTGCATGCAGTTTGACGGCGTGAAAAGCGTAAAGGTTTTCGTTGAAGGAGAGGAATACGATACCGGGGCGGGAACGCTGGCTGCGCCCACCTTTATCAACAGCTCTTCAGATATTCAGGACGCGTTTATCCGCGCGAAAACGCAGGATTTGTTTGAATTCGAATAACATTCTAAAGGAGATATACATATGGAGATTACGAGAAAAGCCGATGAAATGAGAAAAATCAAAATTACGCCCGATTTTACCGAGATGGCGGCGGGCAGCGTGCTGATTGAATGCGGAAAAACGCGCGTATTATGTACATCCAGCGTGGTCGAAAATGTGCCGCCCTTTAAGCGCGGAAGCGGTCAGGGCTGGCTTACCGCGGAATACGCCATGCTGCCCGGCTCGACCCCGACCCGCAAGGAGCGCGACGGCCTCAAAAAGGACGGACGCGGCGTTGAAATTCAGCGTCTGATCGGTCGTTCCTTAAGGGCTTGCGTGGATCTTACGCGTCTTGGCGAAAGAACGATCTACATCGACTGCGACGTATTGCAGGCGGACGGCGGCACGCGCACCGCTTCCATCACAGGCGCGTTCTGCGCGCTCACAATTGCAGTTGATAAGCTGATCCGCAAGGGCCTTATCGTGGATTCGCCCATCGTCAAGCAGCTGGCTGCCGTCAGCGTGGGCATCATTGACAATGTGCCTACGCTGGATCTTGAATACGCCCAGGATTCCAGAGCGCAGGTGGACATGAACGTGATCATGACCCGCGACGCAAAGGGAAATATGGAATATGTGGAGGTTCAGGGAACGGGCGAAGGCAGAACCTTCTCCAAAGCTGAAATGGATAAGCTCCTTCTGCTCGCCAAAAAGGGAATCACGAAGCTTATGAAAGCGCAGCTTACATGTGTGGGCGAACGCGCCTATGTAATCGGCAAAAAGCCGAGACTCGTCGTTGCCACTCGAAATTTCGGGAAACTGAAGGAGCTTAAAAAGCTGCTTGGCGATATGTACGAGGTAATGTCCATTGCGGAAGCAGGCGCGACAAGCGATCCCGAGGAGACGGGCGAAACCTTTGCGGAAAACGCGCTTATCAAGGCGCAGGCGCTCATGGACGAACTTAAGTGCGCAACCATCGCCGACGACAGCGGACTTGTGGTGGATGCGCTTGGCGGAAAACCCGGCGTTTACAGCGCAAGATACGCAGGCGTTCACGGAGACGACGAGGCCAACAATCAAAAGCTTTTAAAGGAGCTTGAAAATGTCCCCGCGCCGCGCACGGCTCGATTTGCCTGCGCAATCGCGCTCACCCGTCCCGGCCATAAGCCTTTGATCTGCGAAGGCGTATGCGAGGGCAGAATCGCTTTTGAGAAAAGAGGCGATGATGGATTCGGCTACGATCCTCTGTTCGAGGCCGACGCGCTTGGTGGACGCACCTTCGCGGAAGCCGGCGTAGAGGAGAAAAACGCCATTTCTCACAGGGGAAATGCGATTCAGGCGCTTCTTTGTGCGCTGGAGGCGGAAAGATGATTCGAATCGGCGTCGTATCGGACAGCCATGGGGCAATGGAGCTGTTTGAAAAAGCCGTAAATGAAATGAGCGACGTAAGCGCAATCGTCCATCTGGGCGATTGCGCTTCGGATGCGCTTGAAATTGCAAGGCGGACGGGCCGTGAAATTTTGACGGTAAACGGAAACTGCGATCTTTTTTCGCATAATCCCGTTTTTAGAACCCTTGATGTTGAAGGAAAACGTATTTTCATTACCCACGGGCATAGGGAGCATGTAAAAACGGGACTTATGCGCTTGTTTTACCGCGCGGAGGAAGAAAACGCGTCTCTTGTTTTGTATGGGCATACCCACATTCAGAGAATGGACGAGATTGACAATATCATGCTTTTAAACCCCGGCGCAATGAAGGACGGAAAATACGCCGTTGTTCAAATGGATGAAGGCGGGATTGCGCACGAATTTCATAAAATCGGGCTATAGAAGCGCAAAAGTAAATTATTTGTCAAATGAGAAAAAAAGACTGGACAGAATGGGAATTCGGTGGTATAATTCTATCCTGTCAGCAGGAAGTTCGCTTCGAACCGTGAGTTTGGTCTGCGCCTGTAGCTCAGCAGGATAGAGCAACGGCCTTCTAAGCCGTGGGTCGGGGGTTCGAATCCCTTCGGGCGTGTAGATATGGTGGATATAGCTCAGCTGGTTAGAGTGCCAGGTTGTGGCCCTGGAGGTCGTGGGTTCGAACCCCACTATTCACCCTATCTTTTTTTTATGTAAACCACACGCGCTGGGGTGTAGCCAAGCGGTTAAGGCACGGGGCTTTGACTCCCGCATACGCTGGTTCGATCCCAGCCACCCCAGGAAATATGATTCATTAGCTCAGCCGGTAGAGCACCTGACTTTTAATCAGGGTGTCCGGGGTTCGAATCCCCGATGGATCAGCGAAAAAAGACAGATTCTGAATTCGTTCAGGATCTGTCTTTTTTCGCTGAATGAAGCGCCTTAGGCATGAAGCTTGCTTCGCACATGAAGCGTCTTTCAGACATGAAGCGCGCCTTCGGCGCATGAATAGTGCGGGCGCTTCGCTTCATATGCGCAAAGCGCGTGCTTCATGGCGGCGAAGCCGCCGCTTCATGTTTGCGGAGCAAACGCTTCATTATGATGCGCTTTTCAATCATTCAACCTTTGGTTTATCAGTATCGAAAAACGCGTCATTGATATTTGCGCCTTTCGATTCTATAATTTATCCATAAACTGATTTGGAGGGAAATATGGATATCGGAAATAAGATCAGACAAATGAGATATAAAATGTCTCTTACGCAGGAACAGCTTGCGGAGAAGCTGAGCGTCAGTGCGCAGGCGGTTTCAAAGTGGGAAAACGGGGTCGCCATGCCGGATATTACGCTGCTTCCGCTTCTTTCAGAAGCCTTTGGGGTATCAATTGACGATATGTTTGATCTGACTGTGGATCAAAAGCTTCGAAGAATCGAGAATCGCATGCTGATGGAGGAGGAATTCGAATCCGACGTATTTCGCTCCTACAGAGACTATCTTCTTGAGCAGCTGGACAAGCACGACGACAGACACCGGATTTTAAGCCTGCTTGCGCAACTGTATCATCATCGCATGGAAGCGGATTCTCAAAAGGCGTCAAAGTACGCCCGCGAGGCGATTATGATGTCGCCGGAGAAAAAGGAATGTCAGTGGATTTTGCAGAAATCGGAAGGAAGTCAGCCGTGGGACTGGAACGTTTCCAATCATACAGGAGTGATTGAGTTTTATAAAGAGGTGATTCAAAAAGACAACGGAATGCCCAAAACGCCGCTTCCGTATTATTATCTGATTGACAATCTGCTTGCCGATCACAGAACGAAAGAGGCAAGGGAATATCTTGAACGTTTTAAGGCGCTTCCTTCGCACAATCCGTGCATGGTTCCGGTGTATGAAGCGGAAATTGCGCTTAAGGAATACGACGAGAAAAAAGCGGACGAAATCATGGAAAAGGCGATTGAGGACTTTAAGGACGAAAGCGATATTCTTTTTGAAGCGGCGCAGTATTATGCTAAAAAGGCCGATTATGACAAGGCGATTAAGTATTATGAGGAATATTTTATTGCGGCGGAGGATAAAAAGCCGCGCTTTACCGATCCTCTCGAAGGAATCTCAATGATTTACGAAATCCGCGGCGAATATCGGAAAGCGGCGGATACGCAAAAACGTATCCTCGCGGTTCTGAAAGAAGAATGGGGTATAAAAGAAGAGAGCGTTATTTTTGAAACGCAAAACAAAATCAATGATCTGATGGGAAAATAGAATCTGAAAGAAAAGAACCGGCGCGGATTTGGATCTGCGCCGGTCAGATCATCAACAAACCCCAGGGAGAGGTTTGGAGAGGGAGCGCACTCCCTCTCCATTTTCAATCGATTTTGGCGGCATGTACGGCAAAATCGCGCGTTTTCACTAAGCGCAGCGACTGAAAACGCTTCCCCTTTCCGATCGCCGCCCGGAAATCCCGCAGGATTTCAGGCGATCGGCCTTCCCATCAAAAAAGGGACTTTTTTGATGGCTTGACCGGCGCGGATTTGGATCTGCGCCGGTGTATTTATGATTGATCGAAAGAATATCGATTGACGGGAACTGCCGTTAAAATTATAATGAAGCTACACTTGTTTGCATGGAGGGGTTAAATGAAAAAGGAAAAGAAACGCTATTCGCTCCAAAGGCGAATCATGCTTTTTTATCTGGTGCCGCTTTTTGCGCTCTTGGCGGTTCTGTTTATTTATATAAAGGCGTACAGAAGCAATATGGAAACGTTGGCGGAAGCCACATTTCAGAATTTAGCAGGAACAAAGCATCAGCAGCTGGAGGAGAATTTCCAGAAAATCGGAGCGATTTCAAAAGATATCGCGTATTCCGCAGCGCTTCAGCAATACCTTTTGGAAATGGAGGAGAGCGAAAAGGTAAAATCCTATACGCATCTTCAGAACTATCTGCGCGCGGTCAGTACGAATTCCCCGTCTGTGGTAAGCGTATACGCAAGCATCGGTTCCAATTCGGGCATACATATGGGCGACGGATTTTACTATATGTTTGAGGATGCCCGAAATAAACTGAAGGAAAATCATGAACTTAAAAGGAACGGACAATATCTGGTTCCGCTGAAAAATTACGCTTCCGGTTCGAACCCTGCTCAGATCTACGGCATGTGTTTTTTCGTTGGCTCTACGATTTACGCGGGCGGAACGTTCAAGAATCAGGATATCGTGAGCGGCGTGATGTATGATCCCTATAAGCTGATTGATTTAAGAGAGGAAGCGAAGGATCATATTGCCGTTCTGATGATCATGGATACGCCAGTCGTTTTGTCTGGAAACGCAGATCAGGAAGAGACATTGAAAATCATTAAGTCCGACAGAAAAAATCTGACTCTCTCGGGCAAGGATTATTATTTTTCCAGGAAGGCGATTCCGGGAAGAGCGGAAATTGAGCTGATCTATCTTGTTCCCAGAACGTCGCTTGTTCAGCCGAGCAATGTCTGGCAGCATCAGGCGACGATGTTCATCGTTTTGAGCGCGCTGGTTTTGTCGCTGTCCGTTACGCTGATTATCAATTCCATATTCCTTCCGATCCGGCAGATGTCAAAGGAAGTTGAATCGCTCAGCCATTACGGAGAGAGCCTTACATCGCCTAAAGCCAAAGAGCTCGCCGCGTTTGCGGATACCTTTAACGACATGTCTCACAGAATTTCAAGGGACATCCTGCAAGAGAAGGAGATGATGGATCAGCAGTATCAGCTCCAGATTCAGAAAAACCGAATGGAGATGCAGGCGTTCAGAAATCAAATCAATCCGCATTTTCTGTTCAATACGCTGGAATGCATAAACGCCATGGTTCGGTATTATAAGCTCGCTCCGGTGTCGAAGCTGATTACGAATCTTTCGGGATGCTTCAGATATTCACTGTATTCGCCGATGCTTGTAATGCTGTCCGAGGAAATCGGGCATCTGGCCAATTATCTGGAAATCATTGAGACCCGTTTCCCGGGCAAATACCGAGTGATTTATAAAGTGGATGAAGCGGCGAAAAAGGCGTATGTTCCGAGCCTTCTTCTTCAGCCGCTGGCCGAAAATGCCGTAACCCACGCGTTTATCGGTAATACAAAAAAAGCCCGCCCGACCATCGTACTAAAGGCGATGACGGACGAGAAAACGGGCTATCTCCATATTGAGCTGATTGACAACGGAATGGGCATGGAGGAGGAAAAGCTTAAGGAAATCACTGCCACCATGCAAAGCGCGGAATATGTTGACAAGCATATCAGTCTAAACAATGTATACCGCAGGCTCACGCTTCTCTATGGCGAAAAATGCATGACCATTGACAGCAGATACGGCTGCTTTACTAAAATTTCCGTCCGGATTCCTGTTTCGCTGAATCCGGATCTGCGAATTCTTGGCGATACACCGTCGGCGTAAGGCCTATCATGGATTTGAACTCTCTGCAGAAGTGGCTGTTATCTTCGTAGCCGACTTTATAAGAAATTGTGCGCACAGGCAAATGTGTGGTTGTCAAAAGATGACACGCAAGACTGATGCGCACATGCTTTATAAAGGTAAAAAGCTGTATTCCGCACTTTTTTCGGAAAAGGTCGCACAGATAAGCGGAGGCGAAGCCGATGTTTTCGGCAAGCTGATTGAGCGTCAGCTTTTCATCATAGTGAAGAGCGATGTAAGATTGCACTTTGTCAAGCGGGTGACAGTCCGTGTAAGCGAATCTGGCGCAAAGCGCGCAAAGGGCTTCCTTCCGCTGGTTTTCGGAATGCATGCCCCTGCCCGCTTCACGGCTGAAACCGAGATGATCGGGCATGCTTCGAATCCAGGCGGCCATTGCCTCGGAATGATCATAATATATGAAGGCGAAGGCGTCGTCCTCCAGCTCAATTCGGCAGGGGCATGGCGCTTCTTTTTTTATGCGCTCGATCAAAAGATTCGTCCATTTTTCATCGCTCGCGACAGCGCGCTGATAGGCGTAGGATGCGGCATCAACGCGTCTTTTGTTCAGCGCGTCGAAGGCTGAACGGAAGGCGCGGGCAAAATCCTCTTCTGCGATGGGCTTCAGGATATAGTCTACAACATTGTATTTAATGGCGTCGCGCGCGGCGTCGAAATCCCGATAAGCGCTGCATATGATGATCAGAGTGTTCGGGCAATGCTCATGAATCGAGCGCATCAGATTCTGACCGGACAATTCCTCCATCTTAAGATCGGTCAAAACCAGATCCGGGGGATTTTCCAGAATGGCCTTTTCCGCTTCGAGGGGATTTGTATAAAGACCGGCGATTTCAAAACCGTCGGTATTTTCGAGCAGTCCCTGCATATCACGCAGCGTCCAGATTTCGTCATCGACCATCACAAGCGAATACATGATGTACCTTCTTTATCATAAAAATGCGTATTTGGTATATCTATATTATAAACAACTTGAAAAAAGTTTCAATATCAACTATTTGAAAACAATCTAAATCATATCCTATCAATTCAGAAAAAACATCCATTTCAATAATCGGCCATGTTTGGTATGATAGTTACAGAGAAATATTTTAACAAAACGACAGAAGGTGAGCCTTTGATTACGGATTCCGCTCGTCCTCTTTCTAAAAAGAAGGGAAGACTCCTTATTGAAATCTGGAAGAACAGGGAGATTTATTTCCTGATTCTTCTGCCTGTCGCCTGGTATATTGTTCTTTGCTATTTCCCGATGGGCGGTTTGACCCTTGCGTTTAAAAGCTACAGCGGAAAGCTTGGCATCTGGGGTAGCACCTGGATTGGACTTCAGAACTTTAAGGCGGTTTTCAACGCGCCGATGTTTGCGGATGCATTCTGGATGACGATCTGGATTAACTTTGTAATGCTGCTCATTTGCTTTCCGGCGCCGATTGTTCTGGCGCTTATGCTGAATGAACTGAGGATGCCCAGAAGCAAAAAGGTAATGCAGACCATTTTTACCTTCCCGAACTTCCTTTCGTGGATTATCATCAGCAGTATCATCAAAAATCTGCTTTCCCAGGACGGCGCGTTGAACGGCTTTTTGAATGTGATCAATGTTGAGCCTGTGTCCATCCTTGGAGAAAAGCATCTGTTCAGACCGATTTTGTATATTACAAGCATCTGGAAAAGCGCAGGATGGAGCTCGATCATTTATCTGGCGACCATCAGCGGCATCGACCAGAGCCAGTATGAGGCAGCGGAAATCGACGGCGCAAACCGCTGGCAAAGACTGGTTTATGTTACGCTTCCCAGCCTCATGGGCACCATATCCATTATGTTTATCCTCGAAATCGGCGGCATGATGGGCGGCCATTTCGATCAGATTTACAACCTGCAAAACGATATCGTGCAGGAAGAGGCGGAGACGCTGGCTTTGTACATCTACAGAATCACGTTTGAACGCAAGCCGGATTATGGTTTCTCTACCGCTGTCAGCATGTTCTGTTCGGTGATCAATGCGGCTTTGATGATAACGGCGAATACCGTATCGCGCCGGCTGGGCGGCGGCGGTCTGATTGGAGATGTGAACAGTGGGCATTAAACGACAGAAAAAGCTTTTAAACCATCGTTTCACGATTGTGGACCTGATTCTGTTCATCATTCTTGCGGTATGCGCGTTTTCTATCGTATTTCCGTTTTACACGTCCATCGTTGTATCCATCATGTCGGAACATGAGTATCTGAGAAATCCGTTTACGCTGATTCCGAAAAAGCCGGAGCTTGATTCGTACAAAACGCTCATCAATCAGGGAAACATCATCAGCGGATATAAAAACACGCTCATTCATCTGGCGCTTGGCATGCCGATCAGCATGTATCTGACCTGCACGCTGGCTTACGCGCTGAGCAAACGCTATTTCCCCGGAAAAGGCATTTTGTTTGTGTTTATCATGATCACAATGGTCTTTGGCGGAGGAACGGTTCCTGCGTTTTTGAACATCAAGGAACTGGGCCTGATCAACAATCGCTGGTCGGTTGTATTGAGTAACGGAATCGGAACGTTTTATGTCATCCTCGTGATGAATTATATTCAGTCGCTTCCTGCGTCTTTATTTGACTCAGCCAGAATTGACGGCGCGAATGAGCTTACGATTTTAATGCGCATTGTGATTCCGCTTTCCAAGCCGATTCTTGCGACGGTTGGTTTGTTTTATATGGTGGACAAGTGGAATGAATGGTATGGATCGATGCTGTATCTGAATAAGGCCAGTCTGTATCCTTTGCAATTGGAACTTAAGCAGATTATTGCAAATGCCCAGATTCTGGACGACATCATGATGACAGATTCAATGTATCGAGCGATGCCTACATTCTCAATGGGCATCAAGATGGCTGCGGTCGTTTTGACGATGCTGCCCATCATGTGTGTATTTCCCTTTTTGCAGAAGTATTTTGTAAAGGGCGTTACCCTTGGCGCGGTCAAGGGCTAAAGGATGAATTGATCGCCTGATGCGTTCAGGCGGCCAAATATGAAAATTAGGAGGAGAACCCATGAGAAAACTGAAGACGATCCTTCTGGTTCTGCTTGCTCTTTCCCTGTGCGTATCAGGTGCATTTGCGGCAGAAGACAAGACCCATCTGGAAATCGTTGGCGAAGAGCGCGCTGCGCTGTTTGCCGGCATCGACGCGCTGGATACTTCCGGCAAGACCTATGACGAAAAGGTTGAAATTTCCATCGCGCTTCCCAACATCAAGTCCGGCGCGGACTACAACACGGCCGACCTTTTGACCCTCTGGTTCAGAGAGCACTTCAACTTCGACTGGAACATCGAAGCGCTTCCCTCCGAAGGCATCGATGACAAAGTCCGCACCATGATCAACTCCAACTCCATGCCTGACATTCTCCGCTGGGACAACTTCTACATCGCGGAAGTCGTCGAGTACATCAACCAGGGCTATTTCTACCAGTTCCCGGAAGACTGGCGTGAGCGCTGGCCGAACCTTGCCGCCCTTCAGGATGCGACTCCCGTTCCGGAAATCCTTCGCGAGCGCACTGACGGCAACACTTACTGCCTGTTCCGTCCCACCTTCTTCTTCAACAACCCCACTGAGAAGGGCACCGATCACTTCGGCGTGTTCCTCCGCAAAGACTGGGCTGAGGCCGTTGGCTTTGAACTCAAGGATGTTTACACGCCCTCCGAGCTTTTGGAATATGCCCGCCTGATCAAGGAAGAAGATCCCGGCCAGGTTGGCGAGCTCCTCGTGCCCCTGTCCCTGTATACCTCCAATGCCCGCGACACCTTCCTGACCGCTTCCTATCCGCAGTTCGACGAGATCTACAAGGAAAACGGCGAATACAAGTGGGGCTTCGCCGACGAGCGCACGCTGGCCGGTCTTGAGATCTGGAAGCAGGCGTATGACGAAGGCCTGATCGGCAAGGAATTCTACACCCTCAACTCTGACGATTCCAAGAACGCCTACCAGGTATCCGGCGTTTCCGGCGGATTCTGCAATGCCACCAACCAGGGCTGGGTCGGCGACGTATACGAAGACATGGAAGCTCAGGGCCTCAAGCCCGAAGACTGCATCTGGGTCGCTGCTGTTGTCGGCGAAGACGGCTACTATCACGGCAGCCAGAGCAAGAACTTCTGGGGCGTAGCGTACTTCTCCAGCGACATCGCTCCCGAAGTATTCGAGCGCTACATGGATATCTGCGAATTCACCGTTAACCGCGACATCCAGCTGTTCATGAACGTTGGTTTCGAAAACGTTGACTGGAAGTACAACGAGAACGGCGAAGTTGAAAAGATCAATGGTAACGAGTGGGTCACCAGCTGGCCGCTGTACCACCTCATGTCCATCTGCGGCGACGACTTCGTAGCCGACAAGAACAATGTTTCCGAGTTCTCCTGGCTGGGCGAGAAGTATTCCAAGAAGGTTTACGAGATCAAGGATCAGCTCGTCGTTGACGGCAGCATCATGCCCATCGACCGCGATACTTACGGCTTCTCCTCTGAAATCCAGAACATGATGACCGAAATCAACTACAAGTCCATCCTGGCCAACCTGATCGTTGCTGAAGGCGATCTGGAAGAGAACTGGAAGGCTGTTATCGATGAGTATGCTTACATCGTAGAGCCTGCCGTAAATGAGCTCAACGAGCTGTTTGGCGAATAATTACGATTACGTACATCGGATGTACCGACAAAAATGCCCCGGCAATTTGCCGGGGCATTTTTGTTGGCTTAAACCGCAGGCAATTAACCTGCGCCGGATGCGGTTTAATCCAGGAAGCTGGCCGGAAGCTCGCCGGTTAAGGTGATCAGCGTGATCTTCGGCGGGTTCATAAGGCGGAAGGGGAGAAGCGTATCGTCCGAAACGGAAAGGCCGGGCGAGGTATATACGACGGTTCCGCCCACGGAGCGTTCGCCGGATACGTAATCCTGATTCGGGAACCAGCCGTATCGGGCGGACATGTTGGAAGGAATGTGGAATGCGCCAATGCCGGGAACGCGCCATTCTCCGCCGCAGAAGTGGCCGGAGAGGATGAGATCGGGCGCGGGATAATAGCTTTTAAGCTCCTCCTGCGTAAGGGAGTCCTGAGAGACGTAAATCTGCGAATCGGTTGGAATCTCGTGGGAAAGCATGATGATGATGTCATGCGCGTTGTAGGTAAGGAGGTTTTCTTCCGCCTTCAGCATGGACTGGTAGCGATAGCTTGTAAAGGGAAGCGCCTGCATGCTTTCCTCGATGCCAATCAGCATGCTTTCCTTTTCCTGCTCCATTTCCTCTTTCAGAAGCTCGACCGCGTGTGCAATATCCAGATTCAAAAATGTATCGGGCAAAAGCCAGATATTGCTTGAACCCTTTGTGATCTTTTGCGGCGAGTTGAGAAGGATTGCGCCGCGCTCCTGTGCGCCGAGCACCCAGTCGGACAGAACCATCTGGTTGAGCGTGAGCGTTTGGGATGCGTTGTCGCGGGCTTGATCGAGAAGCGGCGAAGGGTCGTTGTCGCCGGCGATGAAATAGACGGGTTTTCTTGAATTCAGAACGTCTAAGAGCGCGTAAAATGCCGTCGGATCGCCGCTTTCGCCCACCATATCGCCGGTTATGACAACCGCGTCATAAGAAAGGTTTCCAATAATGCGGTTTAGCGCGGACTGATCCTGACCGAAGTTTTTGCCCTGCAGATCTGAAATATGCAGAATTTTGTATCCTTCGAATTCCTTCGGAAGGCCGGTTATGATGATGGATTCGTGATCCGTTGAAACGCTTCTGTCGTTCATGGCGAGAACAATCAGGAAAAGGGCGATAAAAATCAGCGCCATAAAGCCTACAAACGTTACTTTTCTTCCGAAAAGATGATATTCCCTTTGAACATTGTCTTCGTGCGCGGCGGTGGTAAAGTTGTTCAGCCGTTTGATGAGATTCCAGACTTTATTCCAGAAGGTGCGTTTCTTTGGCGGCCTGCGCTTTTTAACAGGGGGCTTCTTTTTGATGTTTTCAGGCATATATCTATCTCCTTTGTAAATCGGAAGGCTTTTTAACAATAAAACGCTATCTTACATTATAAAACGGTTTGTCCAAAACGTAAAGGTGTGATATAATAAAAAAGGGTTACGAATGATGATAAGGACGGACTTTTGATTTATGGCGAAGATCAGGAGCGTATATGTGTGCGCCGAGTGCGGATATGAAACCAATAAATGGATGGGCAAGTGCCCGGAATGCGGAAAATGGAACACATTTTCCGAAGAAAACCGCCAAAGCGCGGTTGTTGAAGAAAAGAAATTAAAGCGAGCGCCCGGAAGCGGCGCGCCGGCGGTTGAAATAAACGACATACCCGACGAGGCGGCAGGTCGAATTACCACGGGGATCGGCGAGATGGACAGAGTGCTCGGCGGAGGAATTGTAGAAGGAAGCATGGTGCTGGTCGGCGGCGACCCCGGCATCGGCAAAAGCACGCTGCTTACCCAGCTTTCGGCGAATGTTTCTATGCGGGGCGAAAGGGTTTTATATGTGTCGGGCGAAGAGAGCGCGAGGCAGATTAAGCTGCGCGCCAATCGTTTGGGCGCAAATACCTCCGGCTTTTATGTGCTTGCTGAGAACGATGTTTCCATTGTCGAAAGGCGCATGCAGGAAGTAAATCCCACCGTTATGATTATCGACTCGATTCAGACGATGTATATGACGGAGATTTCCTCTGCGCCCGGAAGCGTTTCTCAGGTTCGCGAAAGCGCGGCCACGCTCATGCGCCTTGCCAAAACCAGCGGCTGCGCAATGCTTTTGGTAGGACACGTCACCAAAGAGGGTGCGATTGCGGGCCCGAGAGTACTTGAGCACATGGTGGACGCGGTTTTGTATTTTGAGGGCGACAGAAGCAGCCAGTACAGGCTTTTAAGGGCGGTCAAGAATCGCTTTGGCTCGGTAAACGAATTGGGCATGTTTGAAATGACGTCAGGCGGCATGCGCGAAGTGACCAACGCCAGCGAAACGCTTTTATCCGAACGCGCGCACGACGCCAGCGGCTGCGTGGTATACTGCGCAATGGAGGGAACGCGCCCGCTTATGACAGACGTTCAGGCGCTTGTTACGCCGACGGTGTTTGGAAACCCGAGACGCATGTCAAGCGGCATCGAGACGGGACGGCTTTTCCTGCTTCTTGCGGTTCTTGAAAAGCGCGCGGCGCTTACGCTTTATAATCAGGATGTGTATATCAATATTGCCGGCGGCATGACTTTGACTGAGCCTGCAAGCGATCTCGCCGTTTGCGCTGCGATTGCCTCCTCGAGCAAGAATCTTCTGCTTGGCGCGGATTGGGCGCTTTTGGGCGAGGTGGGTCTTGCGGGCGAGCTTCGCGCGGCGCCGCATGCGGAAAGAAGGCTTGGAGAATGTCAGCGGCTGGGCTTTAAAAACGTCATTTTGCCCAAAGCGAATCTGAAATCAATTCGCGTTCCGGAAGGACTGAATGTAATCGGCGCGGAAACGCTGTTTGACGCGCTTAAATTTCTGGGGATCTATAACGCGCCTTCAAAGTATAAAGCATGATCAATGCGCAAAAACTAACCTCCGACGAAATATCGGAGGTGTTTTTTATGAAAAGATTTCTTTTTGCTGCGCTTACGGTGACGCTTGCATTTTATTGGCTTTCCGGGTGCATGAAAAAATCGGAAGCGCCGGAAAACGGCAAAAAGCCGCATCTCAGCGATAAGCTCACGCTGAACGACGAGGGAATTCCCGAAATCACGGTGTACAATATAAAGGAAGAGCTGTCCACGCGCATGGATGTGGAAAGCTATGTGGAGGGCGTGCTGGCGGGGGAAATCAAAAACGACTGGCCGGAGGAAGCCATGAAGGCGCAGGCGATTCTGGCGCGCACGTATGTTATGCGGTTTTTGGAAACGCGAGAATCGAAGTATCCGGGCGCGGATATCTCTACCGACATCACCGAGGCGCAGGCATATTCGACCTCTCTGATCAACGACAGGATCAAAAAGGCCGTCTCGGATACGCGCGGCATGGTCGTAACATATGACGGAGAACTTGCCAACACTTGGTTTCACGCGCATTCCGGCGGCGTGACGGAGCTTCCCCAAGAGGGGCTTGAGTATAAGGAAAACCCGCCTTATACGCAAAGCGTAAAGTCGCCCGACAGCGAGAGAGCGCCCAAAAACGTACGCGAATGGTCGGTTTCGTTTTCAAATACGCAGATGAAAAAGGCGCTTGGCGAAATGGGGATTTCCATTGAAAAGGTCGATACCATCCAAATCGGCGAAACGGGCGCTTCGGGGAGGGCTGTCAATTTTACCATTAACGGAAAAACCGCGTCCGCGCCTTCGCTTCGGATCGCCCTTGGCAGCGACAAACTAAAATCCACGCTCATTACCAGCGTGAACGTCACGGATAACGGCGTGGAGTTTGAAGGGCGCGGCTATGGTCACGGCGTGGGGCTTTCCCAGTGGGGCGCGTACCAGATGGCTGAAAACGGAGAAAGCGCTGAGCAGATCATCGGCTATTATTTTAAGGATGTAGACATCGTAAAAATGTGGGATTAGACGATACGGTCGAGTATTTTTCTGTAAATCGGAATCATGAAGGGCTCCGAGACGTATTCGTGAAGCCGGTCGATCGGAAGCCAGCCGACGTGAGCATTTTCGTCTTCCTTTACGGCTAAAGGCTCGTTTTCGTCGCCGATAAAGGCATAGGTGAGGTTGAAATGCAGATGAAGTCCCACGTACTTGCCCTTTTTCATGTGGGGCAGTACGTGAAGGATTTCGCACGACACAGGTTCGTCCAGAATCGGCTCAAGCGTCCTAACGCCGGTTTCCTCGCGGGCTTCTTTCACGGCTACGCGCTTAAGATCGCCTTCGCCGTCGGCATGACCGCCCGTCCACGCCCAAGATTTGTAGATATTGTGATACGCCATGAGCGTTTTGGTTTTGTCCCTGTTCAGTATGATGGAAGACGCCGTCATATGCATTAAGAGGCAGTCTCTTAAAAGGATGCCCTCGGGATTTTTCGCGATTTGACCGAGCATGATTTCCTTATCGTTTTTCTCCTGATCGTTTTTCGGGATAAAACGCGTAAGATCGTCTATAAAGTGCATGCTTGTTCTCCTTAAAATGCCGGTCGGAACGCTCCGACCGCATGGAATGGTTTAGTAAAAGCATCGTTTTGGCGGGCAGACATCCGGGCGCGGATCGCATTTGGGGCGGGGACGCTTTAGAGAAAACAGGGGATTTCCGTTTGCATCATACCCGACAAAGCAAAGGACAATTTCGTCGCCCGGCGTCAGGCATTCGCAGGCGTCGGGCCTGGGCGATAGATCGTTCCACCACGCGGGCGGATAAAGAGGCTTGGTTGGCCGCATAGCATGACTTCCTTCCTGCGCCATGAATATGGACGCATTCCATACTATGCTTTCTTTTCGAATTGTGTCTATTATATTGGAATTATCGCATAAATGCAATTGATTTTTCATTGTATGCCTTTACAAAGCGGCATTTCAGCGATACAATGAAGAAAAAACGGGAGCATTCACACGAATGAATAGAGGAAAATATAAAGGAAATCACTATTCCTGGTTTCGAAGGGAACACTCAACCAAAGCGCTGATCCTGATGCTGGTGTTCATTCCGCCGGTTGGCATTTATCTTATGTGGACGCGCGAGTGCAGATGGGAAATGTGGATCAAGGCCGCTGTTTCCGGCGGCATTGCGCTTGTGCTTGCGCTTATGATGATTCTGATCCCGGATTTGCCGAACGCGGAACTGGAGGGCAATGTTGAAATCAAATACAGAACCGTTGACGAAAGACGATTTGCGCCCTTTAAGCCCGACGGCGTTCCAGACACGGTTCAGCTGATCAAGCAGCCCGGCGAAACGTCGTCCCTTATTTCAACGCCTACCGCAACACCCGAGCCCTTTATGGTGTATTGCAACGACAACGGCCTTTATTACCATCTTCCCGGATGCCGCTATGTGTACGACACGACGCCCCGCGTAACCCTGACGGCGGCAATCCGCGCAGGAAAAACGGCGTGCTCCATCTGCAACCCGCCGGATGAAGTGGTTTATTAAACGAAAAAATCTCCGCGTGACGTGCGGAGATTCAAGTCATCAAAAAAGTGCCTTTTTTGATGAGAGGGGCCGATCCCCTGAAATTCTTCGGAATTTCCGGGCGGGGATCGGAAAGGGGAAGCGTTTTCAGTCGCTGCGCTTTGTGAAAACGCGCGATTTTTAAGTACATGC
>JAFWZN010000077.1 GCA_017522345.1 Clostridia bacterium | reverse complement strand
TACGGCAAAATCGCGCGTTTTCACAAAGCGCAGCGACTGAAAACGCTTCCCCTTTCCGATCCCCGCCCGGAAATTCCGAAGAATTTCAGGGGATCGGCCCCTCTCATCAAAAAAGGCACTTTTTTGATGACTTGAGCCGCCTGTTTCGCAAGGCGGCTTTTAAGCTCTTAGATGTAAAGGAAATCATATACCTTCCAATCATTTCCAACCTTCTGAACAAAGAATCGGATGTGGAAGGGATAGGAGGTTTCCGCGTTGTTTTTCGCCACGATATCGTAATCCAGATAAAGCTCGCAGGAAAAAATTTCGTCGGAATACTGGAAAT
Source organism: Clostridia bacterium (assembly GCA_017522345.1). Lineage (GTDB taxonomy): Bacteria > Bacillota > Clostridia > Christensenellales > Aristaeellaceae > SFHK01. Next base: position 7,420 of record JAFWZN010000077.1, on the reverse strand, counting down.
AGTTTTCTGTGCGAATATTTCTGAAATTGTGTTTCTTCGCTTCGGTAAGCCACATGGCGTTCGTTTCGTTGATCGCCTTGGCTGCGGCGGAATCCTTCTTCATCAGTCTGAGCACCGAATCCTTAGACGTCTTTTGCGTCATGAACTGGCACATTTTCTGCGCGACCTCGGTGACATACTTTTCATGAATTGGCCGCAATTCATCATCCATAAAGCTGAATTCGTAGGTGAATTCGTCCTGCGAGGTTTCGGTAAGAACGAGGACATTACCGCTTTCGTCCTTGGCCTCGATTACGGGGATTCCAAGAGCGGCCGTAAAACGATACGTTGAGAGCGTGTAAGAAGGATATCCGTCGGGAAGATGTCCGGAGGCAAAGGTTTCGATTCCGGACTCAATAATCTTATCGCTTCCGATTGCTTTGCCGTTCACGAAAAGGGAGGCATAATCCGGAAGCGTGACCTGATAGGTGATCGGCTGAATTACATCGGTAGAAACCGAGCCGAATTCATAAAGATCAACAACGCCCAATAACCCGCAGTCCATACTCTCGCCGCTTTTCTTAATCGAAAAGGATGCGAAGGATTTCCCGTTGGATGTGACGGAAAATTTCCGCTCGTCCGCCTCGCGCGTGCCGACTTCCTTATAGGTGATATAAGTGCCTTCAGTCAGCGAATTCAGATAATGAACATAATCGTCCTTGGTTTCTATATCGAGTTTGGTGGCGTCTTCATACGCGTAAAGCTTATCAAAATCGCGATCAACAAACATTTGCGCCATGTCTTCGGCGACATAACGCCATTGCGCGCTTTCATAAGCGGTTAGGGATTGATCGATATAAGAATAAACCTTATAAAAGCCAAAGCCGATCGCTGCAAGAAGAATCAGATAAAGGATGGAGAAACGTATATTTCTGAAAAGCAGCTTCCGCTTTGTGTATCGCCTGTAAAGGCGATTTTTCTTTGTTTTTTTTGCCATAACACTGTCTCCTATTTTACAATCCACGCAGTCGGCAGGGAGCGGCCGGAGGTTATGCCCAATCCGTCGTTGATCTGCTCTCCGTTATAAAACATAGCGGTTGAGGAGCCGCCGTCCAAATTGCAGGCGTTGACAGCGCCGAATTTGAGCATGATTTCGATCAGGTCTTCATAGGAAGCGCCGAGGGAATTGGCCTGGCGTCCGTCAATGGATAAAAGCAGCACGGCTCCGTCGGCTCTTTGTCCGATTGCGGATCGAGGATTCAAGCCGGAACCCTTGCCGGACACGACGGACGGTTGTCCGTTGATCAGAAGCGCGGGTCCAAAGGCAACGGCGTCTCTGAGTCCGATCTCCTTGGCCTTTTCATCGGAAAATTCTCCGACATGCAAAACGTCGTTTTGATCAAATCCGACAACGGTTTTATATTCCTTATTGGCCTTGTTTAATTGTTCGCCCTCCGAATAGACCATACCGATTGGCATGCCGCCGTTTCCGTGTCCGCCGGTGTCGACGAAGCCGCCTGCGTTAATTCCCGCGACTGCGCCGTATTTATCGATGATTTCATCTACCTTGAGGCCTTCCTTGTCGGTTCTAAAGGGATAACGGCACACGCCGACAGAAACCCTGGACGGATCCTGAACGATCATCATGTAGCCTTTAAAGGTTGATCCGTTGACGGGAACGATTTCGATATCCTTGATGGATTCATCCTCCGATGCATCCGCGCCCGATACGGAATCGCGGCTTTTGATGGTGATCAGGCTTGTATCGGTGTCTTCATCGCTTGAAATGACGCGGTTTCGTTCAAGCGCCGCTTCCACCTGCTCATCGCGCAGGAAAAGATAAGGGTAAAATTTCATTGCGCTGCTTTCCATAAGCGTTTGAATCAAAAGATCGCTTCCGGCTTGGGAAGGACCGACAAAAATCTGATACGAAAGCATAAAAAGAAGCAGCGCGCAGGATAGAATCAGGGTAAATACAACAAGAAAGAAATGCTTGATGGTGCCCAGATGCCATCTTCTTCTGACAGAAGTCATTTCAGCTTTTTGCTCCGGCGAGTAGCCATGGCGAGCTCGGGATTGATTTATTTGAACAGACTTTTTCTTTTTCGGCATGAATCTTTGCCCTCCGTCCGTTGATCTTGGTTGGATACATCATTTATTGTAGACGATTTGAATCCATAAATCAAGGCGAAAAACCTTAATTTGGCTTATGTTATCGTAAAACATTCATTGTTAAAATCACGTAATTCAACACAAGAATGTTGAAATTGTGCTATAATTTATACACACCATACAGAAGGGAAAGAATAACCATGAAGAAAATTTGGAACGAGTTCAAGGCGTTCGCTTTCAAGGGTAACGTAATTGATCTTGCCGTTGGTATGATTGTTGGATCTTCCTTTACTGCAATTGTCAATTCGCTGGTCAACAGCGTCGTTATGCCGCTTTTTTCACTGATCACCCAGAAGAACAATTACGAAGAAATGAAATGGACCATCGGAGCGACCGAGATTCCTTACGGCGTGTTCCTTCAGGCGGTTGTCAACTTTCTTTCGATTGCCTTGTGCCTTTTCTTTATCGTAAAAGTCATCAACAAGCTCAACGACCTTAAAAAGGACGACGAGAAGGAGGAGCAGCCCAAGGAGCCGCCCCGTCTTTGCCCCTTCTGCAAAAGCGAAATCCATAAGGAAGCCACTCGATGCCCTCATTGCACGAGCGAGCTGAAGGAATGATCAAATAAATAAAAGAGAATCGGCGTTTCGCGAAAAGCGATATGCCGATTCCTTTTATTTTATTGCCAAGCGCTTCATAATATGATATAATAGATTGAACTTATATAATTTCGGAGGCTCAAGTGAATAATTCTTTCCCGACACGAAAAATAATCTCAATAGTTTTGGCGCTGACATTTGGCGCATGCTCATGCGGTTTTATCGGATACGTTTTTCCGGCTGGAATGTATTTGTCGGCAATGTCTGTGTTTTCATCCGCGCTTATCGCCTTTTTGTTTGGCTTTGGCGGAATGCTTCCTGCATGCGTGATGGCTGTAACCATGATCGCAGGCGGCTATCTCGCAGGTGGATATTTGATTCCGGGATATCTTATCATTATTGGCGTTTTTCCCGGTGCAGTTATGATATACGGCTCGAAAAAAGGAATGAAATTCTTCTCGCAGGTCAGAAATGCGATGATCGCAGAACTTTTGGCGTTTGTGCTTCTGCTTGCGGCTATAAGAGCCTATACCGGACAGGATTTTGCATCCTTTTTCAAATCCATGTTCGACCAGATGATGGAATCGCTGTCTTTGGAAGCGAAAAACGCTTTTGCCGAGCAGCTGAATCTTTTGATCAATCAGCAGTATGCGGGCGAAGCCATCGTTCAGACGGAAGATATTCTAACATTCTTTTCAGAAGGAATGGAGCAAACGCTTGCGCTTGTGATGCCGGTAGCGCTTGTTATGTATTCCGTAATCAACGGCTCTGTCGGCGTTCTTTGGATGAACTGGCTGAGAAAAAGACATGGAGAAGAAAACGTTCAGTTTGTTCCGCTTCGCGGCTGGCGCCTGTCTAAGCAGGTAACGCTGGGACTGATCATCGTATTTGTCGCCGTTCAGATCATCGGAGGCAGGCTCGAAGAAACGGGTCTGTCTGCGCAAATGATGGTTATAACCGCAATAATCTGCGCGGCGTACATACAGGCATGCGCTTCTTTTCTGGTTCGATTCAGCTTGGTTGGCATGAGAAGCGGAAAACGCGTATTGTTTCTTGCGGTAGTCATATTTATAATGGGCGTATTCTTCCCGATCTACGGCATAATGAGCGCGCTTTTCGGTTCCCGCGGCCTTTTCATGCCGAAGGTCAAGGTTGTTGTTGGAAATAAGACTTCCAATCCCCAAACAGACGACACGCCCGATGACGATAAGGAAAATGAGAACAGCGATAAAAACGACGAGGAGGAAAAATAGATGAAAGTTGTACTTTTGAAAGATGTAAAGGGCTGCGGAAAAAAGGATCAGATTGTTGAAGTATCTGAAGGCTACGGCCGCAATTACCTTCTTCCCAGAAAGATTGCTATTGAAGCCACGGCGGAAACGATGAACGCCATTGAAAGATCCAAGAGCGCGCAGGCGCACAGGGAAGAGGTAAAGCGACAGGAGGCCGAGGCTAAGGCCAAGGAGCTTAAGGGAAAGGTCATTCAGTTAAAGGCGCGCGGTGGCGAAGGCGGAAAGCTTTACGGCTCCATCACCGGCGACATGATTGCAGAGGCGCTCAAGGCGCAGCACGGCGTAGATGTTGACAAGCGAAAAATCGAGCAGGATGAGCCCATTAAGTCCGCCGGTCAGTCGTTTGTAAACGTAAAGCTCTCCGCCGGCATTTCCGTTCGCATGCTCGTAAACACCATTGTAGAGGCAAAGTAAGCGCACTTTTTAACAAAGGATAAAGATACGCATATGGAAGTTAGAAACATGATTACAAACGCGGGCATGGTCCCGCCGCATCAGCCGGAGGCGGAAAAGGGCGTTATCGGCTCTATGCTTCGCTCCGGCGATGCCGTTATGCTCGCGCTTGAATCCCTGCATGAGGACGATTTTTACGATCCTGCCATGCGGGAACTGTTTTCCGCCATGCTCCATATGACGACCAGATCAAAACCCATCGATATTGTGACTGTCTCCGAAGAGATGACAAGAAGAGGGCGCCTCGAGGCGATCGGCGGAATTGAGTTTTTGATCGAATTGACGCGCGGCGTTCCCGCTGCAGGCAATGTCGGCGCATATATCAAAATCGTCGATGAAAAATCCACGCTTCGAAAGCTGATTCATGCCGCTGACGAAATCCACAAAAATGCTTATGGCGGCGAACTTGAAACCCCTGACGTGCTCGCGCTTGCGGAAAAAGCGGTGTATGATATCACCATGCGCAAAGGCGGCGAGCAATTACAGGCTGTTCAGCCGGTTCTTTTAAAGACCTTCGAAATGATTGAAGAGCTTGTTCGAAATCAGGGCAGGATCGAGGGCGTTCCTTCCGGCTACACGGAGCTTGACAACATGACCACCGGTTTCCATCCGGGCGAGCTTGTGCTGATTGCGGCGCGTCCTTCGATGGGAAAAACGAGCTTTGGCATGAACATTATAGGAAACGCCGCTATCCGCGCCGGAAAGAAAGCGGCGGTATTCTCCCTTGAAATGCCCGCAGAGCAGTTGGTTTTGCGCCTGCTATGCACGGAAGCAAAGGTAGACATGCAAAGAGTGAGACGCGGCATCTTAGAAGACGACGAATGGCTAAAGCTGAGCGACGCTATGACGGTCATTGCAAACTCGCACATATTTATCGACGCGACATCCGGCATTAATTCAACAGAAATCCGCTCCAAAGCAAGGCGCGTTCAAATGGAGCACGGCCTTGACGTTATAATGATCGACTATCTTCAGCTTATGACGGGCGTTGGACGATTTGGATCTCGTCAGGAGGAGGTTGCAAGCATTTCAAGATCGTTAAAAGCGATTGCAGGCGAACTGGGCGTTCCTGTGCTTGCTTTATCCCAGCTTTCCCGAGCCAATACCGGACGATCCAATCATCGCCCTGTGCTTTCCGATATTCGAGATTCCGGCGCGATTGAACAGGATGCGGACGTTGTAATGTTTATACACAGGGAAGAGTATTATGATCCCAAGCCTGAAAACAAAGGCCTCGCCGAAATCATCATTGCCAAGCAAAGGAACGGCGCTTTGGGCACGGCGACGCTTGGCTGGCGGGGCGAGTATACGTGGTTTATGGATCTCAACCCCGCCGGTAAGGAAGTTGAGCGCTGAGCTACTCGCTTAAGCCATTCGTTCTGCATTCAAAGCAGTACGCGCCCGATTTTTTGACGCAATCAAAGCATATGGGCGAAAAACAGATTTCGCATGATTTTATATTGCGGACGTTTACGGTTTTTCCGCAAAGGCTGCATTCACATTGAGACATAAAAATCGCCTCCCATGCGTAGTTTTTACGATGAGAGGCGATTTTATTCAAATCAGTAATATACGCCCAGATATCGGGGTTTCCTTGCAAACACGCTTTTTAGCGTTTCAAGGTTTTTAAATAGCGTTACATCGTCTCTGAAAAGCGTTCCTTCGAATCCGCAGTAGCCCGAAATCATCTGAGAAAAGGCGTTGATGGACATTTTAACGTCTGGATGATCGTTTGTTTTTTCGCACCCATTCTGAGAAATTTTCCATTTTCCGCTGTTCTCGGGCAGGAAAGGATCGTCAATTTCGATAACGAATGGAGAAGGGATAGACCTTTTCATCATGGACAGCGCTTTTTCACAATTCAAGACGCGCATCATGTATCTGTGATTTACCTGCTTTTCAACGCTGTACGGATCGCTTGTAAGCATTGCAATCGGAATATCCTCGGGCAGCGCGATTTCGACTTTTTCAAATTCGGGGTTGAAACGGGACAGGAAGGAAAGAATCTTTCGAAAATCCTTTTCGGTCTTAAAAGCGTAATCGCGAACGGAAAGGGTAGAAGCGTTTTTTGAAAAGGCGATGTAAGCGCAGACTTCGTCTCCGTCAAAGATTGCATAGGTATAATCGTTTTTTGCATACGGGTCGGAAGCGGTCGAGCGCTTCAGGGTTTCAGCGTCCCTGTCAATGGCAAGATGATAGCGCTTCACCATTGCATCGTAAACGGGCTTCAGGATGGTTCTGTCATCATTGGGCTCAAGGAGGCGAGATTTTACGTCGCCTGCGTATTTTGAGATGCTCTGAAAGGGAAAAGTATAGGTTTCCAGATCTCTTGAAAGCTCATAACCGAATTTGCGGTAAAAACCGTGATTGAAAGGATAAAGGCCGGAGAAGACAAATCCGTCCTTTCTGGCTTCGGTAAGAAGCTCCTTCATAATGGCTTTGATTGCGCCGGATTTTCTGTGGGAAGGATGCGTAACCACGCCGCCGATTCCGACGAGAGACGATTTTTCGCCGTCAAAATTCATGGTGAGCTTATTTCCGATCACGCCTGCAATCATCTCGCCCTCTTCGGTGAACGCTCCAAATCCGGTCGGCGCTTCATTTTTCTCTTTGGCGTTTTTCTCGGCTTCCTCGATATTCACCGAATACATAAAGCAGATGCTCCAAAGCTTCTGAAGACTCACCTGATCATTCGCCGTTAGCTTTCGTATAATCATGATTCTATCCTCCCAAAAACATTTTCATTAAGCATAATCGAATTTGGCGTTTTTGTCAACAGGATGATGCCTTCAACAAATAAAGGGAAGAAAAACGGCAGACAAACAAAATCAGCCCCCCCAAAAATGAACTGCTCCCCATTTGTTAGACAGTATGGTATACTGAAAAACAAGTGGGGAGTGATTTTATGTCTAAGGGAGTACCGCACAAGAGATATACAGCGGAATTCAAAGAACACGTGATCAAAACGATGCTGGATGAAAAGCT
>JAFWZN010000076.1 GCA_017522345.1 Clostridia bacterium | reverse complement strand
TCGGAAAGGGGAAGCGTTTTCAGTCGCTGCGCTTTGTGAAAACGCGCGATTTTGCCGTACATGCCGCCAAAATCGATTGAAAATGGAGAGGGAGTGCGCTCCCTCTCCATGCCTCACCCAGAGGTTTGTTGATGGTCTGAGAAAAACGCGTTTTTTTCTCCATTATTATAACATAAGAAACCCGGAATGTCTCCAGATAAGTTTCAATAAAAAGGCGCTCTGTATTTATTATACAAAGCGCCGTTTCTTTTATCAACCGTGTTTTCTCAGTTAAACGCCTTATAAATCGCATATACCGCTTTATCAAAGTCGTTCTGATCCACGCCTACGATGATATTCAATTCGCTCGATCCCTGATCGATCATGCGAATGTTGACCTTGGCTTCGGACAGCGCGGCGAAAAGGCGGGCGGCGGTGCCGGGATTTCTGACCATTCCGTGACCGACGGTTGCAATTAAGGCGACGCCTTCGGTTACGTCGATGGAGTCGGGATGGCACAATTCGTGAATGCGTTTAACGATTTCGTTTTTGCGGGTTTTAAGCTCCGCGTCGGCGATGATGACGGACATGGTGTCGATGCCGGTGGGCAGGTGCTCGAAGGATACGTCAAAATCCTCAAGCGCCTGCAGAACGCGCCTTCCAAAGCCAAGCTCGGCGTTCATCATGGCCTTTTCGATGGAAATCAGGGTGAAGTTTTTGTGGCCGGCAATGCCGGTAATGGTGTTGCCCGCATTTTCCTCGGACGGCTTTGAAAGAATCATCGTGCCGGGATGCGCGGGGTCGTTGGTGTTTTTGATGTTGGTGGGGATGCCCGCCTTGTGGACGGGGAAAATGCTGTCCTCGTGAAGAACCGTCGCGCCCATATAGCTCAATTCGCGCAATTCTCTGTAGGTAAGCTCGCGGATTTCCCTCGGATTTTCGACGATTCGGGGATCAGCCATCAAAAAGCCCGAAACGTCCGTCCAGTTTTCATAAAGGTCGGCGCCGGCGGCGCGGGCTACGATTGCGCCGGAGATATCGCTGCCGCCTCTTGAGAAGGTGCGCACTTCGCCGTTGGGGAAGGAGCCGTAGAAGCCCGGGATAACGGCGTGTTCATGCTTTTTGAGCCTTTCGGACAGAATTTCGTTCGTCCATTCGCTGGCAAAAACGCCCTGACGGTCGAATTTGATGCACTCTCTGGGGTCGATGAAATCCCAGCCGAGATATGCGGCCAGCAGCATGCCGTTTAAGTATTCGCCGCGGCTGGCGGCGAAATCGGGCGTGCATACGCGGATAATCTCGCTTTCGGTCTGCTTTAAAAGCGCCTCCATGTCGATATCGACTTTGAGCTCTTTTACGATGTCCATGTATCGCGTGTATATTTTTTCAAAGATGGGCGTAACGCGCTCGCCCGCCTCCGCCGCCTGATAGCACTTGTAAAGAAGATCGGTTACTTTTTCGTCTTCCTTGAATCGCTTGCCCGGCGCGCTGGGCACTACATAGCGCCTGTCGGGGTCCATGAAAAGAATTTCTTTTACTTTTTTAAATTGATTGGCGTCCGCAAGAGACGATCCGCCGAATTTAGCGACTTTAATACCCATTTTTCGTTCCTCCGAATGATTACAGCCTGCATGTGTCCATTATACAAAAACACGTGTCTTTCGTCAAGAGACAAATGTGCGAACATAAACATTATAGCAGGATTTTGCTTTTCTGCCATCGGTCAAATGTATGTTGGAGAAAAAGAGTTTGTAAAATAGAGGCAGGAACGCGCGGCAAAAAGAAAAGGAAAATCCGTTTTTATCCATTTTGCATAGTCGGCGGCTGAAATATGAGAAACGAAGGATTCTGATTGACATGTATGGCGCTTGCGATTATAATTATAATAAGGAAAGGAGTGTGTTTCTTATGAGAATCGGTATCAGTTCTTATTGTTTGGATAGATGTATGGAAGAGGGCAAGATGACCCTTTTCGAGGTGATCGACTGGGCGGCGAAGTACGGCGCGGACATCGTTGAGCTTGTTCCCTTTGCGTTCACGCTGGGCGACGAAAAAACCAGAACCATCGATATGGACTTTGTTAAGAAGGTTGCAAAGCACGCCAAGGACGCTGGCGTGGCGCTTGCCAACTATTCCGTATTGGCGGACTTCTGCAAAGAGGGCGAGGAGCTCAGAAACGAAATTAACAGAATCAAGTTCCACGTGGACATCGCAAGCGAAGTCGGCGTTCCCATGATGCGCCACGACGTGACCGCGTTCCGCCGTCCCCTTGCGCAGAACACGCTCACCGACTTTGAAAGATGGATGCCCGTGCTGGTGGACGCGGCGAGCGAGATCAGCGAATACGCCAAGGGCAAGGGCGTATTTACGCTCATTGAAAACCACGGCTTCTTTGCCAACGGCTGCGACCGCGTAGAGCAGATTTTAAACAGAGTACATACCGGAAACTACGGACTTCTCTTGGACACCGGAAACATCATCTGCGTGGATGAGGATCCGGTATCCGCCGCCGTAACGCTTGCAAAGCGCGCCAAGATGGTGCATCTTAAAGACTTCTACATCCGTCACCGCGATCCCGGCGATACCACGCAGTTTGACTGCGGCGGCCATTGGTTCCGTTCCCGCGCGGGCAAATATCTGCGCGGCGCGATCCTCGCACAGGGCGATATCGACATCTACGCCATCATGAAGGCGCTCAAGGACGCCGACTATCAGGGCGATGTAGCCATCGAATTTGAGGGTCTTGAGGATCCCGAGTATGCGACCGGCGTAAGCCTTGCAAACGCAAGAAGAATTTATCAGGAGGTATAATTTTCGATGAAAAACATCATTCTCGCCTATGTTGTGGCAAGAAAGCTTTTCACCGTAACCCCCGACGACGCCAAAAGGCTGACCCACATCAACATCGCTTTCGGCCTTGTAAATACCGATTGCACGCTGAATACCCATCAGCTTGACGATATAGGCTACATCGAAACCATTCGCAAGTGGAATCCCGACATCAAGGTGGTTCTGTCTGTAGGCGGCTGGGGCGCGGGCAATTTCTCCGAAATGGCTATGACCGAAGAGGGCAGAAAGAAATTCGCCGCCTCCTGCGCGGAATACGCAAATAAGGTCGGCCTTGACGGCATCGACATCGACTGGGAATATCCCTGCAACGATTCCGCCGGCATCGGCTGCGATCCCAAGGATAAGCAGAATTTCACCTATCTTCTTCAGGAACTCAGAAGCGCCCTCGGAAACGATAAGATCGTATCCGTCGCCGTTGGCGCGGGCGATTATTTTGTGCGCGATACCGAAATGGACAAAGTCGGCGAAATCTGCGACTATGTTCAGCTGATGACCTACGACATGAGAAGCGGCTTCTGTCCCGAGGCGGGTCACCATGCGGCGCTTTTCACCAGCAAGGGCGACACCATGAACGCCAACACCGATTATGTTGTGAAAATGTTCAACAAGGCCGGCGTTCCCCTTGAGAAGCTGGTCGTCGGCGCGGCGTTCTATTCCAGAACATGGAGCGGCGTTCCCAATGAGAACAACGGCCTCTTCAAGCCCGCCCAGACCATCGGTGCATTCGGCGCGACCTATTCCAAGCTTGTTCATGAGTACATCAATAAAAACGGCTATACCCTTTATTATGACGAGGAAGCCAGAGCCCATTACCTTTTCAACGGCTCCGATTTCATCAGCTACGAATCTCCCGAGGCCATCCGCGACAAGGCGGCTTATGTAAAGGATATGGGCCTTCTGGGCATCATGTACTGGGAGCATTCCTGCGATGAAACCCATTCTCTTTTGAAGATTATGGCGGATGAGATCAATAAATAACATGCCGTTCGATTTTCATAATCGAACAAATGTGCTATAATGAATGCACAGTGAAGGAAATGCGCAGCGGCCAAAGGCTTCCCCTTGAGTAAACGCTGATTTATTCGGCGGCGACGCTGGCGATGCCTTTTCCGCCATCTGCTGCTCGCAAAAATCTCGATTTACCTCCAGTAAACCTTCGATTTTTGCAATTGCATCTGACGAAAAATTCATTCGCC
>JAFWZN010000075.1 GCA_017522345.1 Clostridia bacterium | reverse complement strand
GCATGTACGGCAAAATCGTGCGTTTTCACAAAGCGCAGCGACTGAAAACGCTTCCCCTTTCCGATCCCCGCCCGGAAATTTAAGAAGAATTTCAGGGGATCGGCCCCTCTCATCAAAAAAGGCACTTTTTTGATGACTTGACCCCTCCCCCCGGGGGAGGGGTATAAGTGATTATAGCATATTTATCTCATTAAATCAATCCGCACATTGACAGGCAGATGGTTTCCTTTGTCCACAAACATATCGCCAAAAGCGCTGCTCACGAATAAACTTATAAACGCGCAGCCTCCATAAAGCGAAAAATTCCTCCGTCATTCTGTAAAGAACAACAGAGGAATCGTTTATCCCATTTTTGCCAACAGCTCCGCTTTCTTCTTCTGAAATTCTTCATCCGTCAAAACGCCTTGCTCATGAAGCTTTGCAATCTTTCCAATTGCATCCGCAACATCGCTGGCTTTTTCCTTTTGCTGGGCAATCCAAACCTGTTGAGCGAGATTTTCGGAATATGGATTTCCGTTGGCTGGCTGTAAGCTGCCGGTCAGAATACGAATAAAATCAACAAATGCCCATATAGAAACCGCTGCGCCATACAGAACAAGAAACAACGGTAAAACCGCCTCGCCGACTGAAGGCTTATACCCAGAAACAAATTGGGTTACGCAATAGGTATAGGCGCCGACCAGGCTGATAAATCCGCACGTTTGAGCCGCGCCCTGTTTTTTGTAACCCAGATAATAACGATGAACGCCGAGTCCGCCGAGCAAGAAAGCCAGAACTGCCGCACAAGTTTTAGACACAGCGGCGTTTTCAGAAAAATTCCGATCAGGAGCAGGTTTCCGTTCTCTTCGGAGTATCCGACTGAAATCAAAGCCCGTCAAGCCGAATCCGACACTAAAGCCGCCGACAAGCGTTCCGATGACAGTAATAACCGACTTTCCTATCGCTTCAGGCATGGAAGCATTGACAATGTCTGCCGTTATTCCCTCTCGCATAACAACGTTCGTAAGAGCTGCAACACCCGCGCCAATCAAGCCGATCATAACCAGCGGAAATGCAAAACGCCGCCTCTTTTTTCCTGTACGGCTGTGAAGGCAGAAGAGGGCAATCGCAGCAAAAAGAAATACCGCAATCGCAGAAAAAGTTGCCCTGGATGCGTAATCCTCCAATGTAATCCGCCCGTTGCAAGCCAAAATCGGAGCAGTTACAAATCTAAATGAGAATATAAGTAATAAGATAATCGCGATGATGCCAATGATAATCTTCCTGCTTTGCATATAAATCCCTCACGCTTTGAACGATGTTTTATTATACTGCATTACAGATAGAATGGCAAGCGCATAAAAATCATGTATCGCTGGCATCAATTCCATTCCGCCCTTCCATAAACCCTTGCGCGCGCTTTCTTCTGATGCTATAATTATACAAAAGGAGGAATCCAAATGCATGCAGTCGTCATTTCGGTCGTCGTTTTCCTTGCCCTGTGCCTTCTCTACGAATTCGGATTCATCGCCCTTCAGAGTAAGCGCGCGATGCTTTTTACCGCTTCCATAAACGGCATGAAAGCAAAGTTTAGTGGCTGCACGGGAAAAATCACGCGCATTGTACGTTTCAAGGAACAAAAAGTGTATATGATCCGCTTTGAAAAGACGACCCAAAAAGGTTCCGTCCGCCTCTCCCTTTATGACAGCGAAAAAAACGCCCTTATCGAGTCCGGCGAAGAAGAAACGTACTCCCTCTCCCCCGTTGCCGGAAAACGGTATAAATTAACCGTGCGGATGGAAAAAGCTTCGGGAAATTATAAGATTGAAATTCAATAATTTTTTACCCCGTCACAGAAACTCCGGTATCAACCCGAAACCGGAGTCTTTTTTGTCGCTTCCCGCTGAAATTCGATACGCACCTATTTGTAACTGTCTTGCGCCGCCTACATAAATCCCCTATAATATTGCGTAACATGAGTTTTTGAACAAAATCTTGTCAGGAGACGGATATGAAAACAAGAAATGAATTGCCCGAATGCCCGGTAGCAACATGCGTTCAAATGATCGGCAGCAAATGGAAGCTTCTCATCCTTCGCAATCTGCTCATTCGTCCATGGCGTTTTAACGAACTTCAAAAGAGCATAGACGGCATTAGTCAGAAAGTTCTGACTGACAGTCTTCGTTCAATGGAAGCAGACGGTCTTGTGCGCAGAACCGTCTATCCCGAAGTGCCGCCGCACGTGGAATACTCGCTTACCGAACTGGGGCAGTCTCTCAACCCGATTCTGAATGCAATGCAGAAGTGGGGAAAGGATTACAAGGAAAATCATTGATATAAGGAGAACGACCGCATGGATATACTTAAAATGCTGAAACAAAGACGTTCCATCCGCAAGTATCTGGGCACGAAAGTGGAATGGGAAAAGCTTGAGAAAATCGCCGAAGCCGGTATTTACGCACCCAATCCCGGCGGCCGACAGGGAACAATCGTTATCATACTGGATGACGCCGAGATAATTGATCGGATCGGCATCATCAACGCAGCATGCGAAAACCGCAATTGGGGCGGTCAAAGCGTATCCGAGGATCAACCCTCTATTATTGATGACCTTTCGATCAAAAGCGGTTTTTACGGCTGCCCGGCGCTTGGAATCGTATGCATCAAAAAGGATACAAAGACGAATATAAACGCAATCGGCTCTGCCTTTGTTACAGCCGAAAACATGGTCTTGGAAGCACATTCCCTGAATGTCTCCAGCTGTATCGTCGGGCGCGCTGAAGCGACGTTTGAAAATTCCGAGATGCAGGCGCTTCTTATGCAGTGGGGGCTTGATCCGGAATATATGCCGCTGGTATTTGTGTGCCTTGGCTATATTGACGGCGACTATCCCAAAGCCAAGCCTCGCAAGGATGGACGCTTACTATACATCAAAAAAGAGAACACGCTCTGACAGGCAAACTTCGACCGTCGATGCGGCAAAATCAGAGACGCCATATATGCCTGACAAATCCTCGCAAGATAAGAAATGAAATCTTCTTCCGTTTTCCCTATAATACACACAGACGGGAGGGAAAAGCATGGAGTGGACCCGGCAGATGCAAAAGGCGATTGCCTATATGGAAGAAAATCTGCTTAAAGAAATCAACTATGAAGACGTGGCGAAGCATGTGCATATTTCGAGCTACGAGTTTCACAGGGCGTTTGGCTTCCTGACGGGTATGACCCCGAACGCGTATATTCGAAGTCGCAGGCTGTCTATGGCAGGCATAGAAATCCTTGAAACCGACGGCAAAATCACCGATATTGCGCTCAAATACGGGTACGACACGCCGGAAAGTTTTACAAAGGCGTTCACGCGGTTTCACGGCGTCGCTCCAAGGACAGCGCGCGAAACGGGCGCAAAACTCGTTTTGTTCAATCCCCTCCGGATCAAATTGACGGTGGAAGGCGGAAAAAGCATGGATTACAGGATCGTTCAGACGAAGGAAAAAAGATTTCTTGCGCTCATCCGGGATTTCAGAAACGAAATCATAAACGACGACGAGAACCACGACATTCCCGATTTCTGGGACGAGTGCAATAAAAACAGGCTGCTCGGCCCGGTTTACTGTCTGAACCCCGAGGGAAAGCGCGACCTGTACGGATTATGTACGCCGACAGAGTCGGGGAAGGACACATTTCAATACGGAATCGGCATTCTGATTGACGAAGAAACAAAAGCGTTCGATGTTTCCGAAATGGAAAACAGGGGCTTTCGCATCTGGGACGTAAAGCCGGGCACATACGTCGTTTTCGACTGTATCGGCACGGACGGCGACTGCATAAGAGAAATGTGGTCTAAGTTCTACAAGGAATTTCTGCCGCAGATGGGATACGCCTCCGCAGAAGAAACCGACTACGAACGCTACTTTGAAAAAGGAAAAACGGGCGTTTTCTGCGAATTGTGGATTCCGATCCGGAAGAATACATAACCAAAATCCCCTACAGCGCCGTAGGGACACTCCTCCCGGAGTGTCCCTCAAGTCATCAAAAAAGTGCCTTTTTTGATGAGAGGGGCCGATCCCCTGAAATTCTTCTTAAATTTCCGGGCGGGGATCGGAAAGGGGAAGCGTTTTCAGTCGCTGCGCTTTGTGAAAACGCGCGATTTTGCCGTACATG
>JAFWZN010000074.1 GCA_017522345.1 Clostridia bacterium | reverse complement strand
TCACTGTAATCCAGTCTCCCAAGCTGGTCGCTTACTTGTCGAAAGAATTCGTCCTTCTCCGCTTTGAACTCGATTCCTCCGCAGATTTTCAATCTCAGCTGTTGACATCCTTGCTGGATTGTTATATACTGCTCGTGTTGTGGTATTTTCATTGCAGATTTATTCTACAACAAAACAGAGCTTTCTTCCACCTTCCCAGTGGTTGAAAGCTCTGTTTTTTTCTCCGGGCTGTTGTGCAACAGCCCCTTTTTTATATGTTCGCAATAAGCGTAGTCAAAGACTTTTTCTGTCCCTCGGTTGGTGCTTTCAGTTTGTTGTTTTTCAAAAGCGCTGTAATGCAGTGCAGAATGAACCATCCGTCAGCGTGGAATATATACTGCAATTCATACTCTTTTACCTTTTTGAGATGGTCGGGAACCGATTTAAGCACTGCGTCGGCATAGGGAGTCTTCAGCGCATCAAAGTCAGCTCGGTGCTTTGCCTTAATGCGCTCACCGATGCCAAGAAGCTTATCGCGGATTTCATCGCTTGCCAGAACAACGATCTGCCATGCAGACTTGAACTGTCCGTCGTATTCCCCGTTCGTTTTGATATACCCGCGCTCGGCCAGCCATGCATATTCATCCCTGGAAAGGCGGTCGTTAAACGCTCTTTCGTAGAGGCCGAGGATGCGTCTGGCATCTTCAGAATATTGAAAACCGTGATGCTCCCCGCGGTCAGACCACTCGCTGTCGATCTGCCAAAGGATGCGTTTTCCATTGCCGTTCCACATGGGACCGCACCAGTTTTTCATATACACATAGTCTTCGGGGAGAATCATTTCATCTGAAACAACAGATGCTTGAAAGATATTGTGCGCGCCGTCCGGACGGATCGTGGCAACCTCGTCAAAGGAAATCCGCTTATCCATAAGCTTTTCGCCGGACCAGGCGGCAATATACGGAATCAGCGACCACAGAATGAAATTGCGGTCTGCTTTCGGCGTCTGGGTCAGGGAGACGGGGTCGTCTGTCTGACCGCACCAAATGTCCGGATCATCAAGAATGCCGGAAGAAATCAGCTCATCATACAGATCGTTTGCAAACAGTCCGGCAGCGCGCTTGTACATATCGTTCTGCATGGTAAGAAGTTCTGCTGTCGGCTCGCTGATGATGAACCCCGCAATGTACTTGTCCTTCTGTGCCTGAAGAAAGCCGTATTCTTCCAGGAATTCCGCTTCGGTTTCAACGTACACAGGAGAAACGCCAAGGTCATCGGCAATCTCATTTACTGTCTTTGAAGTATTCCGCACACAGTAAGCGATATTCTGGGACAGAGCGGAACGAAAGAACTCGTCCAAGGACTTTGTTCCGCTGGAACCATTGATATTATAGGAGTGAAATTTGATCGGGTTGAATTTGAGTTCGCTTGCTTTTCTCATGGTGTCCATACCTCGTTTCAATTCTTTTTTCGCTTCAAACAAGTGCCATTTCACTGTGCCGGGAGGAACGCCCAATTCTAAAGCAATATCTGCCTGCCTGCGGTTTTCAAAATAATACGCAATTACTATTCTTCTTTGCAATTTGGAAAGGTAGGCAATCTCGGTCTGAAGACGACGGATCGATTCTGTGTTGTCATCTTTGTCCAATTCGCAGTCCGGATCAGCGATCAAATCTGAAACCTCATCAATGGAAACGCCGACCATGCTCCTGGCAGTATCGCGGTAATAATTGCTGAGCGCATTATGGGCAACGGTCCAGATGAATTTTTCCATGTCAAAAACATCATCCTTGATGAGCAGCGCACGAAAGGCTCTGACCGCGATCTCCTGCGAAAGGTCCTCTGCGTCGTGAATGCTTTTGCACCTTTTCAAAGCAAAGCCGAATACAGGCTTAAGATTTTCACTTATGGTTTTCTCTACGTCATGTCTGTTCACTTGTTTGTACCTCGTTGAAAGCTTTCATCCATATAGACACGCAAATCCAAAAAGGTTGGAGCTTTTTAAAAAATTTCTGATTATTATTTTTTTGAAGAAGCGCAGCTGTGGGAAAAACGGTTCTGCTTCTATCTTTGGATCCTGAATTTGAATCCCTTTCGGAACGCATATCTTATATATTCGACGTCCCCTTTTGATTTCTTGCAAAAAAACAAAGTCCCGCGGTTTTTCTCTGCGGAACTTTCCTGATGATCTGAGCTGACGGATCTGTTTACGTCCGTCCGCTTTTTATTTGTTTTGCTTTTTGATTCTGATTTTTGCTTCTTCTACGGTTTCGCCGTCTTTGGTGAGGTAAGCGTCTATAAACTTATCTTCGATTTTGGTGTAACCACCGACGACGCCCTGTTCGATTTTTTTGTATCCGTCTACAACGCCTTCTTCAATTTTCTTGAAACCGACGGTTACTGCTTCGGCGATTTTTTTATTTGCCTTAATAATTTTCGATTTAGCCATATCTGTATATTTTCCTCCAATCAGATTGATTCCGAGAAGCAGTACAACAATCCATACTGCTGTTCCTGTAAATATGTTTAGTAATAAGATTTCCGCAGCTTCCATTCCCGGAAAAGTCACGAGCATTGACCTTTGCATTGTGTAAATGGAAACACACGCATCAGCGAGCGATATATTACGGAGAGTCTTTAGCACCGGAGAAGCGGAATGCTTTGCTTTCACCATACCAATAATCGAAACAGTGATTTTCGTGAATGTATATGCGGCAATGGTAATCATTACAATTACGTGAAAGGCGGCGCCTCTATCTTTAACAGCGGACATTATGTTCACACCTACTATGCAGAAAGAAAGCACAACCAATAAAATTCCCGTAATGCGTCGTGCAAAAAGCTCGGTATCATAATTGCTGCTTGCTTTTCGTTTGACCTGCAGCACAGAAAATCTTGTAATTGCAAGCACGGTATAATACGCGCCTACTGTAATAAACCACCACGAATGTGCAAGAAAACCTATAATACAGTTGCCGAGCGCATAAGCAACATTAAACGCAAGGCTTGTATAAGGACTACTTACGAGATTTAATGCTTTCATTTGATGCCCTTAATCATCGGAATCAGCGCAATCAGCATAATGATACCAAGCAAACCGACGAGCGTGCCCCAAACGATTTGCGCCCATACAAGGCACATACACATGCCTGTACCAAGCACCAACGCAGCAACGATGGCATAAACAACACGGAACAGATTTTTACCGCTCATTTTCGGCAGTTTCTTGTTTTCCATTTTACACCAGATAAGTGTCGTTACAATGCCAAGCACGATGCCGATAGCTCCGAAAACTATGCCTTCCTTAAAGGCGTTCCATTCAGGCAGGAGCGCCATACACATACCGAGCGCGAAAAGCACCCCGCTCACCGTTCCCATGATCAATGCAACAAAACTGCTCTTTTCCATATTGAAATCTCCTTTCATTAAACCAACACTTGTGTTTTTATTGCATTTATAGTATAATTTTTCCTGCGAAAGAAAACAATCAACAATTAAACGACAAATGTTGGAATAAAAGAAAATGCGGCCGTCAGTTTGGTCAAAAATGTTGGGATAATGGAGAATTGCTATGAATGTAAAGAACAACAAACGACGCAGAGAGTCGCAAGAGAAAATCGAACGGGCGTTTATAGAGCTGCTGCAAACCCGTGAAATTAAGGACATTACCGTTTCAGATCTTATTAAAATGACAGAATTAAATCGCAGCACGTTCTATGCAAACTATATTGATATATTCGATCTTGCCGATAAAACGAGAGAAAAACTTGAAAACGAGTTCAGCAATCTATTTGCAGATTACGATTATTTCAATGAGCGCAGCGGTGCGCTTAAGATGTTTACACATATCAAGGAAAATCAGATTTTCTATAAAACGTATTTCAAACTGTGTTATGATGACAAACGCCTTGTTTCGATATATGATACAAGGCGGGCGGAACAAGAACATATTGACAGCAACATCAGGTATCATATTGAATTTTTTAGAAACGGTCTAAATGCCATTATTAAAATGTGGCTTGCAGGTGGCTGTCGGGAAACGCCTGAGGAAATGGCTGAAGTGATAAAAGCGGAATACAGAGGAAGACGATGATAAAAGGCATGGAGAATGGATGATAAGACAGGAAATTCTCTTAAATGACGGATGACGGTTTCCTCAGGGAGATATTTATGTGGGCAGCCCTGCGGACAAGGGCCCGACCTACAGTCAAAGCAAGGTTGAACGCAAGAAGATCGGTCCTGCCGCTTACCATTATTACGCTAGTCCGCATAGAATTGCCAAAGGCATAGGAAAAGGGGCGCTTTTTGGTTTGGCGCTTAAGAAAACAAAATGCAAGGAGGCTGATCACATGAATTTTCACCTGATTCCCGCTCCTTTCAAAATCGAAGTAATCGACCGGGGAGCGAGCATCCGGCGCGAGGAGCTGAGGATATCTGAAGATTTGAAGCGGTATGTGAAAAAGGCGGAGGAAGCATTTCCTGAAAGCGGAAGGCTGGAAATTAAGCTGAACGTATGCGGTTCTCTTTCAAAGGAGGAATATCTTTTGAAGGTATCGCCGTTGGGCGCAGAGATTTCCGCTTCCCAGCCGAACGGGGCGTATTATGCGCTTATGACGCTTGTGCAATTGTTTGATCTGAATGATGGCGAAATCTGTCATCTTCGGATTGAGGATAAGCCCACTATGCCCTTAAGAGGCATATCGGACGATATCTCGCGCGGTCAGATTTCGACAATGAGCAATTTCAAGGATATCATAAGGCGCATGTCCTATGTGAAATGCAACGTATACATGCCGTACATAGAGGACACGTTTGAATTTAAAAAGTATCCCGAATCGGGCAAATTTTCGGATCCTGTAACGCAGGAAGAGTGGAAAGAGATCATTGAATACGCAAAGGATTATTACATTGATATCATTCCCATTTTCAACACCATCGGCCACTGGGATAAAAATGCAAAGCTTGAAGCCTTTTATCCGTATGTCATCAAGGAAAACGACGACGAAAACGGACTTCCCTGCACGTCCGTCGATGTGAGGAAACCGGAATCTCAGAAGATGATCAATGAAATGCTGGATGAGCTTGCGTCCGTTTTTGGCGAGTCCCGCGCGATTCATGTGGGCGGCGACGAGGTGGGCGATTATACGCGCCTTTTCAAAAAGGAGCTGGCCGGAAAATATTACAACGAGCATTTCAACCGCGTGCATGATTATCTGAAGGAAAAGGGCATTCACACCTACATGTATTCCGATATGTATACGCCCCTGTACGGCGATTACGCGCTTGGAATCGACTATATCGACCAAATGCCCGAGGATATGAATTTTGTTTTCTGGGACTATGCCGTGAGAAAGGATTATCCGAACATCCGAAATCTCATCGACAGGCGCAAAAAATTCTGCTTATCGCCCGCTACCTACACATGGAACAGAATGCTTCCCCAGCACTACATATCCTTTTTGAATACAAAAAGCCTTGCCGAGCATGGAAGCGAAAACGCCCGCGGAATCATCATGTCCGCGTGGAACGACGGCGGTTTGGCGCTCAGAGAAGAAAACTGGATGGGCATTTATACGGGCGCGCTGTTTTCGTGGTCCTGCCATAGCGATATTTCGTTTGAGGAAATGGTGAAAAGCTATTTTAAGCTCTTTTTCGGCGTAGACGTTGATATGGATGAGTACAATCGCCTCATGAACTACGACAGAAATTTTGTGAATCATCCCTATGACGATCAGAAATACGAGGGCAAAATCGAATTCTGGTACGATCAATGGCAAAACGGCGGAAGCATGCTTTTAAAGGAGTTTCTGAAGGACGCAAAAGAGCCTGCGGACGAAAATATCAGGCAAAAGCTTTCGGGCGCGGAGGATATTTTCAGAAAGGCATATGCGTATTTTTCCGCCTTGAAGCCCGAACGCAATCAGTTCGCCTACGACGCGTTTTTGTTTGACGTCAAGCGCTCGTTAATCGCTTCTCAAAAAATCCTCCTGCCGCAAGGGAATGCGCTTACGGCGGAAAAGATCGATTGGATGCTTGAAAAGCTGTCCGGCCTTAAGCAGGAGCATAAGGAAAGATGGTTCGACTGCAACCGCAGATCCGAATGGAGCAAGGTGGAAGCGAAATATGACGCTTTGATCGAAAGCTTTCGGGAGATTAGAAAATGAAGCCGTCTGAAAGATAATGTCACGAGCTTAAGCGCGAAGCACACCCTCATCGCCTTTGGGAACGCGCTTTTTCAGCTAAGGGTAAAAGCGCAGGAAATTCGTTATTTGGGAATGGCGGCAATCAAAAAGTGGCTTGCGCATCAAAATGCGTAAGCCCCTTTTGCGTCCAATCAGGTTTTTTTATAAAAACGCCTGCTGCTGTGAGTGAGAATTTCCGCTTCGAACAGTCTGTTCCAGCGAAGTTTCGCCTGAAAATCAGGGACGCTGCCGCCGAAAATCTGCTTAAGCAGCGAACGATGATTTTCAAAGGATTCTTTAAGCCATTTTTCCGTTTGCCGAATGTTTTTTATTGAGAATATGTCCTCGCCCGCGTCCTTTGCGCGGCTTTTGCAAGGCGCGGATCATTTCCGGGAAGGCTCATGATCAGCGCGGGCTTTTTTGTTGTAAAGCAGAAAGAATATCCATGAATTCTTCTCCCGTTGGCTGACAGACGCAGCTATTTTGGCAAAATGCTTGTGCGATATTATCAGATATTCGGTTCGGAAACAAAAGCGCACCGCATCTGTTGCCCGGCATATTGCCCGGCGTATGCGGTGCGTCTTGTTTGAAAAAATCTGTGCTTGCGTCGGTTTACTTAGAGATCTTTTCAAGGATCATCTTTGCGCAGTCGATCTGATTGGGGATATTGCCGTTTTCGTCGCGCACGCGCCAGATATCGGGGGTGATTTCGTCGGCAACGTAGATTTTGCCATTCTCGTCATAGCCGACTTCGATTTTGAAGTCGATGAGCGTGAGGTTCATGCTCTTGAGTTCCTTTTTGAGAACTTCGCCTACTCTGTAAACGACGTTCAGCGCTTCGTCGTACTGGCCTTCCTTCAAAAGACCCTTCATGATGCAGAGGCGCTCGGAGATCAAAGGATCGCCCTGCGCGTCGTCCTTTAAGGTAACCTCGGCGTACGGCGGATCGAAGGGAATGCCCTCGGGAAGGGTGAAGCGGCGGCACATGGAGCCGGCGGTAAAGTAGCGAACGACGAACTCAAGCTTCGGAACGGTGAGGTTTCGAACCATCATGAGGCCCTTTTCAATTTCGCTGCCCAGATAGTGGGTGGGAATGCCGTTTTTCTCCATCAGCTCAAAAAAATGCTTGGAAACGGTGAGGCCAACAATGCCTTTGCCTTCAACGCTGCCGCCAACGGTGTTGGAGCCGGGATCAAATACGCCGTTTTCGCCGGTTGCATCATCTTTGAAAAAAAGGTGTACGATACCGGTGGTCTCGTCCAGAAGAACGTTTTTGGTCTTGCCGGTGTAAAGTGTCTTCATGAGATTCACTCCTTCAATTGCTTGTGTCAAAGGCCGGGTGTTTTTACAAAGATATTATAGCACAATATGTTTGTTGCTTACGTGTACGGTTTGAAAAAAGAAGAGTAAAATTTTTGCTATGACAGCGGTTTATGATGCAAAATACCCCTTGAACTGCATGGAATGCATCCAAATTTTTGAAATGACTTTTCATTGCACGCGCAGTTTGCTATAATCAGATATAGAGAACAGATGAGGAGGATATAAAGCATGATTCGAAATTATCAGAATCCGAAGGCGGAAGAGGCGTTTGAAAAGAGGATTGCTTTTCCCGAAAAGATCCCGTTTTTCTTTACATACGGATCAAAAGAATATTCCGGTTTTGATGCATCCGTGCTTACCTTCCTTGAAAAGACGGAGGAAGAAGCAGGCGGAAAGAAAACGGTCACGCTGTCCTATGCGCTTTTTGACGGCGTGATGGTCAGGGCGATTTTATCAAATTACCGGACGCACGGCGCGTCGGAAATGACGGTATGGTTTGAAAATCATACCGGGCATGAAAGCCTGATTCTTGAAAACGTCTGCGTTTCAATGGATTTTACCGGCGAAAATATGCGCGTAACGGGCGCGCTTGGCGACTATCAAAATTTATACAAGCCCTATGATCTTCCGCTTGATGAAAACGGCGTGCATTTTTCCTCGGACAGCGGACGCGCAACGCATGTGTATTTTCCCTATTTCAATGTAAAATGGACAGGCGGCGGCGCGCTTCTGGCCATCGGCTGGGCAGGCACATGGCATGCGGATTTTATAAAGACCGAGGACGGATTACGATATTCGGCGGGCAGCATCAATAACTTAAAGACGGTTTTAAAGCCCGGCGAAAGAATCCGGACGGCGCTTTTTGTGTGCATTCCCTATGAAGACAAACGGACGCAGTATGGCACAAATCTCTGGCGCAGCTGGTTTGTTACGTGGAATCTTCCCAAAGCCGATAAGGATGGAAATCCCTTACTTCCGTTTTCTACCTGCTGCCTCGCCTCCGACACCGGCTATCCCAACAGCGACGGAAGTATTTCCGAACGATATGACACATGGAAGCCCAGCCTTGACAAGATGATGGCGGAGGATGTGAAGGTGGACTTCCGTTGGTTTGACGCGGGTTGGTACATCGCGCCGGACATGAAAAGCCCTGTTCCGTATTCGAAGGACCGCGACTGGTGGCATACAGTGGGCACCTGGGTGCTGGATGAAAACAAATGGCCGGGCGATACGTTTTTACAGTCGGTTGAGTACGGGCATAAAAACGGCATCAAAACGCTTATGTGGTTTGAGCCCGAACGCATAACCGACCCCGAAAACATGGTCAAAAACTTTGCCTACAACAAAAACTGGGCGATCGACATTGGCACAGGCGCGGTCACCAACAACATCGGCGATGAAGAGTGTCTCCGGTATACGATTGAGCGGATTTCAAAGGTCCTTCGTGATAACAAAATCGACATGTACAGAGAGGACAACAATTCCGACCCCGCCGCGCTTTGGAAACATCTGGATCAAATCGAGGGCGAAAACAGGCGCGGAATCACGGAATGCAAGTTCATTCTGAATCACTACCGCATGTGGGACGCGTTTATTGAGACCACGCTGTCCATCGGCGGCTGCGGATTTGTGGACAGCTGCGCTTCCGGCGGCGGAAGAAACGACCTTGAGTCCATGCGCCGCGGGATCCCGCTTTTGAGAAGCGACCATGACAGAACATCGACCGCCCTGCGCTTATCGATGACTTCCTCTTTCAACAAGTGGATCCCATTTTCCGGCGCGAACACGAAGGAAAAGCTTGAGCAGCTGGCGCTTACGGGCGTGAGCGACAAATATGTCTGGCGCGCGAGCTATCTTTGCGCGCTCAATGTGGACAGCCAGTTTGTTCAGGATCCCGATCAGGATTTCGGCGTCCTGAGATTCGGACTTACCGAGTGGAAAAAGGTCAATCCTTATCTCCTGAAGGAATTTTACACCCTGACCGATTGGCATTCGGGCGAGGACAAAACGGGCATGACGGCCTATATGTACTTTGACCCCGAAGAGGAAAAAGGCGTCCTTTTCGCGTTCAGACAGGAGGAATGCGACGAGGGGGAACTGAGCCTTTTCCTTCCCCTTGAAGGCAAGTGGACGCTTGCGGACGAAGACACGGGCGAGAAAATCAGCGATATGAATGGGAAAATTGTTTTGCAAATGCCTGAAAAGCGCACGGCGCGGCTTTTATGGGTGGAAAAAGCGAATTAACGGAAAAAGGCCGCGGCATCGTTATTGTTGCCGCGACCTTTTTTTCAGCTGACTTCCATGATGTTTTCCGTTCTGGTGAGCGTCGTCCGGGTTTCGTCAAGCTCATTTATATATTTTGCTCCGTAAAGCTCGGGGGATTTCATGATTCCCGCGGGCTTTAACTGATATTCGTATGTCCACAGATCGTCGGCGCTTCGCCAGGAATTCGGGCTTTGATAGAAGTATACGCCGGGCGTGTGGTGGAGCTGACCGAAGCCGTTGATGCGGGTCTGAAAGAGCTTGATTTTGATTTCGTGAACGCCTTTGGATGAAGGAAGATGGATGGTATAGGGGGAGAAGGCGATTGCGCCCATGTCTGCGCCGTCCATATAGACTCTGCTGAGCGCGCCTTTGTAGCGCGGAATGCGAAGCGTAAAATCGCCCTCTGTGAAAATGCGGAATTTATAGATGAGATTTCCGGTATAGAAAGGAAGACCCTGTTTTGTGATGTCGCCAAATCCCAGTTTTTTTACGGGCGGCAGGAGGGTTTTCTTTGTGCCGTTTACCTTTACGCCGAAATCGCCTAAGAGATACAGGCATTCAAGGTTTGTGCGCCTTCCGATAGGATAGGTAACGAGGAGTGTGTTTCGGCCCTTTCGGATGCCGGGAAGCGCTATTTTCGAAATGGCCTTGTCCACAAACCAGCCGATGGGCTTGTTTTCAACGGGCGCGTCGTTAAACGTGATTAAGGCTTTTTCCGCATCTTCCAGCGCAAGGTACGCGCCGTCTGTTTCGGTTTCGCTTTCAAAGGTAAAGCGCAGGGTGATTTTGTCTTTTGCCTCTTCCGGCGCGATCAGATAGGGCTGGCAGACTTCTTTTCTTCGAAGCGGAATGCCCAGATGTTTGCGCGCGAGGTTGTCGATTCTGAGGATTTCTTCTTCGCTGAAAAACGCGCTGCCGTTTACGGAATATTCCGCCATGTCCAGAAGTAGCATGTTCTCCTCCTCAAGCTCGACATTTACGTTCTCAAAAGTGAGATCCGGGTTGTTGAGGAGCGTTTCAGATACATTGGATGAGCCTTCGCGCCTGCCGTTTTCAAGCAGGAGAAGCAGGCTGTCGTGCATATGCCACTTTCGGTCAAAAATCGTATTCCCGCCCGCGTAACCGGCGCTGACGGGTCTTATTTTGCCGGTCAGGGTATCATATTCGGTGAGCGCGTATTCGCCTTTGATCAAAAAGCGGAGATTTCCGTATTCCTCAACGTCCGGCGAGGTCGGGTTTTTGCCGTTTGCGATAAACAGCCACTTTTTGTCGCCGTCTGCGCGCATCTGATGAACCATCCTGTCCTCGCGCGTTCCGTCCATGCGGCGGATGTCGAGCGCGCGGAACGCGTCGAGGGCGTTTACTGCCTGCATGGGGGAATCCGAAATGTGAATCGCTTTTTGATAGAGCGCTTGCGCGGCGTCTGAGATTTCGGCATTTACATATTTCGGGCACTCGCCCATCCAGATGAGCGTGCCGCCTGCATGATGGAAATCGGCGAGGCGCTCAAGCGTAGTGCTTCTTATGGTGGTGAGATTCGGGACGATGACCGCGTCGTAAGCCATTTCGCCGACCTTTAAGGGATTTTCCGCCTTTTCGCAAAGGACGGGCAATTCGGCTTCGCATAAAAAGTCGAAATCGATGTTACCAAAAAGCAGCGCTTCCGTGAGAGCGGCAAAGCTTTTTTCCATCTGCGCGCGCATTTCGCCCGTCTGGTCATTGGGCCCCCAATAGAGCCAGTAGCTTTCGACGGGATGCACAACCGCTGTTCGAACCACGGCTTTTCCGCGCGTGAGCGCCGTATTTAAGCGTGCAAAGTGGTTTTCGATCAGGGAAAACTCGCCGTGCCACGGCGATTGATAGCTGATAGACGCGGGATAATCGCGCTTGGCTTCGCCCTTCATGGTCATCCACGCAAGATGCGGAACGCGCGCGGTCACGCCCAGCGCTGCCTGCCAGTCGCCCTGCAGCTTATACAGCCTGAAATCCGCGTCCCAGCCGGTTACGCCGTAAAGCTCGGACAGCATGCCCTCTTTTCCCGTCTGGCGCACAATG
Source organism: Clostridia bacterium (assembly GCA_017522345.1). Classification (GTDB taxonomy): domain Bacteria; phylum Bacillota; class Clostridia; order Christensenellales; family Aristaeellaceae; genus SFHK01. The sequence continues at coordinate 14,374 of JAFWZN010000074.1, read as the reverse complement.
GACTGGGTTTGCTTGAGCGTGTTGTATTCGTGAAAGTCGCACAGGATGTCTACGCCGGGCAGGCCGAATCGGCGGTAGGAGCGCATGGCGTCGCCGACGGCCTGCGTCTGGCTGTATAAATCGCCCTCGCCCATGACGTGCCCCGTGAGATAGAGGTTGTGCCTTTCGCACCACGAACCGATTTTGCCCACATAGTTTTCCACAAATCGGTCGGCAAGCAGGTTCTGAAAGCGCCAGCGCGCGCGGGATAATTCGCCGCTCGCCTTCTCCCAGAGAAGCTCGGGGATCAGATCGAAAAGATCCTCGCCGTAGGCGCCAAAATAGATTTTTTCAAGCCCGTCCGTCCACGGCAGGAACACATCCTTCATGTCGAAGGCGAAATTCAGACAGCTTTTCTGCGTGAACTGCGGCTCGTCCGTGAAAATCGCGGGAATGCGTTTTCCAAATTCGCCGCCTACGCGATCGAAGTATTTTTCGTGGGTGGAATGAATAAATTCGTCAATTGCCTTTTCGCTCAGCGTGTCCACATAGGCCGCGTTGTTGAACCATGGGTCGGCCGTCGCGTGCTCCATGTAGACGTACCATTTTGCGCCTTGAGCGGAATCTGCTTCGGATATGCGCTTTGCGCTTTGAAGCTTTCCGTTTTCGTTTAAAACAATGTCGTACACGCAAAGAAGCGTTCCGTTTTCCTGCCGAACCTTCTCCTGACCGTTTCCGGGCACGGGCTCTTTGGAAGGGTTCTCTTGACGGGGCGCATGGGGGTTCACGGTGATCAATAGCGATTTTCGGGCGTTTTCGCTTTTTCCGCGCGTGATGCGTCCGCCGCAGGTACCGGACGGCCAGCGATCCTCGTCATAGAGCCACGAAAGCATGTCTTCCTCTTTGGCCTTTTTAAGGCATGCCGAAATATAGTCCATGAACTCGTCCGACAGATATTCCGTGTCCATGCCGGTTCTTACATGCATGTGAAAGCCGCCCAGCCCCATTTTTTTGAAGATTTCAATCTGTCTGAAAAGCTCGTCCTTATCGAGCTTTCCGTTCCACGCCCAAAACGGCGCGCCCCTGTATTCCGAGGTGGGGTTTTCAAAAAGCGCGCGGGACAGCGCTTTTTCTTTGCTTTTGGGATACAGCATGGCGTTTTCCTCCTTTAAATCAGAAGGGATTGCCGAAAAACACAGAAATCCCCGAATATGTGTTTATTTGAGCGCCTTTTCAATCGCCTCTATGCGCTCGGCAAGCGGCGGATGGCTGTATTCAAGCACAACCAGCGCTTTGGACGGCGCGAGATGAGCGAAGTTTTCCTTTGCAAGCTTCTTAAGCGCGGTCACAAGCGCTTCTCCGTGGCCTTCCTTGACGGCCTGTCTGTCCGCTCTGTATTCGGCAAAGCGGCTGTAGGCGCTGATGCCCATGCCGGTTAAGGGCTGGATGAGGGACAGCATCATTCCCATCAGAATATAGGCAAAGCCGTAATTGACGCCCGCAAAGCCAAATGCGGTATGCATGCCGCCCACGATGATGGCGATCCATGCGGCGACGGCCATTAAAAGAAGATTTCCGAGATTCATGATTTGCTGCTTGAGAACGTCTTTATGAAGGCCGTGACCCAATTCGTGCGCAAACACGGCGCAGATTTCATCTACCGACATGGCGTTTACGAGGTTATCGAACAAAACGATGGTTTTTAATTTGCCAAAGCCCGTGAAATACGCGTTCAGCTTCGTGGTTCTGCGGGACGCGTCCATGACCTTGATGCCCTTGACCTGATAGCCGTTTTTTGTTAAAAGCGCCATCAGCTTGTCCTTGAGCTCGCCGTCCTCCAGGGGCTCAAATTTGTTTCCGATGCGGCTTAAAATCGGATAGAGGAAGGAGATGAGGAGCGTAAAGACAAACATTACGCCCGTAAAGAGCAGGATGACCCAGTTGCCCATGGCTCTGTGAAGCAGCATAAGCGCCGACATCAGGAAGAAGGTAATCAGAGCCTCAATGATGAGCGAACGGATCTGATCGATTACAAACGTTTTCATGGTGGAGCGGTTGAAGCCGAATTTCTGCTCGACAACCATGGTTTCGTAGTAATTTAGGAAGATATTCACGACCCAATCCACCAGAATCTGGAAGGTGAGCACCGCGGCCATCTGCCCGAACACGCTCTTTCCGAAAACGGAGGAAACGGCGGCGTGGCAGTTCGTTAAAAGCAGAATGAGCGTGACAAAAAGAGAAATGATGGTGGACAGAATGCCCAAGCGGTTTTTCTCCGCGGAATATTTTTTCCATCTGATATAGGTATCCTTGTCGTATACGTCCTTGACGCTGTCGGGCGTCGGATTGCCGGCGGATTTGTAGCTTACGATGTTTAAAATCATGCGGTAGGCGTGACCCAAAAGCATGATTGCGAGGATAAAGATTTTCCAGTCCATAAAAGGGCCTCCCTTTGTATTGTTCTTAAAAAGTATACCACAATTTATACGCGTCTTCAAGGCATGTCTTGCGCCGTATGGTATAATATAAAAAACGAAAAATACGCGCAGATACGGTTACGGAGATATATACATGGCGCTTTGGGTTACGCATTTGATGATTGCAGACAGGGTTCTTGAAAGGCTTTGGCATCTGGACGCGCGGGGATTCTGCGTAGGAAGCATCGCGCCGGACTGCAATCAGGAAAACGAAAGCTGGACGGAATTCACGCCGCCCAGAGAGGTTACGCATTGGATGAACGGGGAAACCAAGGACGAGGACGACTGCGACCGTTTCCTAAACGCATATTTTCTAAAGCGGATCGACAAGATCGCTTCTAAGGAAGAATATGCGTTTTTGCTCGGCTATTACGCGCATTTGATTACGGACGCGATGTATATCGAGTTTTTGATGGACGACAACCGCGTAAAGGCGGTCTGGCAGCGCATTTTGGCAAACGAGGAAACGAGAAAACTCGCCCAAGGGCTTGAATGCGCGTGGAAAAACATCCGCGCGATTCTTCCCAAGGAGGTCCGTTTCGGCGAAATCGGCGCAATTGAAAGAAAATATCTGGATCAGCGCCCGGACAGCGGATTTTTAAAGCACATTCTGCCGCTTGTTGATTTCCCGGACTACATCGACTACCTTCCCAAAGGCGCCATCAAGCGCAAAATCGGCGTGATGGGCGTGATTCCAAAGCCTCTGAAGGACGGAGAAGGCTTTATCGGAATCACGCAGGAGGAGCTTTTTGCTTTCTGCGAATGGGCGGCTCAATGTGTGATGCAAAAAATCCGCGCGGCGGAAACGACAGGAGGAAAAACATGTTTCGAAAAATGAGAAGAATCCGCCAGCAGATGACGGATGAGAATGCAAAAATCGTGCTTGAAAGCGCAAAAACGGGCGTGATGAGCGTGATTGGCGATAACGGATATCCGTATGCCGTCGCGATGAATTATGCATACCTTGATGGAAAAATCTATCTTCACTCCGCCGGCGAAGGCCATAAAATCGACGCGATCAGATCGTGCGATAAGATTTCTTTTCTGGTGATTGATAAAGACGACGTGATTTCTGACAAGCTCACCACGGCTTACAGAAGCGTGATCGTATTCGGACGGGCGAAACTCATTGAGGACGCAGCCGAAAGGCTTTCCCTCGTTCGCCGCTTTGCGCTCAAATATTCAAACAATATGCCCGCCATACAGGCGGACATCGACGAAAATCTGGCGGCGATGGCCTTGATTGAAATCACGCCCGAGCATATTACCGGCAAAGAGGGCATGGAGCTGATAAAAGCGCGGGAGAGGTAAATTAGACGCTTTTGCCGTTTTGAGAGTTTGGCGCAAAAATGCGCGGGACGGGAAAAGAAGTCCCCTGCGATTGAAACGATTCGTTTCGTTCACACCGTAGGGGGAGGCGTTTTGCCTCCCGCGCTGACGTTCATCGTTGAATGAAAAAATGTTCCGGGCCGATGTGGGCATCGGCCCCTACAATGGACATGGTATGTTCGTGTGAGCTGTAGGGGTCGATGCTGTTTTATGGCATTTTTTGGAAGCAGCCCCAAATGGCACGCAGGCCATTTTCTACGGGGCTGCGGGAATGAACGATCCTATTGTCAAAAAGGACAGATAAAAAGCGGAACAGGATAAACCCGTCCCGCAATACCGTACACCGGATTTTTAATCGATGATCTCGTACTGAAGAAATTCGTATTTGAGCTTCGTTCCCTCGTCGATGGCCTCCGGCAGAAGCGCGCGGGCGACGATGAAAAGCTCGTCCTCTGTTTTATCGGTGCGCTTCAGATACGCATAATCTCCGTCAATCCGATGGACTTCGTAGTATCTGGTTTCCATAATTTGTTTCCTTTCAGCCGATCCAGATGTTATATACCGTGCCATCGGTGGCCGGAAGCATGATTTCATTTTCTTGGTTCCAGACAAAGCCGATGTTGTTGTTGGACGGCGTTATTCCCTCCGGCAATTCGATTTGGGTAAATCTGAGCGTCTCAAGATCGATAAGGCACAGCCCCGGTTTGATGGTGTACAGCATGTCATAGTCCGGATTGATTTCAGGATAGCTGATCAGCATAAGCGCAAAATATCCGTCCGGAGAGAGAATCATGTTCTGAACGCTTATGTATTTGGGTGCGGAATAGGTCGGCAGGGATGTGTTTTTGGTGGATGAAGCGTTTGCAAAATAGCCTGCCCACGCGCGTTCAAAATCTTGGGTGAGAGTCATATCGTCCGGATCAATGGGACCTTCGGCGCCAAACATTTCTTCGGCGACGGATTTTGCATATCCCTGATTTTCGCCGACCGGAAGCAGAATCATCTGATCCATACCGGGCGCGCCCAATTCCTGATTGCGGACAGAAAGATAGCCGATCGTATTATTGATTTTTGAAAGCGCAACTTCCATGCCGCTGTTTTCGCTCAGATGATATTCGCGCGGGCTCTGATAACGGCAGCTTGCGCTGAATTCGTCCTTTTCGTATGTCCAGCCGTCGTCTGTGCCTTTAAATTCGATAACGCCTGCATTCTGGTTGACGTAAATAGGTGTGAATATCGCTTTGATTGTGTTGTATTCGGTAAAGTACATGCCCGGATAATTGATGTCTCTTTCTTCATATCCGCACAGGGATTCAACGGTTCCCGTTTCGATGTTGTATTTTTTCAGCATGCTTTTGAATTCGCGGGTTGACGGACTGACAAACGCAATATAATAGATGTTTTCTCCTTCATCGTCAAAGCAGGCGAAAAGCACGCCTTCAAACCCTTCGTCCCCTCCTATTTTCGGCGTGCAGTTAGCCAAGATAAAATCGCCGGTTTTTGCATCGACAAACATAAGATCCAAGAAATAAGCTGCCTGCAGGGTTCTCATCGGATAGGAGAGGATAAAATATTCTTCATCCTTCGACCATACGATGCCGCTGCGTTCGGGGCTGTTACTAAGAAATCGCATGGCCTGATACATTTGTTCTTCGCCGGTTTCGCCCAAAGGCGCGCTGCGCTGTTTGTTCGGAGCAATCAAAGTGATTTCTTTGTTTTTCACAAGGAAAGGATGGTCTTCGAAAAAATACAAACGAGCGTTTCCGCTGGGAGAGACGGCGATGGGAGAGAGATTTTCTAAATCAGCCTCATCGGCGAAGATTTCCGATTTATATTCATCCGGAATTTTGACGCGCAGGCCGTCATCGGCAGGTTCAAGAACCGGCGCTTCTCCCGGATATTCTTCGCACATGAGATTGTACACTTCCAGAGACATGAAGAGGGGATAATCCCGGAGGCTTTCCTTTTCGGCAGGCACGAGAGAAATTTTCTTTCCGCTTTGAATGGCGTCTTCAAGGATTGTATCCTTTTCTCCAAGTGAAATCAGACCCATCTTCTCGGCCTCGGCGGTTTGACCGGTCAAAATGAGTGCGCGCTTGAGCTTTTGAAGATCTTCTTCGGCGGGGCTGTATCCATTGTTGACAAGGATCCGATATGCGTCGATCACTTTATTATATTCGCCGTTTTCGTAATAGGCGCAAAACGCCGACTTCCAAAGGGAGGTATCCGAATAAAGATACGAATCCAGAACTTCGGCGTACACAAGCGCCTGTTCGGCTTCGTTTATTCTTCCGAGATCAAACAGAATTTTCGCCTTTTCAAGATACAGTTCACCCTCGCTTGGCGCAAGGGAAACAGCGGTATCAAGCGCTTCAAGCGCGCTTTTTAGATCGCCTTTCAGAAGATACATGTGTTTAAGCGCGCTGTATACCCGGATATCCCCGGGCGCAAGTTTCAGGGCAATGTCAAACGCCGCTTCGGCTTTTTGAAATTCGCCGTTTACGGCATATGTACCGCCGTTTTCTAAAAGCGTTTCAAGGCTTGTGCCCGCAAAAGCAATATGAGACAACAGAAGAGACAGGATCATACACAAGGAAAGAAGCTTTTTCATTTTGTCACCTGCTTTTTATTTTATTAAATGTATTATATCCCTTCGCTTGATTTACGTCAATGTGAGAAAAGAAGCGAAGGGCAAAAAAGGGGCTGTTGCAGAAATAATATCAGCAACAGCCCTCAAAACAGTATCTCCGGCAAATCGCAGGGCGGGGGCTTGCTCCCGCCGGAAAAACGTATATATCATAGGCGGGAGCAAGCCCCCGCCTTACCGATATCTATGCAAATCCGAATGAAAAATGCATTATGTCAGAAATCCTTGGAAGGAGCCAAAGCAGAGCATTCATCATCTGCTTTGGCTCCTACATAGCGTTTTGAATTATGCCTCTTGGAACTGATCCTTGCCTACGCCGCAGAGGGGGCACTCGAAATCTTCGGGAAGATCCTCAAACTTCGTGCCGGGGGCGATGCCGTGCTCGGGCGCGCCCAGCGCCTCGTCGTATTCCCAGCCGCAAACTTCGCAAACATACTTTTTCATGATTCAAATCCTCCTATATTTTAAAGTATTTTCTTTCCCTTTGGATGATCCTATTATACCACAAAATACGCATGTTTCCGTGACAAAATCACTATTTTACAAAAAAATTTTCAGTTGACTTCTTTGCAGTTCGGGCTTATTATAAGGAAAGGAAAATTCGGGGGCGAAAATATGGATTTTAAAGATTATTTTCCGATCTGGAATAAGCTGACGGACGACCAAAGAGAGCGTCTTTTGCGCGTGACCGAATTCAGAAAAGCCAAGGCGGGCACGCTTTTGCATGACGGCGGGCCTACGTGCCTTGGAATGCTGTTGGTGAAGTCCGGTCAACTGCGCGCTTATATCCTTTCGGACGAGGGGCGGGAAGTGACGGTCAGCCGCTTTTTCGAAAGGGACATTTGCATGTTTTCCGTTTCCTGCGCGATGCCGGACATGCAGTTTGACATCATGATTGAGACGGAAAAGGACACGGAATTCTGGGTTCTGCCCACATGCCTTTATAAAAACCTGATGGACGAATCGTTGGCCATTGCAAACTATTCCCACAGCTTGATTTCCAATCACTTATCCGAAATCATGTGGCTTATGAAGCAGATTATGTGGGACAGATTTGACAAGCGTCTTTCAAAATTTCTTCTTGAGGAAAGCGTGCTTGAAGAAAAAAGAGAGCTAAAGATCACCCACGAAAAAATCGCCAACCATATGGGAAGCGCCCGCGAGGTGGTAACGCGAATGCTCAAGTATTTCCAGGAGGACGGATTGGTGCGCCTGACGCGCGGAACGATTGAGATTTTGTCGGAAGAGAAACTGAGAGAAATTGCCGGCGAATGAAGATGCGTGATTTTGTCACGGTAAACAGGCGCTTTTTGCGCTATAATAAATCCATAATGAAGAAAAGGGGAACGAAAATTATGCATATAACGGACGATATCAAATATGTCGGCGTAAACGATCACGAGGTAGACCTTTTTGAAGGACAATATGTTGTGCCTAACGGCATGAGCTATAATTCCTATGTGATTTTGGATGATAAAATTGCCGTTATGGACACGGTGGACAAGCGTTTTACCCATGAGTGGCTGGACAATCTTGCTTCGGCGCTTGGCGGCAGAAAGCCCGATTATCTCGTCGTTCAGCACATGGAGCCCGATCACTCGGCAAATATCGCAAATTTCTTATCCGTTTATCCCGAGGCGGTTGTCGTTTCCAGCGCAAAGGCGTTTCAAATGATGAAGAATTTCTTTGGAACCGACTATGAGGACAGAAGAATTGTTGTCGGCGAAGGATCCACGCTGTCTCTGGGCACGCACACCCTCACCTTTGTGACCGCGCCCATGGTTCATTGGCCGGAGGTCATCGTGACGTATGATTCCTATTCCAAAATCCTTTTCTCCGCCGACGGCTTCGGAAAGTTCGGCGCGCTGGACGCTCAGGAGGATTGGGCGTGCGAGGCGAGACGCTATTATATCGGCATCGTAGGAAAATACGGCGCTCAGGTGCAGGCGCTTCTTAAAAAGGCGGCGACGCTTGACATTCAAACCATATGCCCCCTGCACGGCCCTGTGCTCACCGAAAATCTCGGATACTATTTAAACCTTTACGACATTTGGTCCTCCTATCGCGTAGAAACGGACGGCATTGTCATCGCCTATACCTCCATCTACGGAAATACCAAGGCGGCTGTCGAGCTTTTGGCGGAGAGCCTCAAAAAGAAGGGCTGCCCGAAAGTGGTCGTAAACGATCTCGCCCGATGCGACATGGCCGAAGCCGTGGAGGATGCGTTCCGCTACGGAAAGCTCGTTCTTGCAACCACCACCTATAACGCGGATGTGTTCCCCTTCATGAAGGAGTTTATTAACCACCTGACCGAGCGCAATTTCCAAAACCGCACCATCGGCCTGATTGAAAACGGCTCCTGGGCGCCGCTCGCCGCCAAGGTGATGCGCACAATGCTGGAGGGCAGCAAAAACTTGACCTTCACGGATACCACCGTGCGCATCCTTTCCGCTATGAACGACGACAGCAAAAAGCAGATTGAGGCGCTTGCCAACGAGCTTTGTCAGGAATACCTCGCCCGTCAGGACGAAACCGCCGATAAAAACGATATGACCGCGCTTTTCAACATCGGCTACGGCCTGTACGTCGTTACCTCCAACGACGGAAACAAGGACAACGGCCTGATTGTAAACACGGTAACGCAAGTGACCAACACCCCCAACCGCATCGCCGTCACCATCAACAAGCAGAATTATTCCCACCACGTGATTAAGCAGACGGGCAAAATGAACGTCAACTGCTTAGACGAAAGCGCGCCCTTCTCCGTGTTTGAGACCTTTGGCTTCCAGTCCGGCCGCGCGGCGGATAAATTTGAGGGAATCGACGAACTCAGAAGCGAAAACGGCTTAAGATTCCTTCCCGCCTATATCAATTCCTTCATGAGCTTAAAGGTGGAAAGCTATGTGGATCTGGATACCCACGGCATGTTCATCTGCTCCGTTGAGGAGGCTCGCGTGATTTCAAACCGCGCCACCATGACCTACACCTATTATCAGAATAACGTTAAGCCCAAGCCTCAGACCGACGGCGTAAAAGGCTATGTGTGCAAGGTGTGCGGCTGGGTATACGAGGGCGATCCTCTGCCGGAGGATATCGTCTGCCCGCTATGCAAGCACGGATATCAGGATTTTGAGAAGATTCAATAACGCGATTGTGAAAAACGAAACGGCTCGCTTTTGCATAAAAGGCGGGCTGCTTTTTTTGAAGCGAACTTTCCGAACGGGCGCGTTTTCTTGAAGGATCGCACTTGAATGTCACATAAAAAGCACTAATAGTCTGTTTTTGTTGAAAAATTATTACATTTATATATGTAACTGTCGGATTTCTTGACAAAAACCGTTAATGCGACGATAATAAAAAGATAAAGTGAATGGGGTGTAATTATGTTATCGGAAGTGCGTACCTTTGGCGAGCGCCTGTCGAAATGGATGGAGGAGAATAATCTTACTCCGTCCGATTTGGCTGTGTACACGCGGGAAACGAGGGACGCTACCATTGCGCGGCTCATGCACGATCAGTTGGACTACCAAAGGTGCGCCAGATACATTACCGAGCTTGCTCAATCCTATCCCGGGATTGACGAGGAAACCTTAAAGCGGCTTCGTCTGGGCGTGGATGTAAATCGGTACGGAAAGGAGCTGTTTTTGGCAAAGCAGAATTTCTTCCGAATGATTTCAGGCGATGAAAAAAGCGTATGCTGCGCTCAGATCGGTGAATTTTGCGAAGAAATCCTTGCGTGGAGCGAGGGCATGAGCTTTCAGCTTCTGTGCGTAGGATTCGGCGATACGCAGCCGCAAAGGCTGCTTGCCAGTCTTTCGAAAAAACGAAAGGATATCCACATTTACAGTTTTTTCGACAAGGAGAACGTCGGAGAATTGTCGGGGCTGCTTGCGGAGACGCTGCCCATTGCGTTTAATCCGAATTACGAACTGTTTGAAATCAATAATAATCGCGGCGCGATGATGAACAATGTCATGATCGCCAAGCGCGAGGACGGCCGACATCTTCTGGTGGCGTATGACGGCGATCGGTATTTGACGCTTCCGATGCCCTCGGAGGCGGGGCTTTTCGATTTCAGCCTGAACATTCTTTTTTCCAAACACCGCGCGCCTAAGAAGATCAATCGCCGATTTACCCAGAACAACCCTCTGGCATTCAAGGATTTTCTTATACAGTGTATGCTGCTTGAAAAGGACAAGGCGATTTACGAGATCAAAACGGAAATTGGGCTTGAATATGTGCCGGTTCCGATACTGCTTGAGAATTTCTGCCAGTGGGCGTGCCGGTTTGATACAAGCTTTCTTCCGTTTATTGATGAGCTGAAGGAGATTTTTGAAAAGCGGTATGAGAATATCCTTTCAAAGAAAGAACCTACGTATCTCATCATGACCAGAGAGGGCATGACGGAGTTTGCAAAAACGGGTCGTATGAAAGATCATCCGTTCTGTTTAAGACCGTTTACGCCCGCCGAAAGAAAGGAAATTCTTAAAAATCTATTGAAAATTTCCGCTAAATCCGCGTCCATTACGCCGCTGTTTTTCTCAAGCGAATCTATTTCGCTCGACTATTCCTTCATTGGATACTCAAGAGCGTGCATACTCGTATGCGCCGCGCAGGCGGACTATGATTTAAACAATTACACGGAGCTTGTGCTTGACTCTAAGGAGCTTGCCGGTCAGTTTGCCGATTTTGTAACCGGGATTCTGATTAAAAACCACGTGCTCAGTAAAAAAGCCAGCATAGAATTTATTCAGACGCTGATTGATATGATCGATGCGTAGAAGGCTCTTCCCGCCGAAGTAGTTTCTTTCTCGGCGGGGAGGGTCGTTTTTTAATCCCGCCGGATAGATGCGCGTCAAGCCCAGAGGGGGAAACGCTTCCGGCGCTGCGCCTCCGCCCAATAAACCTGCCCAAAATTCATCCTCCCGCGTTCCCTCTTTTGCTTGCATTCAAGCCGTTTTTCCGCTATAATGATACTGTGGAAGTAGAACGTTTCACCATAATTTATATGTAAGGAGACCGAAATGAGAAAAAAATCCCGCGGAAATTCGAATCGGCTTTTATGGATCGCCACTGCGCTTTTATGCCTCTTTATTGTGGCGGCTTTTGCCTTTTTAGCCAATTCCTATAATAACGCCGAGTATAATGTGTATATCGACGAGCAAAAAACGCCTACGCCGAGCCCCACGCCCACGCCCTCGCCTACGCCGAGTCCTACGCCTACGCCGTCGCCCACGCCTACGCCGAGTCCTACGCCGACGCCGGAGCCCCCGAGGGTCGAGATTAAAATTCCCTATGCGATCACCCTTGCCAAAAAGGCGCAGATGGTTATTGTACATACGACGGATGAAAACGGCGAATATACCGTGCCTGTAAAGTACATGCTGTGCTCCTCCGGCATTCGCTACAATAAGCTTCCCAACGGCACCTATAAAATGAAGGATCGCCATCGCTGGCTAACCATGCTGATCGGAGATTTGTTCGGCCAGTATTCCACCCGCATCACCGGAAGCTTCCACTTCCACTCCATCACCTACACCCGAGAACGCTCGAACCGCATGGTTATGGACGCCTATGAAAATCTGGGAACGATGGCCAGCGACGGCTGCGTGCGCCTGCTCTGCCGCGACGCAAAATGGATTTACGACAATTGTCCCGAGGGAACGCCGATTATCGTAACGGACGGCGAAGAGTACATTGAATTCCGCGATCTTGCCGAATATCCTGAAATTGTCGAGGGAAATAAGGGCTGGGATCCGACGGACGACAACCCGGAGAATCCCTTCTATGTGCCCATCCCCGCCGACGCTACGCCCGCGCCTACCCCGTATCCCTACGCTACGCCAAAGCCCGGGCAGTTCAAGTTCTCCAAGGACGTACCGAGAACGACGCCAAGAACGTAAAGCCGGTTTTGTCTAAAAAAATATATAAACGGGACGGGAGACCCGTTCCCTACGAGATCAATGTGTGTTTTGACCGTAGGGGAGGGTTTCCCGTCCCGCATTTTTATGTTTTTATCGTTTATTCCTCAATCGCAGCTTTTCTGGAGGTAATCGCGCTGATGATTTCGGGATCGAACTTGGGGGTTCGGTTGTAATAGTACAGGCCGTTGATTTCCTGCTCTACGTCGGTAAGCTGGGTGTAGCAGAAGCCCATGAGATTGGGGTTGTCGAGGAGCGCATCGGTCAGACCCTTATAGCGGGCGATGAATTCCGCCTCCGTCTTGGGGCCTGTGCCGTAGCCCCAGCCCTTGCCGTCGGGATTCCAGCCGATTCCGCCGTATTCGCTGACGAAAACGGGAAGGCCCGGCGTATAATGCTGACGACCCTTGAACTGGTCGTAAATGATGGGCGCGTCGGGGGCGTAGCGCTCTTTATAGATTTCGACGCTCTGCTCGTAGTCGTGCGTGTCGTAGATGTCGGTTTCGACGTGAATACCGCCGGAGGTGTCGATGCAGGGACGGGTGCGGTCGAGGGCCTTGGTGACGCGGTAGGTCATGCGCATGGTTTCGGCATGCTGGCCGTTGCCGCTTTCGCCCCAGGTTTCGTTCCACGGGCACCAGCCGACGATGGAGGGAACGGAGTAGTCGCGTTTGATGATCTGAATCCACTCGTCCAGGAACGTGGGCAGAATCCAGCCGTCCTTCGGGTCTGCGCCCCAGCTGGCCATTTCGCCCCAGCAGAGGTAGCCCAATTTGTCCGCCCAATAGAGGAAGCGGGGCTCAAATACCTTCTGATGAAGGCGCGCGCCGTTAAAGCCCATGGCCATCGAGCGAAGGATGTCGTTTTTGAGCTCATCGTCGGTGGAGGCGGTGTAAATGCCGTCCGGATAGAAGCCCTGATCCAGAATCAGGCGCTGAAAGACGGGTTTTCCGTTAATTAAACACTTCATGCCGTCAAAGGAGACGGAGCGAAGGCCGAAATAGCTGTCCAGACGATCGATTTCCTTTCCGTCCTTTCGGAGGGAGAGCGTGAGGTCGTAAAGATTGCCTTCGCCCACGTTCCAGAGGTGAACGTTTTCAATGAGCATCAGCATCTGGGCATTTTTTCCGTTGGCGGCGGTCTCGATTTCGCATTCGTATTCGCCGTCGAACGCCGCCTGCGCCCAAAGGGTCACGCCGTCGGTGTTTCCGCTGATTTCCGCTTCGATCAGGAGGGAAGCGTTCGCCGCGTCGGGGGTCAGGCGCACGTTTTCAAGGAAGGTTTCGTTTGCCCATTCAAGCCATACCGTCTGCCAGATGCCGGTGGTGCGGGTGTAGGAGCAGCCGAAGGATTCATAGCGGGGGCTCTGCTTGCCGTAGGGCTGACGGCCGCTTCTTAAATCGTCGTCCGCGCAGACAACGATTACGTTTTCGCCGTCTTTCAGCGCCTTTGTGATTTCAAAGCGGAAGCCGACATAGCCGCCTCTGTGCGTTCCGACGGAAACGCCGTTGATCCAGACCTCGCATAAATAATCCACCGCGCCGAAATTGACGAAAACGCGCTTGCCCTTTGCCTCCGCCGGGAGCGTGAAGGCGCGCTTATACCACACGGCGCGCATAAAATCGGTGTAGCCCACGCCGGACAAGCTGCTTTCCGGGCAGAAGGGGACGATAATTTTGCCGCTGTATTCGTCTTTTTCGACCATGCCGCGCGCTCTGCCCGATCCGCCGTGATCAATTTCAAACTGCCACTGACCGTTTAAATTCATCCATCCCTTGCGCACAAATTGCGGACGGGGATACTCTTTTCTGGGTAACATGATGATATCCTCCCTATGTTTTGTCTTATTGAAATGCAATTGATTATGAAAGCACCCGAGCCTTCCCCTTGAGTAAACGCTGATTTATTCGGCGGCGACGCTGGCGATGCCTTTTCCGCCATCTGCTGCTCGCAAAAATCTCGATTTACCTCCAGTAAACCTTCGATTTTTGCAATTGCATCTGACGAAAAATTCATTCGCC
>JAFWZN010000073.1 GCA_017522345.1 Clostridia bacterium | reverse complement strand
GGAAAGGGGAAGCGTTTTCAGTCGCTGCGCTTTGTGAAAACGCGCGATTTTGCCGTACATGCCGCCAAAATCGATTGAAAATGGAGAGGGAGTGCGCTCCCTCTCCATGCCTCACCCAGAGGTTTGTTGATGGTCTGAGGGGACGATGTTTGCATCGTCCCCTTTGCATCGTCCCCTGACTGTTGCGCAGGCTTTATCGAAACTACATTATATAATGAAGGAAGCCGCGGTAAAAACGATGAAGTTGATCAGAGCGGAAACAAAGGAAATGAAGTCGCGTTCATCTTCCTCCAGTTCGTCAAACGAAACGGGCGCCTCCTCGTCGATATGGTCGGCCATAGAGCTCTCGATGCGGATGGGATCTTTTTTCTTTTTGAATCTGATGAACTTCATGCGCGGAACGCGAAGCCCGTCCATGCGCAGATAAACCAAATAGGCGCAAAGGGCAAAAAATGCGGCGAGGAAACCGCTTGTCATAGAAAGGGCGGGCCCGTTTTTTACAAAGCGGTCGATGGCTAAAAGAAAGATAAGCGCCGTCATAAGGCGCGTGAAGGTCATATAAAGCATGGGACGAAGCATATATTTTTGAAAGATTCCCTTTTTCATACCTTTTCTCCTTGTAAGTGAATGGTCATATTGTATCGCAAAACGATGCGAATTGCAAGCGAATTTGCAGGATAACGGAAGCTATTCATCAAATATGGATTTTACCGCCTTCATTTTTGGATAAATTTGATTAAAATAGGTAGATTTGTGCAAAGTGATGAATTTACACGGTAAAAAAATTTCATTTTACGTATTGACAAGAGGGAGGCTTATCCGTATAATACTTGTATCCGTTGGACAGCTTGGTTATCATTTATTTGTAACTCGGTTTTCCACAGAAAATTTAGGGAGGTTACCTCAATGAAGAAGACTCTGTCTCTCGTTCTGGCAATCGTTCTGATGTTCGGCTGCATGTCTTTCGCAGGCGCCGAGGAAATCAAGAACTTCAAGGATTACCAGACCCAGGCCAACGAAATGGAAACTTTCTGCTACCACTATTCTCAGGCTGCTGTTGACCTTAACGTTCTCAGCAACTGCTACGAGCACCTGCTCACCAACGATGCTGCCGGCGCTCTGATCCCCGCTGCTGCCAAAGAGTGGTCCTCTCCCGACGGCGGCCAGACCTGGATTTTCAAGCTGAACGAGGACATCGTTTGGGTTGACTACACCGGCGAATACATGGCTGACTGCACCGCCGAAGACTGGCTCACCGGTCTTGAGTGGGTTCTCAACTACGCCAAGAACCAGGCTGCCAACACCTCCATGCCCATGGAAATGATCAAGGGCGCTGCTGAGTACTACAACTACACCAAGGAGCTCCCCACTGAGGAAGCCAAGGCTCTGGGCCTTGACAAGTTCCTTGAGATGGTAGCTGTATCCTGCCCCGATCAGTACACCATCCAGTATGAGTGCGTTGATAAGCTCTCCTACTTCCCCTCTGTTGCTACCTACAACTGCTTGGCTCCCCTCTCCGCTGAGCTGATCGACGAGATCGGTGTTGACGGATACTTTGGCGCCGACTACACCACCATGTGGTACAACGGACCCTACACCATCACCACCTACATCTATCAGAACGAAAAGGTTCTGACCAAGAACGAAAGCTATCACAAGCTCGACGAAGTCAAGCTGTTTGACACCGTAACCGTTAAGATGGTTGAATCCTCTGACGTTGCTTACGAAATGTTCACCGCCGGCGAACTCGATTACATCGAGCTGCCCGCTTCCAAGCTGAACACCATCTACACCGATCCCAACCACGAGTACAACGACAACCTCGTTGAAGCCCGTCCCACCAAGTACTCCTACCAGATCCACCTGGTATACGACAAGAAGAATGCAGACGGTTCTGCCGACGTAGCGTGGAACACCGCCGTTGCCAACGAGAACTTCCGTCTCGCTCTCTACTACGGCCTCGACGCCACCAACTACCTCGCCCGCACCAACGACATCAACCCCCTGTCCTGCCAGAACTTCTGCTACACCGCCAACGCCGTAGCCGTTAACAGCGCAGGTGTTGACTACACCCAGCTCGTTCGCGACAACATCGGCCTGCAGTATGCTACCGATAAGTATGCCCGTGTAGACGCCGAGAAGGCCGCTGCCTACAAGAAGGCTGCGATCGAAGAGCTCACCGCCGCCGGCATCGAGCTCCCCGTCAAGATGGCTTACTACATCTCCGGTTCCTCCACCACCGCGAAGGAGACCGCCGACGTATTCGCCAACCTGATCAAGACCTGCCTGGGCGAAGACCTCGTTGTTCTCGACACCAAGACCTACGTTTCCAAGCTCAACACCGAAGTTCGCGATCCGCAGCTCGCTTCCATCTACATCAATGGTTGGGGCGCTGACTTCGCCGATCCCATCAACTTCCTCGGCCAGGAAACCTATGGTGAGGACAATGCGTACTATTCTCAGTACTACTCCAAGATCAACAACGCCACCGATGAGAAGCTCATCGAAACCTACAAAGAGTTCACCCGCCTTGTAAACGAAGCCAAGGCCATCACCGATGATCTCGATGCCCGCTATGCTGCGTTCGCGGTAGCCGAGGCCTACATGCTCGAGCATGCCCTCGTAATCCCGTGGTCCTACTCTGTTGTTTGGGAGCTCACCAAGGTTAACAACTACACCAAGGTTTACTCCGCTTACGGCAACCAGTCCGAGCGTTACGTCAACTGGGAGACCAGCACCGACGTTTACACTGCTGAGCAGTACAAGGCGTTCGTTAAGTAATCAATCGGATATTTAAAACCTTTAAGGTTGGGGACGGCCTTCTGCCATGGAAGGCCGCCCCTTCCCATATTCACAGTATATGAGCCGTTTCATGATCAATGGGCGAAACGGCCTTATTGATTCATTAAACAGCTAAGAGGGGATGACCGGATGTTAAAGTACACGATCAAGCGCTTATTTCAGTCGCTTATAACCGTGCTTTTGGTTGTTTCGGTAGTATTCTTACTTCTGAGACTTCTGCCCACGGATTATTTCTTTACGGAGGAGCAGCTCATCAAGCTGACTGAAGAGCAGCAGGAAGATTTGCTGAGAGCAAGCGGTTATCTTGACCATCCGTTTGTACAGCTCGGACGTTTCTATAAAGAATTGATCAAAACCGAGCACAATAAACACTATTTTGACCGTGTCAACCTGGTTGACGCCAATACTTTTGAGATCCGCTATCTTGAAAAAGCAGAAGCGGACAATATCAAGCCAGAAGAAATTCGTCTTGAGCGCCTTGAAGGCGTAACGGAAGAATACCCTGTGGTTCAAGTCATCGAGGCCACAGTCTCTGCCGACCCCGAAAAACCCAACACCGTAATTCTGAAAACGGACAATGAGGTTCAGAAAAAGGTCAAATACACCCTTATCTCCGGCTCTCACACGGGCAATTTTACCGTGCGCAAAGAGGGCAAAGAGGTAGCGGTTCAGGATGAGAAAACAACCGACAATTGGGACTATTTCACCAATATGCGCGTATGGCTCAACTTTGGCGATTCCCACCGCGTGCAGACGGGTATTCCGGTTGTTGAGATTATATCTTCCAAGATGGCCATTTCCGTGAAAATCGGTCTTTCCGCATTGGCGATTGCGCTTTTGATCGGCGTGCCGCTGGGTATCATGCAGGCTCGCTATAAAGACGGCGTTCTCGATGCGGTGGGACAGGGCTTCACCATCTTTATCAACGCTGTTCCCCATCTGGTTACCTATTTCCTCGTCATGATCGTGGGCAATCGCGTATTCAAGCTTCCGATTCAGTTCTCGGTTATGGAGCCGAAAAGCGCGATTCTTCCGATGGTCTCCCTGTCCATGGGCTCCATCGCCAGCTATATGCTGTGGATGAGAAGATACATGGTTGACGAGCTCAATAAGGACTATATCCGCCTTGCAAAACTCAAGGGCATGTCCACCACGCAGGTTATGTTTAAGCACGTTATGAAAAACGCGTTTTTGCCCCTTGCGCAGTATCTGCCCTATTCCGTACTTCTGACCGTCGGCGGCTCCATCTTGGTTGAAAAGATGTTCGGCGTGCCCGGCCTTGGAAACCTGCTGCCCGACGCTATTGCGAAGTACGACACCAACCTCGTTCAGGCAATTGTTTCCTTGTATGCCTCTTTGGGCATCATCGGTTTGTTCCTGGGCGACGTACTGATGATTATCCTCGATCCCCGCATTCGCCTTACCGGGAAAGGAGGCACGAGATAAATGGCTAAGAAGAATGATGCCAAGCTGGACGTTCGCTATTCCAACAGCAACGTTGAAGCGCAGACCGAGCTTCCTGTGAAGGAAGACGACCGCGTGAGCGCCATCGGCGCGGACGAAAGCCGCAAGGTTGTCAATCTTGAAACCAATTATGATGCTGTCGAGCTCGATACCGGCAAGGAGTATGGCCCCGGCAGCGTTCACACCGCCACCCGCTCCAAAATGCCCGAAAAGCAGCTGTTCCAGTTCGCGGAATACCGCGCGCAGGACGCAGAGCGTACCGGTTATTCCAACTATTCCTATTGGAAGAGCGTTTGGGCGAACTTCATCAAGAAAAAAGTCGCCGTGTTCATGGCGTGCATATTCTTCGCACTGATCATCTTCACGTTTATCGCGCCCGCCATTTCGATCTACGACGCCAAAACCGTCCGCATCGATTTCCCGAACCGCGAAACCCGCTTCGTATCGCCCAACAGCCATTTCTGGTTCGGAACCGACTCCATCGGCTGCGACTATTGGTGCCAGGTATGGAGCGCAACCCGCACCTCCATCATCCTGTCGGTCAGCGTTTCCGTCGGTCAGATTTTTGTCGGCGTAATCATTGGTCTGTTGTGGGGCTATGTCAGAAAGCTGGATCGCTTCTTTACTGAGCTTTACAACTTTATTGACAACATCCCGACCATTATCTACATGACCTTAATCGCGCTCATGATCGGTAAGTCCACCCTCATTATGGCGATTGCCATGATCGCGTTCTATTGGCTGGGAACCGCCAGAAACATCCGAAACCTCGTTTTCATGTACCGCGACCGCGAGTACAACCTGGCTTCCAGATGTCTGGGCACCGGCCTTTGGCGCATTCTCACCAAGAACATCTTCCCCTACCTGATCAGCGTTATCGTGCTTCGTCTGGCGCTGTCCATTCCGGGCATCATTGCCTACGAAACCACGCTTTCCTATCTGGGCCTTCTGGACATCTCCACGCCGTCTCTGGGCATTCTCTTAAGAGACGCGCGTTCGAACTTCCTCGAGTATCCCTATCTGCTCGTTTTCCCTGCGGCGATCGTATCTCTGATCACGGTCACGTTCTATCTCGTGGGCAACGCGTTCTCCGATGCGTGCGACCCGCGCAATCATGTGTGAGGTGGATAAAATGTCTGAGAACATGAAAATCAATACGCGTTCCGCCTCGCTTGAGATGGAATTTGCCAATCGCGCAAAGCAGGTTCTTTCCACCGAGCCCATCCTTTCTGCAAGGGATGTAGAGGTTGAATTTACCCTGCGCGGTCAGCGCCTGAACGCCATCCGCCGCTGCTCTCTCGACCTTTACGACGGCGAAACCCTCGCCATCGTAGGCGAATCCGGCTCCGGTAAGTCTGTTTTCACCAAGACCTTCGTCGGCATGCTGGACAAGAACGGCTCGATCACCGGCGGAAGCATCATGTATGACGGCATGGATCTGGCCAAATTCAAGACCGAATCCCAGTGGCGCAAAATCCGCGGCAAGAAGATCGCCATGGTTACGCAGGATCCCATGACGAGTCTGAACCCCTTAAAGAAGATCGGCATTCAGATCAAGGAAGCCATCGAGCTCAATCAGAACGTTCACGGCGCAGCCGCCAAGGCCAAGGCCATTGAACTTCTTGAGCTTGTCGGCATTCCCGACGCTGCCCGCCGTTACAGCCAGTATCCGCACGAGTTCTCCGGCGGTATGCGCCAGAGAGTTGTTATCGCCATCGCGGTTGCCTGTAATCCCCAGATTCTGATCTGCGACGAGCCGACCACCGCCCTTGACGTTACCATTCAGGCGCAGATTCTGGAGCTGATCAGAAAGCTTCAGAAAGAAAAGCACATGACCATCATCTACATCACCCACGACCTTGGCGTTGTCGCCAATGTTGCGGATCGAGTAGCGGTCATGTACGCCGGCCAGATTATTGAAATCGGTATGGCGAATGAAATCTTCTTCAATCCCCGCCATCCCTACACTTGGGCGCTTCTGTCCGCCATGCCCCAGTTAGGCGTAAAGGGCGAAAAGCTGCCCGCCATCGACGGAACGCCCCCCAACCTCTTCAACAAGGTTACCGGCGATTCCTTCGCCCCGCGCAATAAGAAGGCTTTGAACATCGATTTCCTCGAAGAGCCGCCGATGTTCGACGTAACGCCGACCCATCAGGCGAAAACTTGGATGCTGGATAAGCGCGCGCCCGAACTCAAGCAGCCCATCGATGTTGAAAAGCTGTCCAGAAAGATGAATGAGCCTCAGCCCACTTCCGGCGATATCGAGCATCCGCATATGTCGCCTGATCGTGAAGCGCTGGTTGAAGTTAAAAATCTGCAGGTCACCTTCGGCAGCGGAAGAAAGAAATTTGTCGCCGTTGACGATGTAAACTTCACCATCTATAAGGGAGAAACCTTCTCTCTGGTTGGCGAATCCGGCTCCGGCAAAACCACCATCGGTCGCGCCATTGTCCGCATCAACCCCATCACTAACGGCGAAGTTCTCTATCGCGGCGAGCGCATTTCCGGCAAGATCTCCAAGGAGCAGGACGTAAACGTTATCCGCAAGTGCCAGATGATCTTCCAGGATCCCATGGCCAGCCTTAACGAGCGAGCCAAGGTTGACTACATCGTCTCTGAGGGTCTTTACAACCACAAGCTCTATAAAAACGAGCACGACCGTCAGGATAAGGTCAAAAAAGCGCTTGAGGAGGTCGGCCTTCTGCCCGAATTCTCCAGCCGCTTCCCGCACGAATTCTCCGGCGGCCAGCGCCAGAGAATCGGCATTGCCCGCTCCCTTATCATGGAGCCGGAATTCATCGTTGCCGACGAGCCCATTTCCGCGCTGGACGTTTCCATCCGTGCGCAGGTTCTGAACCTTCTTAACGACCTTAAGAAGAACAGGGGACTTACCTATCTCTTCATTGCTCACGACCTGTCCGTCGTTCGCTTCATTTCCGACCGCATCGCCGTTATCCATAAGGGCCGCATCGTCGAATTGGCAGAGGCCGAGGAGCTCTTCCGCCATCCGCTGCATCCCTACACCAAGGCGCTGCTCTCCGCCGTTCCCAACCCCAACCCCTATCTGGAGCGCGAAAAGAAGCTTATGGTTTACGATCCTTCGTGCCACGATTATTCCGTGGACAAACCCATCTGGTGCGAAATCCTGCCCGACCACTTCGTGTACGGCAACGAGCTCGAACTGGATGAATACAGAAAAGAGCTTAATTGATGTAAAAGGGATTGCTGCAAAATGCGGCAATCCCTTTTGTGTGAGTATGAAATGCTGTTCAGGCAGACAAAAGCCGAGACCAAACTGCCTCGGCTTTTTATCTGTGATGCTGTTTATTTTTCTTCGTTGTTCACTGCGGCGTTTGCGGCGATCTTCCCGCCGAGCGCGCCCATTAACAGACTCTTTAAGTCAATACCCATGCCGGCGGTGATGCCTTCGGTGACTTGGGTGGTGCCGTTGATGATGTCCTGAATGAGCTTTGCGCTGTTGCCTTCGCCGTACATGGTGATCTTGTCAACCTTGCCTAAGGGTTCGGCGACGTTCTTTGCGATTTCGGGAAGGGCGGCCATGACCATTTCGACGACGGCGGCTTCGCCGTATTTTCTCATAGCCTCGGCCTTTTTGTCGATACCGGCGGCTTCGGCGAGGGCCTTGGCGCGGATGGCTTCGGCTTCCGCCTGTCCTACGGCCTGAATACCTTCGGCCTCCTGCTCTCTGGCAAATTTCTGCGCTTCCGCAATCTTCATGGCGGCGAAGGCTTCCTGCTCCTGCTCGTAGCGCTTTGCTTCCGCTTCCTTCTGACGCTTAAACAGCTCTGCCTGCGCAACCTGCTCCTGACGGTAACGCTCCGCGTCGGCCTTGGCACGGATTTCAGCGTCCAAGGTCTGCTTGGCGACCTGAACTTCGCGGGCTTTCAGCTCTGCATGGCGCTCGGCTCTTGCGATGTCCGCGTTGGCGGAGGTGATTTCGATGGTCTTTCGCTGCTCGTGCTGCTGGATGGAATAAGCCGCGTCGGCTTCGGCTTTCTTTACGTCGCTGACCTGCTTGAGCTCGGCCTGACGGATGGCGAGCGCGTTCTGCTTCTCGGCAATCTCCATCTCGCTTTGCACCTTTGCGTCGTTGGCTTCCTTGGCGGCCTGCGCCTGCGCGATGGCGATGTCTCGGTCGGCCTGCGCCTTGGCGACCGCCGCACCCTTTTTGATCTGGGAGATGTTGTCGATACCGAGGTCTTCGATCACATTGTTCTGGTCGGAGAAGGACTGAACGTTGAAGGAAATCATCTCAAGACCCATCTTTTCAAGGTCGGGGATGGCGTTTTCCTGCACGCGCTCGCCGAAGGCTTTGCGGTCGGTGACCATTTCTTCAAGTCTCATCTGCCCTACGATTTCACGCATATTGCCTTCAAGGGTATCCTGAACGCGGCTGATGATCATGCTTTCGCCTTCGTTTAAGAAGAACTTCGAGGCGAGCGTCATCATGTTTTCGCTTTGGCCGATCCGGATTTTGACGGTCGCATCGACCTTCACATTGATGTATTCGGCGTTGGGCACGTAGTCGGTGGTTTTTACGTCTACGGAGAACATTTTAAGAGACAATTTATCCATTCTCTCGAGGAACGGAATGCGGATGCCCGCTTTTCCGATCAAAATGCGCGGCTTTCTGAAGCCGGAAATGAGATAGGCCGTGTCCGGCGGCGCTTTCACATAGCCCGCTACGGCAATCAGAAGCAGTAAAAGGATAAATACGCCCACGATAATCAAAATCTCCATTTGGCAACCCCCTTTTTCTTTTGTGTTTCAAGTTTATTTAAGCGCCGCGCAAAATACGCCTGCGCATAAATCCTGTTTTATTATACCATTTATATGAACGCCATGCAATATCATGATAGAGAACTGCCGCGCGAAAGTCCCGGTATACGGGCTTCTGCGCGGCAGTTTGTTCACATTTTAGATGTTTAAAAGATCGCTGTATACCTTGAGCGCGCCGTCGGTTTCGTGAGCGAGCACTTTTTTGGCAAGAACCTTGCCCAGCTGAACGCCTTCCTGATCGAAGGAGTTTACGTTCCAGCAGAAGCCCTGGAACATGACCTTGTTTTCAAAGTGCGCAAGGAGCGCGCCGAGGGCCTTGGGCTTTAAGGTGTTTCCGATGATGATGGAGGAGGGACGGCCGCCGGCGAATTCCTTGTTTTTGTTTTCGTCCTTCTTGCCGCAGGCGAAGGCCACGATCTGCGCGGCGACGTTTGCGCACAGCTTCTGCTGGCTGGTGGAATTCTGAATAACGACGTCGGTCGCCATCTGGCTGTTTTTAAAGCCCACAAACTGCAGCGGGATGATGTCGGTTCCCTGATGCAGAAGCTGATAGAAGGAATGCTGGCCGTTAGTGCCGGGCTCGCCGAAGATGACGGGGCCGGTGGAGTAGTCAACGGGCTCGCCAAAGCGGTTTACGCTCTTGCCGTTCGATTCCATATCCAACTGCTGAAGGTGCGCAGGGAAGCGGGAAAGCGCCTGAGAATAGGGAAGGACGGCAGTCGTGCCCATGCCGAGCACGTTTCTTTCATAAACGCCGATGACTGCATCCAGCATGGCGGGGTTTTTAAGGAGATCCTTTTCCTTGGCGATTTCGTCGGCCTCGTGCGCGCCGGCTAAGAAGCACTCAAATACCTTGGGGCCGAAGGCGAGGGAAAGAACCACGCCGCCGACGGCGGAGGTGGAGGAATAGCGGCCTCCGATATAGTCGTCCATGAAGAACGCTGCCAAGTAATCGGGGCTCTTGGCGAGGGGAGAGGTTTCGCTGGTGACGGCGACCATGTGCTTGGAGGCGTCAAGGCCTGCGTTTTTGAGCGCGTCCTTCACGAAGGACTCGTTGGTGAGCGTCTCAAGGGTGGTTCCGGATTTCGATACGAGCACGAAGATCGAGTGGGCGACGTCGATGTTGCTTAAAACAGCCGCTGCGTCGTCCGGGTCTACATTGGAAATGAATTCGGCTTTCATTTTAAAATAGCCGTTTACCTTCGCCCAGTTTTCAAGGGCGAGATACATGGCTCTGGGGCCCAAGTCGCTTCCGCCAATGCCGATCTGAACGACGGTGGTGAATTTTTCACCTGCGGCGTTCGTGATTTCGCCGGAATGAATCTTATTTGCAAGCTCCGTATATTTCTTCTGCTGTTCAAGATAGAATTCCCTCTTGTTTACGCCGTCAACCACAACGTCCTCGCCCAGCTGACCGCGGGTCATGTGGTGCATAACGAGGCGCTTTTCGCCGGTGTTGATGACTTCGCCGTTATAAAGCGCTTCAAACTTTTCGGCAAGCTGCGCTTCCTCGGCGAAATCCTTGAGGGCGGAAAGAATCTCATCGTTGACCGCGCGAGCGCCGTAGTTGAAATCCATCTCCGCACCCATCGGCGCAGTATATTTCTTCACGCGCTGGGCGCCCTCTTCGCCGCTCATAGCGGAAACAAGGTTTACCTTCTCCAAAGAAGCGAGCTTTTCAAAAGACGCAAGCGTATCCAGATTATTCCAGTTGATCATGAGATATTTTCCTCCTCGCTCGGCGCAAAACACGCCTTATATCACAAAATAATTATACTACCAAATTACGGTTATGGCAAGGAAATATTCAGTCTTCCGTAAGCCCAAGTTCTGAAAATGTCGGCTGATTTTGACACATCGCATACACCCGCCCGTCGCGCGAACGGTCTAAAAATCCATAATCATACATCTCGCGCCGAAGGGTCGCGGGGTCTGAAAACGTGTGCCAGTCATTTAAAAGCATGTTGACTTCCTTTTCGGAGTATTCCCTGTCTGGCTCAAATTTCTGAACCAGATACAAAAGCGCATAGATTTTCATCTTGCGCCTTGCGGGAAACGCCTTTAAGCGCAGATCTTCATCCAGAAAGTTTTTAAGGATCAGGGTAAGGTTCATATGCTTCTCCTTATGATTTCAGCACGACGGATTCTCCGTTTTTGCAGATTTGCTCAATAGCGCCGTTATTAATCCGGTATGCTTCGCCGTACAGCGTGGTCGTTTCATTGTCGATTGTAATATAGCTTCCATCGCTCAGAGCGATGATTTCGTGATGGCGGCTGTCCTCAAAGGCGATGTCTTCTATGATGCGCAAGTCGTCCAGATAAACGCCTTGAAGGCTCTGAAAATGCGGAAAAATGTTCACTTTTGTGATGCCCAGACCTGGAATCCATTTTTCGTATGCGGGGTCGATGGCCTCGCCTTCCTCTTCCGGCGCGGCATAGACAATATCCGCACAATTCATTGCGCCTGCGCTCCATGCAATGACGACGCCCTTGTAGCTTGAAAGCCGCTGTCTGAGACGAATTTCTTTGAAAAATCGATTCTGTGTGGGCACATGCCCGCCGATCAGAATGAGGACGTCTATTGTATCCAAACGCTCAATCGCTTCCGGGTTTCTTCCGTCGCACATGGAGATGCCGGATACTGTCAGAGCGCTCATGGAAAAGGATTTGCTAAGGCAATTCAGAATGCCGTCGTTTCTTTCATGATCTCCCGGATCGGCACAGACAAAAAGCACGTTGGCATGATATGGCCAGATGGACTTCAGGTTTTCAAGCAATCCGTTTTCCCGAATCAGCACGTCGGGATATCGAACACCGTCTGCCCGGACGGAACCGCCCAAGGCGCTGGCAAGCAATGCTTTCATGGCGTTGTCTCCATAAATCAGATTTATTCATTGATATTATATCAAATGCTTATGCGTGTTTCAAGAACGGTGAAAAAACGAAATTTAGCTAAAAAGAATGCCGAACCTCTCGCGTCAAATTGGTATTTAAGGCAAAACAAAAAACCCGAAAACCTTGCGGTTTCCGGGCTTTGTATATTCTCCCAATTAGCGCTTGGAGAACTGGGGAGCACGACGGGCGGCTTTGAGGCCGTACTTTTTGCGCTCCTTCATGCGCGGGTCGCGGGTGAGGTAGCCGGCCTTTTTGATGGCGGGCTTGAGCTCTACATCAGCCTTAACGAGAGCGCGGGCGATGCCGTGACGGATCGCGCCGGCCTGGCCGGTGTATCCACCGCCGGCTACGGTTACGATAACATCGTAACGGGCAGCGGTCTCGGTGAGGGTGAGGGGCTGACGGACAACGGTCTTGAGGGTTTCAAGGCCGAAATAGTTGTCCAGCGTGCGCTTGTTGATGACGATGTTTCCTTCACCAGGAATCAGACGAACGCGGGCGATCGCCTTTTTTCTTCTTCCAACGGCATTGATCATAACTTCAGACATGTGTTTCGTCCTCCTTCCTGATTACTTCTTCATCTCGAAAGCTTCGGGCTTCTGGGCAGCGTGCTCATGCTCGGCGCCGGCATAAACCTTGAGCTTCTTGATCATCTTGTTGCCGAGAGGTCCCTTGGGAAGCATGCCGCGAACGGCCTTCTTGAGGGCAAACTCGCTCTTGGTGGCCATCAGGTCGCGGTACTTGGTTTCCTTCAGTCCGCCCGGATGTCCGGTGTGGTGATAGTAGATCTTGTCGTTCAGCTTGTTGCCGGTCAGCACGATCTTATCGGTGTTGACTACGATGATGAAATCGCCGGTGTCAACGTGGGGAGTGAAGGTGGGCTTATGCTTGCCGCGCAGCATCAGGGCAACCTGAGAAGCGAGACGACCAAGCACAACGCCTTCTGCATCGATTACGTACCATTTACGATCGACGTTCGCGGGCTTCGCCATATAAGTGCTCATTGGGTATTTCCTCCAAATCAATATCAATACTGATGCATCCGGTATGAGGTCAGCATACCACGCAAAGCATCAAACGCCCGGGGCTGGTGAGCGGATTGACACAAGCTATATTCTACATGAAAAAGACATCATATGTCAATCAAAATGTCAAAATTTAACGGGAAATTATACATACTGAAACGTTGGATACAGGCAAAACAAGCGGGCGCGGCCTTGTTTATTGTGTGCATTTATTCCACAACCACTTTGCCGTTTTCTAAGACGGAGATGGTCATGCCGTCCTTGACATAGTTTAAGAATTCGTCGCCCAGAGAATCGACGACGGGCATTTTCACGTCGTCCAGCCAAACGTCGGCAAGGATTGCGCCGGCGGCGGCAAGAGAGTCGATGGGCTTTGAAAACAGAAGGCAGGCGGGCTGGCGCTTCATGGAGCAGGCGCAGTATAAAACCATGCCGCCGGTTGTGGAGCCGATGGTCTGGGGAAGGCAGAGCGCCTTTCCTTTCATTTTCTTTCCGTACAGGTCGGGATTGTTCTGGTCGCCGCAGGTGGCCTCCTTATCGCCGAACTGAAGGGCTTTTTGGAAGGAGGCGAGGGTGTTTAAGCCGCCGTGAGAGACGAGCGCTTCCGCTTTTACGCAGCCGGGAGCAACAACGCGTCCGATAAATTCCTTCATGTTATTTGTCTCCCTTCGTGATCTTATTAAGAATTTCGTCGTCGGTGTAATAGCGGGCGGTGGTGTAGGTGCGAAGCTTGTTGGAGGAGGTGATGACGGGCATCTTGCCGGCCAAGGGATTGTTCATATACATCAGCGGGCAGATGTAGCTTGTCACAACGCCGGTCGCCTTAAGGCGCGCGGCATACGGCGTTTTTTCAAACTCCTTCAAAACGCCC
The DNA here is from genome assembly GCA_017522345.1 of Clostridia bacterium. Lineage (GTDB taxonomy): Bacteria > Bacillota > Clostridia > Christensenellales > Aristaeellaceae > SFHK01. The sequence continues at coordinate 22,486 of JAFWZN010000073.1, read as the reverse complement.
GGGGCGGCGGTAAACACGGTGGGAATCAGAACCTTCTTGTTTCCGGCGGCTTTTAAGCCCGCTTCCACCTTGTCCGTCCAGCCCTTGAGCTGCTGAAGGCTCATATGCGGGCAGCCCATAAAGCAGAGCTTGGGCTTTGCGTCCTTGTTTTTCCAGATAACGGGGTAGCTCTCGTAAACGCGCTTGAGCTCATTATCGTCGATGACGTAGACCTTCGCGCCGTCTTTTATGAGATCCTTACCCGTTTCCTTGGCTTCGGGCGTGAGGTTTTCAATGTGGTAAAGGCCGACCGCGCCGTTTGATGCGGTTGCCGCGCCGAAGTCCTTTAAGTAGGTGCAGGCTTCGTCGGTGAGCTCTGTTCCAAGCCACTTGTCAAGGCCGATAATGTAGGGAACGTCCTCCATCACCTTCATGCCGATGGCGCTGCCCAAAAGCTGCGCTTCGGGCTTTTTCGTGGTTTCGATCTTGATAATCCAGCCGGCTTTTCGTCCCTCGTCGGTCAGAAGACCGAAGGAGGGAACAAAGCCCAAGATGCTGCCCATGAGATCGACGATGCCGCTGTTTCGGTTGCATCTCGCGCCCAATACGGAGTTGGCGTACACGACGGCGGAGGATTCCGCCCATGAAAGGATTTCGCCCTTCTGGGGCTTATTGCCCACTTGATCCAGATAGCAGGCGCAGGTGAACGCGTCTTTATTGAGAAGACCCAGCTTTTCAAGCTGTCCCTCGTAAAAGTCCTGGCGGGAATACATGAATTTTTTGAACACCAAGTCCATGATGAGGTTGCTGGGCACGTTTTTATCGAGGGGGCGGGGGTCCATGGAGAACTGCTGCTTGGAGATTGCGCCCGCGTCGATCAATTTATTCATAAGCTCGTACACCGGGCCAAGCGCCTTTAAGCCGAAGCTTGTGACCAAGTGGTTATATTTGCTTGTTACCGGCGCCATTTTGTCTGCGCCGAAGATTTCGCCGTACTGAACAAGGGTTTTCATGACCTTCTGCATGACTTCGCCCTTTTTGCCGTCCAGAATTTCCTGCTGCTCGGGGGTTAAATACATGGCCATTGGGTGTTCCTCCTTTTTACAGCTTCATGGCAACGTCCCACGCCTGCCAGATGACGGAGCGGAGATTGCCGACCTTAAACGCGTCGCCGATGATGTGAACGTTTTTCGCCTTTTCCGCGAGGGGGGCGGATTTGTAGCCGACGGAGAGGATGACGCTGTCGGCGGGGATTTCGAAGGCCTTGCCGTCCTTGCCCTTTACGGTTATGCCCTTGTCGGTGATTTCGGTGAGCGAGGTTTCAAGATGCACTTCAACCTTGTTGGTCTCAAAGAAATCGCGCAGGTAGCTGGAGTTTGCAAGGCACACGCCGGTCATGGCGATCAGGTCCTGTTTCATCTCGATGATTACGGGGGTTTTGCCCTTTAAGTACAAATCGTAGGCGATTTCGCAGCCGGTGAGCCCGCCGCCGATAACCGCGACCTTCTTGCCGACTTCCTTATTGCCCATCAGGTAATCAATGGCTTCCACGCCCTTTTCAAAGCCCTTGACGGGAATTTTTACGGGCTTTGCGCCGGTGGCGACGATGATTTCATCCGTCCTGAGGCTGGCAATGTCTTTGACTTCGGTGTTCAGCTTGACCTCGACATTGCTCTTTGCGATTTCGCGCTCATACCACTTTAAAAGCGCCTTGTCCTTCTCCTTGAAGTCCGGGGCTGCCGCCGCGACGAATACGCCGCCGAGCGACGCGCTCTTTTCATAAAGCGTTACCTTATGACCGCGCTTGGATGCGACGAGCGCCGCCTCCATGCCGCCGATTCCGCCGCCGATGACCGCAATGGTTTTGGATTTTCTTGCGGGCTTGATGTAGTATTTTTTGGACTGCATGGTTTCGGGGTTCAAAGCGCAGCGCGCGAGGCCGCGGGTGTCTGTGAGCGACTGATCGTTTGCGTGGCCCTTGTGCTTGGCGAAGTTAAAGCAGCCCGCGTGGCAGCAGATGCAGGGACGGATGTCCTCAAGGCGCTCTTCGATGAGCTTGGTGATCCACTCGGGGTCGGCTAAGAACTGGCGCGCAACGCCCATGGCGTCGATACGGCCTTCTTCAATGGCCTTTGCGCCCGCTTCGGGATCCATGCGGCCTGCGCAGACGACGGGAATGGACACGAACTTTTTGATGTGCGCTACATCGTCAAGGTTGCAGTTTTCGGGCATATAGACCGGCGGATGCGCCCAGTACCAGCTGTCGTAGGTACCGTTGTCGGCGTTGAGCATGTCGTAGCCCGCGTCCTCGAGATATTTTGCGGCCTTTTCGGATTCCGCCATGTCGCGGCCGACCTCTTTATAATCCTCGCCGGGCATTGCGCCTTTGCAGTAGCCCTTCATTTTGGAAACGGCGCTGTAGCGCAGGGACACGGGGAAGTCCTTTCCGCATGCATCCTTGATGGCGTTAAGAATGTCGGTGGCAAAGCGGTAGCGGTTTTCAAACGATCCGCCGTATTCGTCCGTTCGTTTATTGAAATATTCCATGGTGAACTGGTCTAAAAGATAGCTTTCGTGAACCGCGTGCACTTCAACGCCGTCTACGCCCGCTTCTTTGCACAGCTTCGCGGTTTTGGCAAACGCCTCGATGATTTCCTTGATCTCGGCAATCGTCATTTCGGGGCAGATGATTTCCTCATCCCATCTGGCCTTGCACTCGCTGGGGCTTGCAAGCTGATAAGAGGTGTCGATAATCGGTTTTACGATTTTTCGAAGGAGCTTGTTTTTGTGCATGGGAGCGATGTGGTCTGTGATGGCCCAGCTTCTGCCCATGCCGGCGGTCAGCTGAATAAACAGCTTTGCGCCGGTTTTGTGGATTTCATCCATGAATTTTTTGAGCTCCTTGAACATGCCCTCGTTTTTCCACAGCCACTTGCCCAAAATGGTGTCTCTCACGGGCGCGATGCCGGGGATAATGAGGCCGACGTTGTTTTTCGCCCTTTCAAGGAAAAACTTTGCGGCTTCCTTGTCGAAATGGCAGCCGGTGAATTCCATCCAGCCGAAAAGCGACGTGCCGCCCATGGGGCACAGGACGATTCGGTTTTTGATTTCAACGTTTCCGATCTTCCATGGAGTGAAAAGCGCGGAGTATTTCTGATCCATCGATTATTACTTCCCTTCGCTTAAAAAATAGTTGAGCATAAAGTAAGTATACCACACAATCTCGTTTTCCGCAAATTGCGGTGGCGCAAGCGTATGAATTGTGATAAAATAAAAGAAAACCGATATGGGAGGAAAAATTATGCGCATTATAGACAGCCATTCGCATTTGTCCTACGGAAAGCCCCAAAAGCTCATCGAAATGGCGGATTTTTTCAAATTTGAAAAGCTGGCTGTGATGGCCATTCCCATGGAGAGAAATCCGCTTAATACACTGGAATGTCTGCTTATGAAGCGGCTTGTGCCCGAAAGAGTGTATGTTTACGGCGGCATGGCGTATTTTATGGATTGTCCCGCGACCAGTAAGACGCACCTTAAGCAGCTGGAGCTGATGATGGAAGCGGGCTGCGACGGCTGGAAGCTTTTGGAAAGCAAGCCGTCGGTATACAGAAATCTTCAGATTCCGCTGGACAGCGATGTGTTTGAAGGCGCGTTTTCCATGGCCGAAACGGAAAATATTCCCGTCACGTGGCACGCGGGCGACCCGGCTACCTTCTGGAGCGCGGACACCGCGCCCGAATTTGCGGTCAGAAACAAGTGGCTGTGCGTGGGAGAGGGTTTTCCAAAGCTGAACGAGCTCTATACGCAGGTTGAGAATGTGTTTAAAAAGCATCCGAAGCTGCGCGCTTCTCTTGCACACCTCTATTTCACATCCGACGACCGTCCGCACGCGGAAAGAATGCTTGAAACCTACGAAAACTTCTTTATGGATATCACGCCCGGCAGCGAAATGTATTATGCGTTCCTTGCCGACCGCGAAGGATGGACAAAATTCTTTGAAAAGTGGCAGGATAAAATCGTATTCGGAACCGACATGGAAGACGACATGCAGGATATCGTGTTCGGAAGTCAGGAGGCGATTTACGGCCTCGTCGTAAACACGCTGATCGGAAACGCCTATTTTGAAGGCGCGGGCGCAAAGGGAACGGGGCTCGGCCTTAATAAGGACGTGCTTCAGAAGATTTTTGCGGAGAATTTTGAAAAGAGGGCGGGAAAACAGCCCAAACCCTTGAATGAAAAGGGATTGAACGCCTATTGCGAATGGCTGTTTGAGAGGCTTAATAAGGAGGATCGCAGGAAGGCGGAAAAACTGATCTGCGGGGAATAGGGAAGCGGATGAAAAAATGAAGAAGAACCCGTCCCCTGCGGAATGATTGTCCGCTTAGGGGAACGGGTTTTCTGCTTTCAGCGTCCGTATAGAATTTTATGAATCAGATTTCGACTTCCTTATGGAGCTTTGCGGATCTGTAGATGCCGTCCAAAATGCGCTGCATGGTTACGGCCTGATCAAGATCGCTGCAGGGCTTTTCGCCGGTTCTGAGGCAGTGGATAAAGTGGTCGATTTCCTCGTAGAACATGTCGATGTAGCCGGTTTCGGGGGTATTGTCGGAAAGATAGCCGAAGGTTTCGCCGTAGATGACGAAGGGGTCGAGGCGGGCGCCGGCTTTCGAACCGCAGATCTGGGTGATGTTCTCGCCGGGGGCGTTTAAGGCCCAGCTGACTTCGAACATGAGGCTTGCGCCGTTTTCGAAATGGATTACGCCGCAGGCGCTGTCTTCGGTGTCAAAGCCGGTGCATTCGCTTTCTTCCGCCTGCCAGCGAAGAACGCCCTTGGTTTTCCAGTCGCCGATGGCGTAGGAGGTGGATGCGCTTACGCGAACGGGCTTGGGATTGCCCATCAGGTACCACGTGCGGTCGATGCAGTGAACGCCCAAATCGATGACGGGGCCGCCGCCGGACTTCTTCGTATCAGTGAACCAGCCGGTCGGGGTGCCGCGTCTTCTGGTATAGGCGGTTTTGGCGTAATAGACGTCGCCCAATTCGCCCTTATCGACCATTTCGCGAAGAACCTTGGCCTGAGAGGTATAGCGGGTGGGCACGGCCAGCATGAAGGGAACGCCGGCCTTTTCGATTTCTTCCTTCATCATGAGCGCGTGCTCAAGATTGAGCGCCATGGGCTTTTCGCAAAGGATCGCCTTGCCCGCGCGGGCTGCGGCGATGGCGCAGGCGGCGTGGGAGCCGTTCCATACGCAGATATCCACGTAATCGCACTCGCAGTTTTCAAGCATTTCTTCGATGGAGGAGAAGTATTTCGGAATTCCGAACGTTTCGGCAAGCTTCTGTGCGCGTTCTACTTTAATATCGGCGATGGCGGTGATTTCAACGTCGTCGCGCTTTTTGTAATTGGGCAGGTGGTAGCTTCTTGCGATGTTGCCTGCGCCGACGATGGCGACCTTGATTTTTTCCATGTTTTTTCCTCCTGTTTTTTTACTTGTTCAGCATTTCTTTTAGGTTGGCAAGGTTGTACGTAAGACCCTGAATGCAATCTTCCATGCCCTCGAATTCCACGCTCAGCCAGCCGTCATAGCCGTGGGATTTGATGATTCTGAGGCACTCGGGCACATCCACAACGCCGTGACCGATGATTGCGCCGCGCAGGGAGTTGCCGTTTGAAGTGGGGAACCAGCGCTGGGGCGGGATATAGTCGCCCTTTTCCTTATAATGGAAATCCTTCGCGTGCACATGCACGGCGTAGGGAGCGGCGTTTTTAACGGCGTCGGTCGATTTTTCATCGGCGCACATAAAGTTTCCCATGTCCACCAGCCAGCCGAAGTTTTTGTGATCGACCGCTTCGATCAGGCGCTTTACGCGCGTGGAATGCTGGAAATAATAGCCGTGGTTTTCGATCATAGTCTGAATTCCCATCGTTTCAGCGTGCTCGGTTACGCGGCGATAGCCCTCCGCTACGATCGGCAGCGCCTCGTCGATGGCTATGAGCTTTCCATCCTTATCGTAGCCTGCGGTAGAATCATGGCGCATGCGCGTCACGCCGAAGGCAGCGGCGATATCGAGTTCGCGCTTTAATGCATCCACCTGTTCGTCCATATCGTTTTTCAAAAAATCCGAGCCGGTCAGATAGGCGATAATCGGAAGGCCTACATCCTCGGCCTGCGCTTTCATTTCTTTTGCGCTTTTCAGCATCTTTTCGTAGGGATCGCCCCAACTGACGATCTCGATGCCCTCATAGCCCATTTCCTTGGCTTTCGGGATAACGTCCATGATCGTCATGCGTCCGTCGCGGATGGCCTGATAATAGCAGTAAAGGCTTACGGCAATGTTCATTTTTTCACGTCCTTTCGGTGGTTGAAAAACCCTTTTGAACACCATCCTTATATCACAGCGAAAATGATTCGTCAAGGTATTTTCTAAATTTTTTTGTCTTTCTTAAAGCGCAAAATTTGCGCATCCCGTCGAAATGTTAATCGTATATTAAATTTCATTTTTGGTGCAGAATTGACTTGCGCAAACGATTGCATTATTGTATATTTGTATCAAAGTAAGTTAAATTGTCGTATTTGTCGATTGGATTTTGAGGAGTGAACGCATGAATACCGTGACGCTTAAGGACATTGCGGATCAGCTTGGGCTGTCCGTGACCACGGTTTCGCGCGCGCTCAGCGGAAACGGCAGAGTCAAGAAGGAAACGACCGATAAGGTGGTCGAGCTTGCCGAGAAATCCAACTATATGGTCAATTCTCTTGCGCGTTCCCTGCGCCTGTCCGATACGCGGTCCATCGGCATTGTTGTTCCGGATATCTCCAATAATTTTTTCTCCAACGTCATCAAAGGCGCGCAGGAGGTTTGCCACGAAAGAGGCTATATGCTGATGGTGTGCAATTCCGACGAAAACGCGCATTATGAGGAAGAGGCGCTCAAGACGCTTCTGGAGAAGCAGGTTTCGGGCCTGATCGTCGCAAGCGTCGGAAGCTGCCCCAAAATCTTTTCAAGATATCCGAAAAACCGCCTTCCTGTGGTATATATCGACAATGTGCCCACGGGCGCGGAAAACTATGATCTTGTGTCCATCGACAATTACACGGCGGCGCTTGAATTCACGCGCTCGGTGATTTCGCGCGGCTATCGCGAAATCGGCATGATTGCCGGCCCCAGAAAGCAGTCCAGCGGTCTTATGCGCTATAAGGGCTTTGTTCAGGCGCTGATGGACGAGGGCGTGGAGCTTGTGCCCGAGTGGATTGTGGAAAGCGAGTTCTCTCTTGAATCCGGCTACGAAAATATGAAAAAGATTCTTTCGGGCGGGAAAATGCCCCGCGCGATGCTGTTTGCCAACAACAAGCTGGCCTATGGCGCGGTGAAAGCCATTTTGGAGGCCGGCCTTCGGATTCCGGAAGACATGGCGGTCGTTTCGTTTGACGCGTTTGACCACACCGGCCTTGTCACGCCGCAGATTGTGTCTCTCAATCAGCCTGCAGAGGAAATCGGCAGGCGCGCGTGCGAGAGGATTGTTGAAAAACTGAGCGGCAGCGATCATCAGCAGGTGAAGCACGTGTTTTTAAAGCCCTTTTACACAAACGGAAATTCTTGGTGAAGACGAAATTACGCCCCTCCAATAAGGATTCCGTTTTTCTTTTAAAGAAATGCGCAATCGATTGCGCAATGTTATAAACGACAAAATAAAAGGAGAATGCGATCATGGATTTCAGCACTACCTACGGAAAGGTTTACATTCCCGAACACGAGTACTTGGAGAGAGTTCAGAAGGCGGCCGCCATTTTACGACGCGATGGTTTTGACGCTTTGATCGTCAACGGTACCGAATCCGACTATGCCAATCCGCGCTATTTCTCCGGCTACTGGCCGCTGTTTGAACGAGCGGGCGTAGCGATTTCGGCAAACGGCGAAGCTGCCCTCATGTGCGGCCCCGAGTCCGGCATTTTTGCCAAGGATCGCTCCAGACTTGACAAGGTGTTTGTGCTCAAGGAGTATCGCGAGGGCGCAAACCCCCAGTATCCCGAAATGATTCCCGACACCTTCCACGACGTGTTCAAGGCCATCGGCGCAACCGGCAAAAAAATGCGAATCGGCGTCGCCAGCTTCCTTGACACCTCCGTCACCATTTATCAGGGCATTAAGGACGCATTCCCGGAGGCGGAGCTGGTTCAGGCCGACTATATCATGACCGAGCTTCGTCAGATCAAAAGCGTTAACGAGCTTGCATGCCTTCGCGAAGGCTACAAAATTGCGGAGGCCGCGTCTCAGGAGGTTATCCGCTTAATCAAGCCCGGCATGACCGAGCTTCAGATGGTAGGCGTAGCGCAGAGAGTGGTTTATGATCTGGGCGCGGAATACGAAGGCCTTCCCATGTACGTATTTTCCGAGGCTTCCACCCGCCATGCCATCAGCCGCTCCTCCTACAGAAAGTTTGAAAAGGGCGACATCGTTCAATTGAATCTTTCCGCCAAGATCGACGGCTATTCTGCCGCGATTGGCTACCCGATTGTTTTGGGCAAGCTCGAGGGCAGAAGACGCGAAATCGTTCTGTTCGGCCGCGACGCGCATTTCTGGACGCAGAACCAGCTGAAGGCCGGCGTTCCGGTGGCGGACGTTGCCAAGAACTTCTATAAGCACTATGTGGACAACGGCTTTAAGGACAACTATGTTTACGGACCTTTGCACTCCACCGGCCTTATCGAGGTTGAAGCGCCGTGGGTTGAAACCTCGAGCAATTTCAATTTCGAGCCGAACATGACCTTCCAGATCGACACCTTCATTTCTTCCGACACCTTCGGCGTGCGCTGGGAAAAGGGCATCGCCATCACGAAGGACGGCTGCGAGGTTTTAAGCCCCGAAATCGGACAGCTGTACGAGCTGGACAGATAAAAGGCGCACAGTAAGATTTAAAAAAAGAGGCGGCAGGCATGAATCTCATTGATATGTTTTATAAAGAGATCGAGGATGCGAAAGCGCGCAGGGTTCCGCTCATTATCCCGATCGGCACGATGGAATATCACGCGGCGCATCTGAGCCTCGGAACGGACACCATGGTCATTACCGGCGTTCTTGAAAAGCTTTCCGAAAGGAAGGAAATTATCGTCGCGCCGCCCATCTGGTACGGCGTGGCCAGCTACGCCGTGTCGGGCCCGGAAAAGAACACCATTCATGTGGATTCGGACCCGTACGAAATCTATTTGACCGAAATTCTCAAGTCGCTCGTTTACGGCGGATGGAAAAACATCTATCTGGTGTTCCATCATCAGAGCGAAGCCGACGGCCTTATGCCGATGTCGCTTGCATGCATGAAGGCGGCGAAGAAGGTTGCGCTCAGATATCTGGAGGAAACGCGCGGCCACGGCTGGTGGGGCTCAAACGATATGCAGAACTATTACGAAAATCTGGATACAGACGAAAACCCCATCACGTTTATCAAAACCATTCAGCTTATGGACAATGAGACGCAGAAGAAAATCGGCGGCTTCGACCATGCGGGCAAGTATGAAACCTCTCTTCTTTCGGCGGTATATCCCAAGAACGTGGATTTTTCCCGCACGAAGGACAATACCGAGTGGTTTGCCATTCCCGCGAAGGAGGCGAGCGTGGAGCTCGGCGAAATGATGGTTGAGCACACGCTTGCGTATCTGGAAAGGACGATTCAATGATGTTTGGAAAAAAGCACTGGTTCTTTCCCGACGGAGAGCTCCCGCCCAGGGGAGATCACCCCGAGCTTCCGGGACACGAATCGTTTATCCTGTTTAATCCTAACGGAGAGGACGCCGAGGTTGAAATCGTTCTTCACTGGACGGACAAGGATCCCTCCTCGCCTCTGAAGACGGAGGTCAAGGCGGGCCGCGTAAGATGCGTCCGCTGCATGGAGGACGGCATTTTGGGCATGCCTGTTCCCGAAGGAGAGCAGTATGCGATTGCGATTCATTCGACCGAACCGATCATTTGTCAGTACGGGCGGTTGGATATGCGAACGGGCAATATGGCGTTTTACACCACGCCCGGCTATTCGGAATAAAGTTTTCGATTCCTTTGGATAAGGAGATGAATGTAAATGGGCTTTAATATCGGCGTTGTCGGCGCAGGACAGTTTTCAAGGTGCTTTATCCCGCTTTTCCAGATGCATCCGTTTGCGGGCGAGGTATCGCTGGCTGAACTGATCCCCGAGCGTCTTAAAAAGGTTTCTGAAAAATTCGGCATCAAAAAGACCTTTTCGTCCCTTGATGAAATGCTGAAGGATCCTTCGATCGACGCGGTCGCCATCTTTACGCAGCGTCATCTGCATGGGCCGCAGGTCGTTCAGGCGTTAAGAGCCGGAAAGCATGTGTATTCTGCCGTTCCCATGGCGCAGACCGAGGAAGAGATCGACATGATTTTGACCGAGGTCAAAAAAACCGGCCTTATGTACATGTGCGGTGAAACCAGCTTTTATTATCCCTCCACCGTCATCTGCCGCGATCGTTTCAACGCCGGCCTCATGGGCGATTTCCTCTACGGCGAGGCGCAGTATTATCACGACATGATGCATGGCTTCTACGACGCCTACCGCTATTCCGGCGGCGAGGACTGGACGAAATATGCGGGCATTCCGCCCATGCATTATCCCACGCATTCGATGAGCATGGTTCTGTCCGTAACCGGCGCGCACGCCACGTCCGTTTCCTGCCTCGGCTATAAGGACAGACATATGGACGGCATCTTCCAGAAGGGCAAAAACCTTTGGGACAACCCGTTCAGCAATGAAACGGCGCTTTTGCGCACCTCCGACGGCGGTATCATGCGCTCCAACGAGTACCGCCGCATCGGCTTTGGCGGCAAAAACTGCGTATACATGTCCATGTACGGAACGACGGGTTCCTTTGAAGAAAACGCGGGCGGCGCGTTCTGGACGAGCCTCAAATGGGGCGATGTTGAATCCCTTACCGAGCAGATGGATTGCTTTGACGCATATGATATGGACGAGGAGGTCAGAAGCGAGGCGCTTCACTACGATTTCCACGGAAAGCTCGCCAAGGCGCATCACGGCTACCGCCTGCCGGAGGTCTACTTCAGCTTAAACAACGGCCATTTCGGCTCGCACCAGTTCCTGGTGGACGACTTCATGAAGGCGCTGAAGGTCAATAAGCTGCCTCCGAACCATGCGTGGCGCTCGGCTGAGTTCGTGCTTCCGGGTCTGATTGCCCATAAGTCTGCGCTCAGGGACGGCGAAACCATGGCGGTTCCTAAGATTGAAGAAATTCCGAAAAATTGGGAGATGCTCAATCCCGACAGCTTTGTCGCCTACCGATTTGAATAACCCCGCGCTCATTTTGAAAGAGAGAAGGACGGCTGCATGACGGAAATCAATTACGCCTTCAGAGAGCGGATGCTGAAAGCGCACACGCGCTTTTTCAGAGACAACGATCAATGGGAACGCGTTGCAGGTACGCTTGTGACAAACGCGTGGGAGATCGTGTATCCCGAATGCGCGCAAGAGGTGCTTGAATACGCGGCGAAAGACCTTCAGGAATTTTTATCGGTTTCCATGGATGTTTTTGTGCGTGCAAGAAGGGTAGAGGATATCGAGCCCGAATGCGCAAACCCAACCAATAAAATCCTTCTGTACGTGGGCGAAGTCGAGGAAAAGGAAGATCTTGCCTACCGCATTGTTACTGACGATGATGCAATCCGCATAATCGGCAAAACGCCGCGCGCCGCTGCGCAGGGCGTATACTTCATTGAGGACAGAATGCGCGTCCATCAGGGGCCGGTTGTGGAATATCTGGATGTAACCAGAAAGCCGCTTTTCCCGACGCGCATGATTCATTCGGGCTTCGGCCTTGATATGTTCCCGGACGAGCATCTGCGCGCCATTGCCCGAAATGGCATTACGTCCATTCTCGTTTTCACCAAGGGCGTGGACAAAACTCCGCACGGGTATCTCGATTTCAATAACCTGATTTACCGTGCGAACCGCTTTGGTCTGGACGTTTACGCCTACAGCTACATGAAAAGCGAAGTGCATCCGTCGGATAAGCATGCGGCGGAGTATTACGAGGGCACCTACGGAAATCTTTTCAAAAGCTGTCCCGGTTTAAAGGGCGTTGTGCTGGTCGGAGAATCGGTTGAATTTCCGAGCAAGGATGAGCACGTTTGCCCCTACGGCTGGGAATATCTCAGGGATCACCCGGAGGCGAACCCCAATCATCTGCCTTCGCCCGGCTGGTATCCGTGCTATGATTATCCCGAGTGGATTGATCTTGTCAAGGGCATCATCCGAAAGCATAAAAAGGACGCGGACTTCGTGTTCTGGTCCTACAACTGGGGTTATGTAAATAGGGAAGCGAGGCTCAAGCTCATCAGAAGCCTCCCTACCGATATCAGCCTCCTTGTAACCTTCGAAATGTTTGAAAAATTCGAAAAGCCGGGAAACGTCACCGTTTCCTGCGTGGACTACACGCTGTCCTTTGAAGGCCCCGGCGAGTATTTCAGAAGCGAAGCCGAGGAGGCCAAAAAGAGGGGCATTCCGCTTTACGCCATGAGCAACACCGGCGGACTTTCATGGGATATCGGCGTGATTCCCTACGAGCCCTGCCCCGATCAGTGGAACCGGCGAAACGACAATCTTATAAAGGCGCATGAGGACTGGGGCCTGTGCGGGCTTATGGATTCCCACCATTACGGCTTTTGGCCTTCGATTATTTCGGAGCTTGCCAAGATTGCCTACTGGTCGCCGAGAATGGATTATGAAACGGCGCTTAGAGAGCTCATTAACCGCGACTATGGTGAAAAGAACGTGGAAACGGTGAGAGAGGTTTTCAGGAATTATTCTGACGCAATCCGATCCTATGTTTCCACGAATCCCGATCAGTACGGCCCGTTCAGAATCGGACCCGCGTACCCGCTTTTATATAAAGAGGAAGCGATTTTGGAATCGCCCGATTACGCCATGCATTCGCACAACATGATCTGCGACACCATGTACAAGTACGACCTTAATAAGCTTCATTATCTTGCCTACGAGATGGAAAGCCTTTCCAAAATGGAGGCGCTCCTTAAGCAGGGAAGCGACGCGCTTTTGGGCGTGATTGATTCTTTAACCGGCAGACAGAAGCAGTGCGCGCTTGATTTGTACGGCGTAGGTCGGTTCATGCAGCATACCGCGCGCACCGCGGTCAATACCAAAAAGTGGTATCTTTTGAAGCTTGAATTTATGAAGGATGGCCGAGATAAAAAGGATATCGCGGAAAAAATGACCGAAATTGCGAAAAACGAGATTGAAAACGCCAAAGCGACGATTCCTCTGGTGGAAAGAGATTCCCGTCTTGGCTTTGAACCCAGCATGGAATACATGTGCGACAGGGCGCATCTCGAATGGAAAATCTTCCACACAGAAAAGGCGATGGGCGCGATTCATCTGGAAGCGAACGCATAACGACCGCCAAAAGGCTTCCTATCAAGTAAACGCTGATTTATTCGGCGGCGTACCGCCTCATTAAATCATCGTTTACTCAAGAGGAAGGCAAGATCGCCCGGCTGATCCGAAAGCGGTCGCCGTTTGTTTTGCGCAAGCCATCTGCGAAAAGAAGGAGGGATTTCAGCGTGGCAATGGAAGACTTTGTACTCAAAACCTGTTATATGGAGTCCTTTGACGGCGAAAAGCTGTACACGGAGGTGTATTTGCCCACAGAAAGCGGAACCTATCCCGTTATCTGCATCCGAGATCCCTATGTTCAAAAGCCAACCGGCACCGAACAGGAAAGAAAAGACCTGTTTGCCGCGCAGGCGGGACGACTGGGCAAAGGCTTTGCCGTCGTTCATCAGCATTGCCGGGGCTACGGCGGATCGGGCGGCTTAGCGCAGCCCTTCGTATACGAAAGACGCGACGGTCTTGTTCTGCTTGACTGGATTCAGAAGCAGCCGTTTTTTGACGGAAGCATTTATCTTGAGGGCGGCAGCTACACGGCGTTTGTTCATCTGTGCATGCTGGACAAGCTGCCCGACTGCGTAAAGGCTGCGTCGCTCAGCATTTTTCCGGCTGAGCCGTATAAATTTGCGTATCTTAACGGCGGGTACAAAATGCGCTTAGGGCCTTTGTGGCTTCCGATGATGCTTCACGATGAAAAGCCTCTTTTGAATATTGACAACTGCGCGGAACCCAAAAACGTCGCCGAATACTACAAAAAGATCACCTATCAGTATCCGTTCGCAGAATATACCGAGCGCATGTACGGCCACGACGTTCCCCGAATTACCGAATGGCTTTTCATGAACGGCGAGGACGACGATCTGGCGAAGCGTCCCAACGGCATCGGCGACGTCTGGGGCGTTTGGAAGAAGATGAAGGTTCCCGTGCTTTTGAGGGGCGGATACTTCGATCCGTTCTTTAACGGAATGGCGCCGATGTGGGACGAGCTTGATGAGGACGTGCGCAAAAAGTCCGCGTTCATCGTCGGCCCGTGGACGCACAGCCTGACGCTTTCAAACGTAGAAAAATGTCCGTTCATACAGGAAGAGGGAGAACGGGTTTTGGATCACGCCGGAGACTTCTTCCTTTACATCCGCGACGGCAAGCCCTTCCCGCATGCAGGCATCGGAAAAGTCAACGCCTACATCATCAACGAGGGCAAATGGGAGGATCACGACGGATTTTACGATGCGAACACGCAGTGCGTGCGCATGTATCCCGCGCCGGAAAGCATTCTTTCTTTTGAAAAGCCCGATGGCGGCGAGATTACTTACCGCTATAATCCCTATGATCCGCCTTTCTTTAAGGGCGGCCCCAATGTGTTCTTTACCGAATCCGACGGCGCGGCGCTTCAGGAGGACGTCAATTTCAGACCCGACGTAAAAAGCTTCGTGACCGAGCCGCTTAAAGAGGAAATGCAGATCCGCGGAAGCACGAAGGTGCATTTTGCCGTCAAGTCCGACTGCGAAGATACGGCGTTCGTCGCGCGTGTTTCCCTGGTTGACGAAAACGGCGAGGCGTGGGTTCTTCAGGAGACGATTTCGCCTCTCACCCGTGCGGTTGGAACCTATGATCCAAACGCGCTTGCCGAGTTCGATCTTGAAATCGAGCCGATGTTCTGGACGGCGAAAGCGGGGCAGCGCATCCGCGTGGATATTGCCTCCGCCAACGCCTTCTGCTACTGGCCGCATTCGAACACAAGAGGCCATTGGGCGGTTCAGAAGCATCCGAAGGTCGCCATGAACACGATTGTGCTCGGAAAAACCTATCTGGAATTCCCGGTAAAGACAAAATAGGAGGAAGCGGAATATGGCCATTGAACTAAATGGAAGCAAGGTTTCCGTTTCGTTTTCCGAAGATAACGGCGCGCTTTTAGCGCTGTCAGATGTAAAGACCGGCTGGGAATTTGCGGGCGGGGGCGAGGCGCTTTCCTTCGAGCTTGGCATTCCCAAGCCTCATTTTCCGGGCAACACGGTCAAGGGCTTCAAAACCAAGCCCGCTTGGATCGAGAAAAGCGATAATGAGATCGAAATCCGATGGGACGGCGTTACGGACGAGGACGGAGAAGCGCTGGATATCGCCTTTACGGGCAAGATCCGCCTGACAGACGGCGGCTGCGAGTTTTCGGGCGAAGTGGAAAACCGATCGGAATACATGATCGAGCATGTCGCCTTCCCTTGCTTTGGGAAGATCAACCGTCCGTTGGACGCGGAAGGAATGAATCTTCTGTTTTCCGCCTACAGCGGCGCGTTCGACGTGCCCCTGTATCCGTCCTTTACCACGATGAGCGGCTATTGGTCCACGGTTAATCCCGTAAAATTTACTATGAGCCCGGAAAGCGCGTATGCGCTCATCCGCTCAGGCGATCAGGGCGTGTGCCTTATGAGGCATGACGCGAATCCCGATTATCAGATTTCTTATTTCAGCTACCTAATGCCCCACATGCGCGACACGCACACGGGGCGATACGACGGCGTTTTGGATAAGGACGGAAACCCGCCCTATGTCAATCTGGCTGCGTATCACATGGTGTTTGTGCCGGCAAGCGGCAAAAAGACGCTTTCGACGATTTCATTAGAGCCGTATGAAGGCTCGTGGCAGGCGGGCGTTATGCAATACAGGCAGTTTTATGAAAAAGCGTTTTCGCCCGCGCCCGTTCCCAAGTGGGCGCAGGAAATCCGCGGCTGGTATCAGCTTCAGATGGCTTCCTATGGCTACGGTGTTCGCTACCGCTATAAGGATCTTCCCGAAATCGGGCGTGAGCTTGTGAAAAACGGCGTGACCGTCATGCAGCTAACCGGCTGGACGAAGGAAGGCATGGACGGCTCGCTTCCGTCGCACGATGTTGATCCCCGAATGGGCACGTATGAGGAGCTCAAGGACGCCATCCGCCAGCTTGAGGAAATGGGCGTGCGCGTGGTTCTCTACTGCAAGTTCGTCTTCGGCGACATGAGAAGCGAGTGGTACCAAAAGGAGCTTTACAAGCACACAAGCAAGGATATCTATGGGGTAGACCATTGCTTTAACGGCTACGCCTACGACCGCCCCGCGATGATTATGGGCGCGAACACGCACAGGCTTGCCGTTATGTGCATGAACGACAAGCGTTGGCGCGACGTCTGCTTAAATGAAGTCAAAAAATTCATCGAGCTTGGCGCGTCCGGCCTTTTGTTTGACGAAACGTTCAATCACGGCGGAAACGAATACTGCTTTGATCCCTCGCACGGGCATCCCGTTCCCGCCAGCGAGTACGTGGGCGATGTTCTTTTTGCAAAGGAAATGCGCGCCCTCGCCCGGGAAATGGGAAAGGAAGACTTCCTGCTTGCGGGCGAAGCGCTTCCGGCGCTTTACAGGCCTTATTACGATTTGAGCTATTTCCGCTTCTTTGGAAACACCATGGCGGATTACCGCTATGTTGATTCAAAATACCCGATGGTTTGCGTGGCAAGAGCCTTGGAAGACAGGTCGCCGCTGAACTTCTGCCTGTTGTTCAGATGCTTAATCAGCTATGAACCTAAGCAGTTCAAGGGCAGAATCGGCGAGTTCCCTGAGCTTCTCAAGTACGGCCACATGATCGATGCGCTCAGAAAGCGTTATCAGGATCGGCTGTGGGAGGTTGAGTTTATTCCTACAGAAGAAAACGCGCCGAAAAATGCGGCGGTGCTCGTGTCCGAAATGAAATCCACCGTGTCCGGGCTTAAAACGATTGTTCTTGTAAATCTTACCGAGCAGGAACAGACGCTTGAAAACCCGTATATGGCGGATTGGGCCAAAGTAACTCCGGAAAATCCGGACATTCGGACGGCTGCGGATACGCTTCATCTTTTGCCGCTCAGCGCGATTGTACTGTTGGAACCTAAAGCCTCTTAGGGTATATCAAAAAGGCAGCTTACACAACTTTGAACTAACTCGACTAACTAACTCGACTGACTAACTCGACTAACTTGCCCGACTTACCAGACGACCAAACCAAAAAGAATGATGGAGGTTATTCGTAATGAAAAAATTCCTCGTAGCTCTTTTGGCAATCGCGATGCTTCTGCCCTGCTTCGCAGGCTTTGCAGAGGACGAAGTCGTTGAATGGGACGTTCTTCTCTGCTGGGCTTCCGGCAGCTATGAGCAGCTCGACGGCGACATCACCAAGCACGAAGGTATCAAAGAGTACATCCGCCGCTATAAGGAAGCTTACGGCGTAGATGTTAAGCTCAACTTTGAAATTCTCTCCACCAACGACGTATACACCAAGTTTGCTCTGCGCGTAGCTGCAGCGGCTGACAAGAACAACGAAGACCTCTTCGACATGATCTGGTGGAACGTTGACAACTACGTCTATCCCGGCGCGCCCGAGACTCTGTACGACGACGGCCTGGTCATCGACGTAACCGACATGCTCCCCGAGTATGCCCCCAAGTTCATGGAAACCCTCAACAAGTGCCCCAAGTGGTATCAGGATCAGTACTACACCCCCAAGGGACGCCTGTTCCTCTTCGGCAGCCGCTTCGATGACATGGATCTTGAAACCGGCGCTGTTGAGCAGTATACCCTCACCGGCCCCCTGACCCCCACCTGGATGCTCGAGGCCACCGGCTTTGAGAAGGAAGACATCAACACCTACGAAGACCTTACCGAGTACCTCCATGCTCTTAAGGATATCGGCGTTAAGTACCCCTTCCACGGCCTGTTCAACCTCTGGATGATGGAGTGGTACTACGGCGGATTCGGCACCGGCCAGAACTGGTATATGGAAGGCGACGAAGTAAAGTGGGGCCCCCTCACTCCCGAATGGCGCGAAGCTGTCGAGCAGCTCCATGCCTGGTATGCTGACGGCCTCCTCAACACCGACTTTGTTGCTTACGGCTACAATGAGACCATCGCGGGCTTCTGCTCTAACGAAATCGGTATCGGCGGCTTCGACGCACGTCTTGGCCCGATCTACTCCGGCATCCCCGGAAACGGCGCTGTAACTGCCCTCAACATGCTCCAGACCACCGAGCGTTACCTCGACGGTAAGGTATCCACCCACCTGGGCGGCACCGGCTACAACTACAAGTACTATGCTACCCACTTCACCAGAAGCTGCAACGATCTCGAAGAAGCCATTCGCTTCGTCGACTTCCGTTACGATGCTGACATGGCTCTCCTCGCCCAGTTCGGTATGGAAGGCATCTCCTTCGAATTCAACGAAGAAGGCAGACCCGTTCGCACCGAAGAGTACAACAACAACCCCAAGATCGACGCTCAGTACGTTGCTGAGTTCATGAGCGGCTTCGCCATGACCGAGACCTCTCGTGAAACCCTCAAGGAGCAGACCTATCAGGAAACCGTATTCGGCTCCTGGTCTCAGCCCGAGAACTACTCCGAAGTATTCCCGGTTCAGTTCATCAAGAGAACTGCTGAAGAAACCGAGATCTACAACAAGTACTATCCCGATTTCTCCAACTACATGTTCGAGTGCCTCTATGACTTCATCATCAATGGCGTAACCGATGAAGGCTGGGAGACCTACTACAACACCTCCGTTGAACTCGGCTACAACGAGCTCATGGAAATCCAGCAGGCTGCTTACGATCGCTTCCTCGCTATCGAATAATTCCTGAAGGACGCTTAAATGCCCGGCGGGTTCACGCCCGCCGGGCAAACCTAAAAAACCGACAAAAGCCGGTCATGTAACCGTCGAAAGGCAGATGGCTTATGAATCAAATTTTAAAGAAAAATTTCAGAGCACGTTTCATTCGTGATTTTAAGCTGAACTGGATGTGCTATCTGATGTTTTTGCCCACGATCGCATATTACATCATTTTCAGCTATATGCCGATCTACGGTATTTGCATTGCTTTCCTCGAATATCGCCCTGCGATTCCCTTTTTTGAGGCTGAATTTGTAGGATTACAGAATTTCCAGACGTATTTTTCCGGAATGTTTTTTTTGAGAAACCTGAAAAACACGCTCATGCTCACGTCCCTGAGCCTGATTATCGAATTCCCGATTCCGATCATTTTTGCTTTGCTTTTGAATGAAATTACGAATACGCGCTTTAAGAAGTTAGTGCAGAATATAACCTATTTGCCTCACTTTGTATCTATCGTTGTTATTTGCGGTATTCTTCAGATTTTTGTTAAGTCCGACGGCGTTTTCAATAAGATTTTTGCGTTTTTTAACCCGAACTGGACGTCCGTTAACCTTCTTTCCCGCAGTGAATGGTTCCGCCCGCTGTATATCGGTTCCGGCATTTGGCAGGGCTTTGGCTGGGGCTCCATTTTGTATCTGTCCGCGCTTTCGGGCATTGACGCAGAGCTTTATGAAGCTGCGCTGATGGACGGCGCTTCCCGCTGGAAACAGACCATTCACATCACCATTCCCGGCATCATGCCCACCATTTGCTTAATGCTCATTTTGAAGTGCGGCGGTATGCTTTCTACGGGCTCTGAAAAGATTATTCTTCTGTATAACCCTGCAATTTACAACGTAGCGGATACGCTTGATACCTACATTTTCCGCGAAGGCATTCAGGGCGCTGATTTCAGCGGCACTGCCGCAGTTGGTATGGCGATTCAGGCTGTAAGCCTTGCCATTATGATGTGCGTGAATAAGATTACCAAGAGGCTGTCCGGCAACGGACTTTTCTAAGCGCAGCATATTACGCATAAACATACTGTTTTTCAGAAAGGCGGACTTGCAATCATGAAAAAAGATACCAAACCGAAGGCGCATTGGCTGAGACGTTCGCGCGGCGAAATCGCGTTCAGCGTTTTTAATCACATCCTGATGGTTGCGCTGTGCTTTATCACGCTTCTTCCCATGTGGCACGTCATCATGGGTTCTTTGAGCGTGCCCACCAAGCTGTTTCTGCATGGCGGAATCGCATGGTATCCCGTCGGCGGATTCTCCTTTGATATGTACAAAACCGTATTCCAGAATCCGGATGTACTCACGGGTTACCTCAATACCATCTTCTACGCAGCATCCGGCACGCTTCTTTCGCTCTTTGTTAACGCCATGGCTGCCTATACGCTCTGCAAGCACCGCATGTGGAACAATGCGTTTATCACCTTCATGATGATTCCCATGTTCTTCGGCGGCGGTCTGATTCCTACATATCTGGTCATGAAGAATCTGGGCCTGATTTACACCCGAACCATCATGATCATCACCGGCTGCGTCAGCATGTACAACATCATCGTTCTGAGAACCACGTTCTCGGGCCTTCCGGACGGATTGATTGAGAGCGCCAAAATCGACGGCGCGAACGATTTCTGGGTGCTCTGGAGAATCGTAGTGCCGCTGTGCATGGCCACGGTTGCGGTTATCGCGCTTTTCTCCATCGTAGGCCACTGGAACAACTGGTACACGGCGTACATTTACTTGAAGGACGACGAAATGATGCCCCTCCAGATCTTCTTAAGAAGAATGCTGATGGAGGAGGGCGAAGCCGAAAAAGCCGTCAACAATATGAATTTCGATACCAGAATCTTTGAAACGATGCAGTATATCGAAGCGATGCAGTATGCCTTTGCCATCGTTGCCATGCTCCCGATTCTGGTTGCCTATCCCTTCCTGCAGCGCTACTTCGTAAAGGGCGTTATGGTCGGCGCGATCAAAGGATGATTACGTAAGGAGAAAAACTATGGCCATTCATTTCACAATGGACCAAATGAAAAGATGCGTGGAAAACCACGACCTTTGGTGGGAAGGAAGGCTGAACCGGCCTTTAGTCAAGGTGACGCTTTCCGATGCACACGAAGCGGACAGAATTACGAAGGCGCCGTATCTAACGCAGGCCAATTGCACGGATTTTTCCTATACGCCGGAAGAAATCGTGGACGCCATGGACGCGGAGCTTTCCAAACAGGAATATTTGGGCGACGCGTTCCCCATGATCAACATGGATTCCTTCGGCCCGGGCGTGCTGGCGGCCATGTGCGGCGCGAAGTTGGACAATTCCTCCGGCCGCGTATGGTTTTTCCCGGATAAAGAGCGCGAAATTCAGGATATTCACGTCAAATACGATCCCGAGAATGTTTGGTCAAAGCGCATAAAGGCCATCTATCGGGCAGGACTTGACCGCTGGAACGGCATTGTCAAAATGGGATTTCCCGATCTTGGCGGCGTATTGGACGTCGCGGCGACCTTCCGCGGCAGCGAAAACCTCTTAATCGACATGATCGACGAGCCCGAAGAAATCATCCGTCTTGCCGGGGAAATCGAAATTGCGTGGCGCGAAGCCTATGAGGATTTTAGATCCGTGCTTGCCCCGCAGGGCGCATACACCCATTGGTCGGGCCTTATGAGCACCGAAACGAGCTATATCGTTCAGTGCGACGTAAGCTACATGATCGGCAAAAAGATGTTTGATCAGTTTGTTTTGAACACGATCAGAAACGATACCAAGCATCTTCACCACACCATCTATCACTTGGACGGCGTGGGAGAGCTCAACCATCTGGACAGCCTGTTAACCCTCAAGGATTTAAACGCCGTCCAGTGGCAGTTCGGCGACGGAAAGCCCGGCGCAGGCAGCTGGCTGGACGTTTACAGAAAAATTCTGGACGCAGGCAAGCTCATCATGATCGAGGGCGTCCCGAAGGATTATATGGACGTCATAACCGTTCTGCACGGAACGCCGTTTGTAAGACACGATATGTCTGTAAAGGACAAAAGCTTTGCCGTTCAGATGATCGAGGCGAGGTAAGGATCCGCTTCCAAAAGGCTCCCTCCGGGAGGGAGCTGGCGGGCGTAAAAGCCGACTGAGGGAGAAGGCGGGCGTAAAAAGCCGGAATGCCGGATGCGTTTGACTCGATCTTTTTGCTTTACACTAGTTGGCGTCTCTTCGCATTTCCATCTCAAAAAGAAGCGCTCCCGACCTGCAATAGGGTTGGGAGCGTTCAAGTCATCAAAAAAGTACCTTTTTTGATGAGAGGGGCCGATCCCCTGAAATTCTTCGGAATTTCCGGGCGGGGATCGGAAAGGGGAAGCGTTTTCAGTCGCTGCGCTTTGTGAAAACGCGCGATTTTTAAGTACATGCCGCCAAAATCGATTGAAAAT